>CAIYOB010000249.1 GCA_903927685.1 uncultured Planctomycetaceae bacterium
CGAGAACTCGACGGCCGCCTGCAAGGCGTCGTCGGTGAACTGGACGCGATGGTGCTCTTCGTACCGCGGCCGCAGCCCCTTGAGGATCTCCACCGTCTCGTCGGCACTGGTCGGATCGACGATGATCTCCTGGAAGCGGCGAGCCAGGGCGTTGTCCTTCTCGATGTACTTGCGGTACTCATCCAGCGTCGTGGCTCCGATGCACTGGATCTCGCCCCGGGACAAGGCCGGCTTGAGCACGTTGGCAGCGTCGATCGCGCCCTCGGCGCCGCCGGCGCCCACCAAGGTGTGCAGCTCGTCGATGAACAAAATCGTGTTCTTGGCACGGCGGACTTCGTTCATCACCGCCTTGATACGTTCCTCGAACTGGCCGCGGTATTTCGTGCCGGCCACCATCATTGCCAGATCCAGGACCACGATCCGCTTGTCTGCCAGCAGGTCCGGGACGTTGCCGCCGATAACGCGCTGCGCAAAGCCTTCGACGATCGCCGTCTTGCCGACCCCGGCTTCGCCCAGCAGGACTGGGTTGTTCTTGGTGCGGCGGCAGAGGATTTGAATCGCGCGTTCGATCTCGCGTTCCCGCCCGATCACCGGATCCAGCTTGCCCTGGCGAGCCAACTGGGTCAGGTCGCGACCGAAGCTGTCCAGGGCGGGAGTTTTGGATTTGGCCTTCGAGCGGCCTTCGCCGCGGGACTCGGTCCGTCCGGGACGCTCGCCGCCCGACTCCTCCTCGCCTTCCAGGCCGTGACCCAGCAGGTTCAGCACTTCCTCGCGGACTTCTTCCAGCTTCAGGCCCAGGTTCATCAGCACCTGGGCGGCGACGCCCTCCTGCTCGCGCAACAGGCCCAGCAGGATATGCTCGGTGCCCACGTAGTTGTGGTTCAGGTTGCGGGCCTCTTCCATCGAGTACTCGATGACCTTCTTGGCGCGGGGCGTCTGCGGCAGCTTGCCCATCGTCACCATCTCGGGGCCGCTCTGCACCAGCTTCTCGACCTCCAGCCGGATCTTCCGCAGATCGACGTCCAGGTTCTTCAGCACGTTGGCCGCCACCCCGCTGCCTTCCTTGACCAGGCCCAGCAGGATGTGTTCGGTGCCGATGTATTCGTGGTTGAACCGCTGCGCCTCCTGATTCGCCAACTGCATGACCTTCCGCGCGCGATCCGTAAAGCGTTCGTACATCAACTTACCCTCTTATGTTCCCGCAGTACTTAGATTCTTCTCGCCTGTGTTTTCCAGCAACCGCCGCTCTCGGGCAATCTCGACCGCCCACCGAGCGCCGCCGTCCATCCGTTCCAGCCGCGTCAGGCTTTCACCTGCCTCCACGGCTCGCCCCGTATGCCGATAGAGACTCGCCAGCATCAACCGAGCCTCCGCATCCCGCTCCCGGCCTGCTAGCAGCTTCAGCAGCAGTTCCTCGGCCTCCAGCCAGTGTCTGTTCAAGTATTCCGTTTGCGCCCGAACGAACAAGCCCTCTTTGTCCTCTCCGGCGTGATCTCCCCACAGTTCAGGCAACACATGCCAGCCGTTCCAGACCGCCGCCAGCCAGATCAAGCCGATCGCCAGCCAGCCTGCGACCAGCAGCCAACTGGGCAGCGACTCGTGCCAAACAAAGCCGCTCAACAGCCCCAAGTTCACCGCCGTCGCAAACGCTAACGCGTGCAGCAGCGCCTTCCAGTCGCCTTGCCACCACAGCCGCGGCAATCCTGGCCAAAGACAAGTGATCCATGACAAAGCAACCATCGGGCGATGACTCCGGCTTCCGTACCGACCTCCACGGGCCCAATTCCACGGCGTGCCCCAACCAGCACGACTCCAGAACGGGCCCCGTGCGCTGCCCAGTATTCCGCCCCCCGCTCCGTCCGCGATTTTAGCGGGCGCAGGCGGATTGGGCAAGCCAAGTAAAGCGGTCACTGGGACTTGCGGCAAGGCAGGGAACCGAAACCACTTGAGCCCTGTCACCGGCAGCAGAACTTCGTCGCCCTCCCTCGTCAACATGATATCTGCAAGACTAGCTCGCGAATCCGCCTCGGAACGGCCCTCGCTCGGCTCGATTCTCCTTCGAGCGCCCCGTCCGGACAAACTGGCAGCCCTTTCCGACGTTTTCCCGTGGTGCGAATCCCGCGCCAAACGTCCCCCGATCACGATCGCAACCTTCCTGCCAGGTGCCCTTGACCGCTGGGCGGCCCCCTGCGAGAATTACCGGACGGACGCGCCCGTCAGATGACATCCGAGGCTGGCCGTCCCGTGCTGAGAGGACCCATGAAAGCGACTGTCAAGAAGCCCCGAGGGCGTCCGAAAGACGAGGCGCTGGTGGCCATGCGCCAGGAGCAGATCCTGGATGCCGCCGCCGTGGTGTTCGCGGACCACGGATTCAGGAACGCGGATGTCCAGTACGTGGCGGACGCCTTGCAAGTCGGCAAGGGGACGATCTATCGCTACTTTCCCAGCAAGGAAGCCTTGTTCCTGGCCGCCGTGGACCGGGGCATGCGTCGGCTGACCGAGCGGTTCGAGGCGGAGGTCCATCCCATCGCCGAACCGCTCGAACGCTTGGAGCGGGCCATCCGGGTGTACCTGGGGTTCTTCCGCGAGCACCCCGAGTACGTGGAACTGTTGATCCTGGAGCGGGCCGAATTCCGGGATCGGAAGAAGCCGACCTATTTCGAGCATCGCGATGCCCACGTGCACCGCTGGCACGATTTGTTCCGCAACCTGATCGGAGCCGGTCGGGTGCGCGAGATTCCTGTCGAGCGGATTGCGGAAGTCCTGAGCGATCTGCTGTACGGCACGATGTTCACGAATTACTTCGTCGCCCGCCACAAACCGATCGAGGCCCAGGCGGAGCACCTCCTGGATATCGTGTTCCACGGCATCCTGACGGACACGGAACGGGCCAAGAGAAACACAGGAGCGTCCCCGGGGACGCCTGATCAACGGCGATCAATTCGCTAGTCGCGAAAGGTTGAGGAGTAATGACGAGGCAATTCCGGTGGTTCGGCCGCGGTCTGGCGGCGTTGGCGGTGCTGGGGGCGCTGGCCCTGGTGGCGATCGTGAGCGGCGAGCGGCAGTCCGGCCAGGCGGCCCTGGCCGCGGAGTCTTCGAGCGTTCCGCCGGCAAAGGCTCCCGCAGGGGTGACCGCCGAGGCGGAACGGATCGTAGCGGTCACCGCCTCGCCCATCTCGCTCCGCGAAGTTCAGCGATCCGTGGGCGCCGTCGGGACGTTCTTCGGGTTTGACGAAGTGACCGTGACGGCCGAGGTCTCCGGGCGGGTCATCCAGGTCTTCCACGATGTCGGGCAAACGGTCCAGCCGGGCGACGTGCTGCTGCAGATCGACCCGACCGACTACGAGCTGGCCGTCGAAGAGACGCGCCGCGCCATCGAACTCGAGGCGACCCGGATTGGGCTGGCCGATCACGTGCCGGCCGACAAGGACTTCAATTCGGAAAACGTGCTGAGCTTGATCAAGCAGCTGTTCAAGATTGATCTTCTGCCCAGCGTGGTCCGCGCCAAGGAGACGATGGACAACGCCGCCCTGCGGCTGGATCGGGCGGAAAACCTCCGCCGCCAGAGTTCGATCAGCGACGAGGAATACACTCAGCGGTCCACCGACCTGAAAGTCGCCCAGGCCAACTATGAACAGGCGCGCTGGGACGCACTGGCGGTCGTCGCAGGCATCCGGTTCCGCCTGGTCCAGCTCCGCACGGACCAACGCAAGCTGGAGCTGACCACGGTTCGCGTGCCGACGCCGACGCAACGCACGCGCATTCCCAAGGAGGTCAAGTACGGCGTCGTCGAGCGCAAAGTCACCGAAGGCGAACTGGTCAAAGATGCCCCAGGTTCGTCGACCGCTTGCTTTGAACTGGTCATGGACGGCGTCCTGAAGCTCAAGGCCGCCGTGCCCGAACGGTACGTCAGCCAGGTGCAGGTCGGCCAGGTCTGCCGGGTCTACGTGGACGCCTATCCCGGCAAGGAATTCGCGGGCGAAGTGATCGGGATCAATCCGATGATCGAGCGGACCAGCCGCACGTTCACCGTCGAGATCTCCGTGAACAACCCCCAGCGAGAACTCAAGGCCGGCGGGTTCGCCAAGGTGGACATCCTGACGCACGTGGATCCCCAGGCCTGGACCGTGCCCGTCGAATCGATCGTGACCTACGCCGGCTCGACCAAAATCTTCGTGATCCGCGACGGCCGGGCCCGAGCCATCCCGATGGCCACCGGCTTGGAAGGCCGCGGCTGGGTGGAACTGGTCCGCCCAGCCGGGACCGAACTCCGCCAGGACGACCAGGTGATCACCAGCGGCCAGGAAAAACTGGCCGAAGGCGTCGCGGTCGTCGTGCGCGGCGAAAAAAAGGCGGAGACGCCGCCCACCGACAAGTGACACGCGTGGCTCGGTCAGGAGACCGGCCACAACGCTGACGACAACTGACCACGGACCACTGCCCACTGCCCCTGACGACTGACCAACCTATGACCCTCTGGGATCTCTGCATCAAGCGGCCTGTCTTTACGGTGATGTTGATCTCGGCACCGATCGTGCTGGGCCTGGTCGGCCGCAGCCGCTTGGGCGTCGACCTGCTGCCCAACGTCGAACTGCCGATCGTCGTGGTGACGACGACGCTCAAGGGGGCCAGCGTCGAGGAGATGGAGACCAGCGTCACCAAGCCGATCGAGCAGATCGTCAATACGGTGTCCGGGATCGACGAACTGAAGTCGACGACCAAGGAGGGTATCTCGCAGGTCGTGGTCCAGTTCTTTCTGGAGAAGGACCGGGATGTCGCCGCGCAAGAGGTCCGCGACAAGGTCTCGACGATCCTGTCCCAGCTGCCGGTCGGGACCGATACGCCGATTATCGACAAAGTCGACCTGAACGCCATGCCGGTCATGCAGATCGCGGTGGCCGGCCAGCGGCCGATGCAGGAGATCACCGAGCTCACGCGGAAGAAGATCAAGGAAGACCTGGAGACCGTCTACGGCGTCGGTTCGGTGATCCTGGTCGGCGGCCGGCAGCGGGCGGTGAACATTTACATCGACACGGACAAGTTGACCAGTTGCGGCCTGGCGATCGAGGACGTCCGACAGGCTTTGATCCGTCAGAATCTCGAGTTGCCCGGCGGGCGAGTCGACCAGGGCTCGCGCGAATTGGTCCTGCGGACGATGGGCCGCGTCGAGACGACGGCGGGCTTCCTGGACTTGATCGTCGCCAACCAGGCGGGCTACCCGGTGCGGATCCGGGACATCGGTCGCGTCGAGGACTCGTTCGAGGAACCGCGGAGTCTGGCCCGGCTGGACGGCCGCAACGCGGTCAGCCTGATCATCCAGAAGCAATCCGGTTCCAACACGGTGGAGGTCGTCGAGCGGGTCCGGAAACGGTTCGAGCAGCTCCAGCCGCTGCTGCCGCCCGATATCGAGACGTTCGTCGTCAAGGATCAATCGCGGTTCATCGTCAATTCGATCGAGGAGCTGAACTTCCATTTGGTGGTCGCCGCGATCCTGGTCGCCTTTACGATCCTGCTGTTCATCCAGGACTGGCGGACGACGATCATTGCCAGCCTGGCGATCCCCGCTTCGATCATCGCCACGTATGCCTTCATGTACTGGATGGGCTATACGCTGAACAACATGACCATGCTGGGGCTGATCCTGGCGATTGGGATCGTGATCGACGACGCGGTGGTGATCAACGAGAACATTTTCCGGCACATGGAAGAGCACGGTTCCACGCCCCTGGAAGCCGCCGGGGCGGCGACCAAGGAAATCGCCTTGGCCGTGTCGGCGACGACCCTTTCGCTGCTGGTGATCTTCATCCCCGTGGTCTTCATGGGCGGCCGCATCGGGCGGTTCTTCAGCAGCTTTGGCGGGACCGTGGCGTTCGCAATCGCCATCAGCTGGTTCGTGTCGTTCACCATGACCCCGATGCTGTGCTCGCGATTCCTGAAGCTCAAGCAGAAACACGGCAGCAGCAAGGACAACTGGCTGTGGCGGGCGATCGACGGTTTCTACGGCTGGATCCTGGGCTGGTCGCTGCGCCACCGCTGGGTGATCGTGGTCACGACGGTGGCCATGTTCGCGCTGACCTTTTTCCTGTTCGGGATCGTCGGCTTTGACTTCATTCCCCGCGACGATCAGAGCGAGTTCGAGGTGGCGATCACGCTGCCCGAAGGTTATACGCTGGAACGAGCCGGCACCTTGTTCGCGGAGATCGAGGGCCGCCTGGCGGAACTCAAAGGCGTCACCAATGTGTTCACCACGATCGGCGACACGACGGGCCGCGTGTCGCGGGGCCAGGGCGACGTCACCTCCGGGACGATCTATGCCCGCTTGACGGACCTCAAGCCGCGGACGCGGCAATGGTGGGACTGGAAGTTCTGGTACCTGGGCATCTTGAATCGCCCCGAGGATGATCCCCGCTACTTTACGCAGTTCGACGTTCAGCGCGAGGCCCGCAAGATCATGGAGGACTATCCCGAGCTGCGCACCGCCGTGCAGGACGCCGCCGTCGTCTCCGGCGCGGGCTTCCGCCAGGCGATGATCGACTTGAACTTGCGCGGCCCGGATCTGGCCAAGTTACAGGAGTACTCGGACAAGATCATGGCCTGGATGCGGCAGCGCCCGGAGTACGTCGATATCGACACCAGCCTGTCGCTCCGCAAACCGGAACTGCGGGTCAAGATCGACCGCGAGAAAGCGTCCGACCTGGACATCCCCGTCCAGACCATCGCCTCGACCTTGAACGTATTGGTGGGCGGCGAGCCGGTGACGAAGTATAAGGAGTTTGACGAACAGTACGACGTCTGGCTGCGAGCGGAATTGCCGTTCCGCGACCGACCCGAGGTGATTGGCCAGCTGATGCTCGATTCGCCCAAAGCGGGCCTGGTCCAGCTGTCCAGCCTGGCCACGCTCGATCCGGCCAAGGGCCCGGCGACGATCGACCGGTTCGGCATGCAGCGGCAGATGGTGGTGATCGCCAACCTGGAAGGCAACAAGGCCTTGGGGGATGCCGTAGCCGAATTGAGCGCGCTGGTGGATTCGCTGGGCCTGCCTGTCGACTACCGCTACGAGTTCCTCGGCAAGGCCAAGGTGATGGAAGAGTCGAACCAGAACTTCCTGATCGCGTTCCTCACCAGCTTCCTGTTCATGTACATGATCCTGGGAGCCCAGTTCGAGAGCTTCGTGCACCCGATCACGATCCTGCTGGCGCTGCCGCTGACGCTGCCTTTTGCCTTGATTTCGTTGATCCTGCTGCGTACGAATTTGAATATCTACGCCATGTTCGGGCTGTTCATGCTGTTCGGGATCGTCAAGAAGAACGGTATTCTGCAGGTGGATTATACGAACGTCCTGCGCGCCCAGGGCTTGCCGCGGGACGAAGCGATCCTCGAGGCCAATCACACGCGGCTGCGGCCGATCTTGATGACGACGGTGATGCTGATCGCCGCCATGATCCCGATCGCCTTGGGGCAAGGCCCTGGGGCGGCCGCCCGCGCCAGCCTGGCCAAAGTGATTCTGGGCGGCCAGACGCTGTCCCTGCTGCTGACCCTGCTGGTTACGCCCGTGGCTTATTCCCTGTGGGACGACGTGAGCCGCCTCTGGTGGCGCATGGTGGGCTGGGTGACGCGAAAGCCCGTAACCGTCCGAGTGACCCCCGCCATGGTGCCCGCTCCGGCTCTGGTTCCGGCCGATCAGACTACGCCCCCGCAGCCGTGACGGACTCTGGGGGGCATTCGAGTCCCCGATCGTAACCCGAAGCGTCAGCGAGGATGGATAATCGAGCTAGCCTCGCTGACGCTTCGGGCGACGATCGCACGCTCGCCGAGCCAAGGGCAAACCGGGGTTAAGGTCCGGAGACCCGTTTCTCTCGACAGGCGGAAGTCGCGGGGCCGAACGATTCCGAAGAAAGCCGGACGCCGAGGGGCGGAGACCATTGTTTCACGAGGCTTGGCTCATAGAATTTGCCGATTCTCGTGCACCCTCTTCTGCCTCACGCCTCCGCTTTTGGGAGTCCTGTATGACCGCTCGTCGTCTGCGCTCGCGTCGTCAGACCCTCGCCCTGGCTGATCGCCGCCGTCGTCTTCTCCGCCTTCGCTGGCGGTCTCTCGAGCGGCTGGAGCCGCGGATGCTGCTGGCGGCAGACGACCCGTTCGCGGCCTATATTGACGGCTTTCGCGTGCTGCATCTGCTGGGAACCAACGCCTCGGAACAACTGGTCGCGGAGATTCAGGACGAGAAGGGACAGATCGTCGTCAGCCACAGCTCGGCCGCTGGTACGGGGGCGTCCGGCGAGGCCGTCTTTCTGCTGGCGGACTTCGATCGCTTGAACATCATGGTGGCCGGTGGCGATGACTTTGTAAACATCGTGGATCCGGCGCAGACCCTGGACGCGGCCGGCAAGGTGCTCAGCCTGGACGCCGGCGCCGGCGACAACACAGTCGTTCTGACCCACGCACCGTTTCCGCAGGACACGGCCCGCAAGCTGGCCTCGCTATTGGACCTTTCGCAACAGATCGAGTCGCTGGCCAGCCGTGTTGCCGAGGCGACCTCGGCGGCGGTGGTGGCGGACGCGATCGGCCTGGTCGAACGCGTGCGAGTCAGCCTGGCGGATGTTTCGCAAACGCTGGCGACCGAGGCCGAATCGCAGCTGTTCGAACCCGCCCGTGACTTGGTCGAGCGCGGCCAGGGCGAACTCGTGGACTTGGGACATTCGCTCGTCGACCGCCTGGAAGCTCTGGCGGAACGAAGCGAAGCCTTGATGCAGGAATTGACGCAGGAGTTCGAGCGGGAGGTCGGGCTTACTCCGCCCGATAACGGTCGCGAGTCTCCCCGTGCCTCCGACGTCGAGCCCGACGCCGATCGTCCAGGCCCGACCGTGACGGAACCTGACTGGGCGCGGGCAGCCGCCGAACAATTAACGCAAGACGGGCTGGCGCTGGGCAACGAGGCGCAGGATCGAGTGTCGCAAGCCGGAACGGAAGTCGCGAACGCGGCGGCCGTATTGGCGCAGCGGGCGGCGGTTTTTGAGCAACAAGCGGGTCAGCTGGCGGGCACCGGAGACGATCTGGCGGCGCAAGGCGAATCGCAGCTGACGGCGGCGACCGATCGCGTGCTGACTGTGGTCGCCGAGCTCAAGGCCTTCGCGGGACAACTCGAACAGGCCGGACGGGCAGTCCTCGAGGAGATCGCCCAAGCGGCCGCGATTTCGCCGGCCGCCAAGCAGAAGGCCGGCGGGGGCGCTTGTCAGGTCAGTCCGACGCAGTTCTTTGTCGGCGGCCCGGGCTTCGACTTTTTCTTTCCGATCTCAGCGCCGACTCAAAGCTGGTACATCAACGGCGGCGCCGGATTCAATATCCTGTTTGGCGGCCTCGCCGCTGACGAAATCCAGGGCGGGCCGAATACCGACGTCGTCTTCGGCTTGAGCGGGAACGACCTGATCCACGGCAACGGCGGCGTCGACCTATTGTTCGGGGAATTCGCGATCGACTTGCCTGCGCTGACCGGAAACGACTGCGTCTATGGCGACGACGACGTGGACCTCGTTGTCGGCGACAATTTCCTGGAAATCGTGAGCTTCGGGACGACGGCGGGGGGAGATGACAATCTGCAAGGCGGCAAAGGCGTCGACCTGTTGTTCGGCGACGACGTCCTCGATGTCTTCGATCCCACGCATGCTGGCGGCCAGGACGTGATGGCCGGCGGCGACGACATCGACGCGTTGTTCGGCACCGGCGGCGACGACACGATCCACGGCAACGATGACATCGACTTGGCCATGGGCAACGGCGGCAACGATCTCGTCTACGGCGACACGGGGCGCAATGTCACCATGCCTTGGTCGACCGTCATCCACATCGGCAACTTGTTGCTGGGCAATTTGGGCGATGACCAAGTGTACGGCGACAAAGGCGTCGACGTCATCTTCGGGAACGACGGGCAGGACAGCTTGTACGGCGGCGACCAGTTCGACGTCATGTTCGGCGGGGCCGACGACGACCTGATGTACGGCGATGCCGGCGGCCAGATCGCCACCATCGCCAGCGTCCCCGTCCGCATCGGCAATGTCATGTTCGGCGGCAGCGAGAATGACAAGATGTGGAGCGGCGGCGACCTGGACTTCATGCACGGCAACGACGGCGACGACGAGCTTCACGGCTACGACGGCAACTTCCAGCCGCTGGGCATCGACGCCGACTTGCTGTTCGGCGGCAACGGCGACGACCAGTTGGAGGGCGACAACGAGTCGCTGTTGCTCGTCACGTCGCTGGATTGGATGTTCGGCGGCGACGGCGACGACACGTTGGACGGCGGCGCTCAGCCCGACTTTATGTTGGGCGGCGACCAGAACGACACCCTGCGTGGTGACAGCAATTCGGTATTCCTCGTCGCCTCGGCCGACCTGATGTTCGGCGGCAACGGCCTGGACACCATGGACGGCGGCAACAGCCTGGACGTGATGTTCGGCGGCAACCAGGACGACACCATGCAGGGCGACAATGAAGCGGTCCTGCTGGTCTCGCCCGACGTGATGTTCGGCGGCCAGGGCCAGGACACGATGAACGGCGGCTCAAGCGTCGACTTTGTCTTCGGCGAGGGGCAGGCGGACCGCCTGACCGGAGACTCCAACAACCTGGCTTTGCCCTTGTCGGCTGACTTCCTGTTTGGCGGGACGGGTGCGGACGACATGGACGGCGGCAACGGCCTTGATTTCCTGTTCGGCGGCGACGACGGCGACACGCTGCGCGGCGACAACAGCACCTTCGGCGAGCTTTCGCCCGATTTCCTGTTCGGCGAACAGGGCAGCGATGACATGGACGGCGGCGCCAACGCCGATTTCCTGTACGGCGGCACGGGCGACGACACCATGACCGGAGATGTCGGGCTGGGCTGGATGGTGCTGTCGATCGATATGCTGTACGGGAACGAGGACTGCGACACGATGCGCGGCGGCCGGGCCGCTGACTTCATGTTCGGCAACAGCGGCATCGACCGCATGGACGGCCAATGGGGACCGGACGTGATGTCGGGCGGCGACAACAGCGACACGATGAACGGCGGCGATCTGCCTGACGTCATCATGGGCGACGACGCCAACGACCTGATCCACGGCGATGACGGCCTGGACGTGATCTTCGGCGGCCTGGGAGCCGACTGCCTGTACGGCGACAACGGGCCCGACCTGATGTCCGGCGGCGACGGGAACGACTGCATGCGGGGTGGCAACGGCGTGGACTGGATGTCCGGCAACGACGGCGACGACCTGCTGCTGGGCGACGCCGGAGCCGATTTCCTGTTCGGCAACGACGGGAACGACAAGCTGGACGGCGGCAGCGGCTACGATGTGATCAACGGCGGCCCGGGCAACGACACGCTGTGGGGCGGACCGCAATCCGCCTGGCTGATCGGCGGGTCGGGCAGCGACACCAAGTACAAGAAAGCCAGCAGCGGCCTGGACTGCAACTGCCAATTGGAAGTCTGCCCGCGGTTCGACTTCGGCGATGCGCCGAACTCGTATGGGACCCTGCTGCCGACCGGTCCCCAGCACCTGGTGACCGGCCCGCGTCTGGGCAGCCTGATCGACATCGAAGCGGACGGCATTCCGTCGGTCGGCGCCACCGGCGACGACGCGTCGGGCGCCGCCGACGAGGACGGCGTGACGATTACCGGCCTGATGGTCGGCAGCGTCGCGACGGCCCAGGTTTTCCTGAGCAACGCCTCGTCGGCCAGGCTGGACGCCTGGATCGACTTCAATCTGAACGGCGTCTTCGATCCCGCCGAGCAGATCTTCAGCAGTGCGATGCTCCTGGCCGGCGCCAATCCGCTCACGTTCGCCGTGCCGGTGACCGCCGTAGCCGGCAGCTCCTACGCCCGGTTCCGCGTGAGCACGGGCGGCGGCTTGGGACCGACCGGACTGGCCGGCCCAGGCGAAGTCGAGGATTACCGCGTGACGGTCGAGCCGCCGCGGTTTGATTTCGGCGACGCGGCAAACTCGTACGTCACGCTGCTGTTAAGCAACGGTCCGCGGCACCTGCCGGGCGGTCCGCGCCTGGGGAACCTGCACGACACCGAGTCCAACGGCGCTCCGACTGGCGCCGCGACCGGCGACGACGCGGGCGGAGTCGACGACGAGGATGGTGTTGTGTTGGTGAACGTCGTGGTCGGCGGCGTGGGCGTCGCCTACGTCACGTTGAACGGCGCCGGGTCGGCCAGCCTCGATGCCTGGATCGATTTCAACATCAACGGGATGTTCGACCCGTCCGAGCAGGTCTTCGCCAGCACCGCGATCGTCTCGGGGTCGAACGTGCTGCCCTTTGCGGTCCCGTTCACGGCCAGTCTCGGCCCGTCGGTCGCGCGGTTCCGAGTCAGCACCACAGGCAGTCTGGGACCGACCGGCTTCGGCGGCGTGGGCGAGATCGAAGACCATCGGGTGACGATCCAACGCGGCCGCTTCGACTTCGGCGACGCACCGAACTCGTACAGTACGTTGCTGGCCAGCAACGGCCCGCGGCATGCGATTGCCGGGCCGCGCCTGGGCAGCCTGATCGACGATGAATGGAACGGCACGCCGTTGGCCAGCGCCACCGGCGACGACGCCAGCGGCTCGGACGACGAAGACGGCGTGGTCCTGCCGACCTTGATCGCCGGCGGCACGGCCACAGCCACGGTGACGCTCAGCAACGCGTTGTCTGCCAGGCTCGATGCCTGGGTCGATTTCAACTTGAACGGCGTCTTCGATCACCCCTCCGAGCAAGTCTTGAGCAGCACGCCGCTCGCCGTGGGCGTCAACGCGGTGCCCTTCCCGGTGCCGCTGACCGCGACCGCCGGCGTTTCGTACGCGCGGTTCCGGGTCAGCTCCAACGGCGGCTTGACGCCCATCGGCTACGGCGGCCTGGGCGAAGTCGAGGACTACCGCATCGCGATCGAGAAGTTGCCGCAACTGGACTTTGGCGACGCGCCCAACACGTACAGCACCCTGCTGGGCAGCAATGGGCCCAGGCACACGATCGCCGGGCCGCGCCTGGGCAGTCTGATCGATGCCGAGGCGAACGGCGCGCCCTCGGTGGGAGCGACCGGCGACGACACAGCCAGCGTGGACGACGAGGATGGTGTGGCGATGTCGTCGTTGATCCCGGGCGGGACAGCGACCGTCGCGGTGGTGCTCAGCAACGCGTCCTCCGCGCGGCTGGATGCCTGGATTGACTTTAACGCCAACGGCGTGTTCGACCATCCGACCGAACAGATCTTCAGCTCAGTCGCGTTGGTGTCGGGCACGAATTCCTTGACCTTCCCAGTGCCGGTGACGGCGATTCCCGGCGGCTCGTACGCGCGCTTCCGCGTCAGTTCCAGCGGTGGCCTGACGCCGGTCGGGTTCGGCGGCGCTGGGGAAGTCGAGGACTATCGAGTGGGCATCCTGCAGGCGCAGGAACTCGATTTTGGCGACGCTCCCAATACGTACAGCACGCTGTTGGCCAGCAACGGCCCGCGGCACACGGTCGGCGGTCCCCGATTGGGCAGCCTGATCGACATCGAGGCGAACGGCGCACCGTCCATTGGCGCCGTCGGCGACGACACGGCGGGAGTCAACGACGAGGAAGGCGTGGCGATGACGACGCTGCTCCCCGGCGGTACGACGACCGTCGCGGCCGTGCTCAGCAACGCGGCCGCCGCGCAACTGGATGCCTGGATTGACTTCAACGGGAACGGCGTGTTCGATCATCCGGCCGAGCAGATCTTTGCCGGCGCCCCGCTGGTCGCCGGCGCGAACACCTTGACCTTCTCGGTGCCCGTGACCGCCGTCCCGGGCGGCTCGTACGCGCGATTCCGGGTCAGTTCCAGCGGCGGCCTGACTCCGGTCGGCTTCGGCGGCGCCGGGGAAGTCGAGGACTATCGAGTGGGCATCCTGCAGGCACAGGAACTCGATTTCGGCGACGCTCCCGACTCGTACGGCACGCTGCTGGCCAGCAATGGTGCGCGGCATACGATCGGCGGGCCGCGTCTGGGCAGCTCGATCGATGTCGAGCCGAACGGCAATCCGACCTTTGGTGCGACGGGCGACGACTGGGCCGCACTGGACGACGAGGACGGCGTGGTCTTCGGCGGTCTGTTCATCGGTGGCAGCGGAACGGTCACGGTCGCGCTCAGCAACGCCGTCGCCGCCCAGCTGGACGCCTGGGTCGATTTCAATCTGAACGGAGTGTTCGATCATCCGTCCGAGCAGATTCTCGCCAGTGCGGGGCTGGTGGCCGGCGCCAACACGTTGACCTTCAGCGTCCCGGTGACGGCGGTGCTCGCCGTGACCCACGCCCGCTTCCGAGTCAGCGTAGGCGGCGGCTTGACGCCCACCGGCTTGGGCGGCGCCGGGGAAGTCGAGGACTACGAGGTCGCGGTCGAGAGGCTGACGCAACTCGATTTCGGCGACGCGCCCAAATCGTACCTGACCTTGTTGGCAGACAACGGCGCGCGGCACGTCCCGGGCGGTCCGATGCTGGGCACCGTGATCGACGTCGAGGGCGACGGCAATCCGTCCACATTGGCCGACGGAGACGACCTGCTGGCGTCCGACGACGAAGAGGGCGTGACGCTGCCCCCCGCAGCGATCGGCGGGATGAGTAAGATCACGGTGTTTGTGAGCGGTGCGTTGACCGGCTTGCTGGACGCCTGGATGGACTTCAACCAAAACGGCCTCTTCGACCCGTCCGAGCAGATTTTCACCAGTGTCGTCGTGAGCGCCGGCACCAACAACCTGGCGTACAGTGTCCCGGCGACCGCGTTGAACGGACTCACGTTTGCCCGTTTCCGAATCAGCTCGACGGGCGGGCTCACGCCCAGCGGTCTGGCTGCGGACGGTGAAGTCGAGGACTATTGGATCGATCTATTTCCCCCGCCGCCTGCCACAGGAGGACTTGCCGACTAGTGCGTTGTCCAGGCTAAATGTTGGGGTGCCTGGGGTCGAGTGCAGCGAGCCCCCAGTGGCAAGAACTCGGGGCTCGCCATTCGTACCTCGTGGCTCGACCCCAGCCACCCAACCCCAATTCTTAGGTTGGACAACGCACTAGTCACGGGAACCGCCGCGCGGCCGATCTTCCGTCTGCCGCGCCAGCGGGGCGATGTCCCAATCGTCCGGTACAAGCACATTCCCGTGTCGATGTAGTTCGGCGCTGCGTCCCCGTCATCGATGATCTTCACGCTACTGACCGTCCCCTGCAGTGTCAGATCGAACGGATTCTCGTTCGCGTCGCTGTTGACCAGCGCCAACGTCCCGTTCTTGTTGCCTGCCACCGACGTGTTGATGGCAATCGTGACCGTCGTCTCATCCGCCCCGCCAGCCGGTCCATCGTTGGCCGACAACTGGTCGCGAACGAACCGAACGATTTTCAAAATGGACAACTATGGATCTGGCATGCCATGCACTGGATGCAGCGATGAGATTCCAAATTAACCATCTGCAAACAAGGGCTTGCAGAGGTACATGTCGCAATCTCCTGGATTCGCCCCAATAATCGAGGCAGCGATATTTGGTCACTCGGGTGCGAAATATTGCCCCTTGCCCCCTTGGCTTTGTCCCTGGGATTGGAGATAACGTACACAGGGGCACGCAGCGAGGACGACCGGGCACTCGCCGGCAAGGCCCATCGGAACACGAACATGAGCGAGACTACCAGCCTAGTGATGGACGGTTCGGTCCAGCGCCGGCCCCCTGTGGCCGAGTTTAGCGTCACGGTGCCGCCGCCGCCCAGGCAGCCACTTGCGTCGGGGCAGGAGCGGTCCCAATTTGAACGCATGTTGGCGGACCTGTCGGCACGCTTCATTGGAGGCCCGCCAAGTGAAGTCGATGGGGAGATCGCGTGTGCGCTGGAGCAGATCCGCCGCTTTTTTCAGGTCGACCAGATCGCCTTTCTGCAGTTTGATGCCGAGTCCTCATCCCTGGTCCATCCCAGCCACCGGGCAGCCGCCGAAGGGGTCGCCGCGGTCCCCGAGGACCTGAACGGCCGAGTGTTGTTCCCCTGGGCTCACGGTCAGTTGCAGGCGGGTGAGCCGTTGGTCCTGTGTCGCGACGAACTGCCGCCCGAGGCAGTCACGGATCGGGAGACGTTCGCGCGTTGGGGTTGGCACTCGGCCATCGTGGTTCCGCTGCTGTTGCAGGGGCGACCCCGGTATCTGCTGGGAGTGTCAGCCGGGGACGCCGCGCGGCAATGGCCGGCCGAGATCGTGCTCCGCTTGCGGTTGCTGGGCGACATCTTTGTCCAAGCCCTGCTGCACCGGCGAGCGGACGAGGAGTTGCAGCAAGCGGAACGGGTCTACCACACGCTGGCGGATTCCGCGACCGACTGGGAGTACTGGCAGGATGCGGAACAGAAATTCCAGTACATGTCGCCATCCTGCGAAGAGTTGAGCGGCTACACGCGGGAGGAGTTCCTGGCCAACCTCCTGCTGTTGCGCGAGATCGTGCTTCCCGAAGACCGCCCCAACTGGGACAAGCATTGGTGGGAATGCCATAAGGGCTGCAAGGCCGGGTCGCTGGAGTTTCGGATCGTCCGCCGCGACGGCCAGGTGGTCTGGCTGAATCACGCCTGCCGCCCGGTGCTGGATGCCCAGCGCGGGTTTCTCGGGATCCGTGTTTCCAACCGCGACGTATCGGAACAAAAGCGAGTTGAAGAGGCCCTGCAGACCGCGCTGGCGGAAATCACGCGGCTCAAGGACCGCCTGGAAACAGAGAACGTGTACCTGCAGGATGCCCTCAAGAACGCACACGACTTCGAAGAAATCGTCGGGCAGAGCGAGATCCTGCGGCTGACGCTGCACAAGGTCGAACACGTCGCGGCGACCGACGCCGGCGTACTGCTGCTGGGCGAAACCGGGTCGGGCAAGGAACTGCTGGCCCGGGCCATCCACCAGCGCAGCCCGCGGGCCGCCAAGCCCATGGTCAAGGTCAACTGTGCCGCGCTGCCCGCCAGCCTGATCGAAAGCGAACTGTTCGGCCACGTCAAGGGTGCGTTCACGGGAGCCCTGGCGGACAAAGTCGGCCGCTTTGAAATGGCCGACGGCGGGACCCTGTTCCTCGACGAGATTGGGGAACTGGATCCGGACCTTCAAGCCAAGCTGCTGCGCGTCCTGCAGGACGGCGAATTCGAACGGATTGGCGCTACCAGGACGGTCCGCGTCAACGTGCGGCTGATCGCAGCGACCAACCGCGATCTACACGACGCGATGCGGGACGGACTGTTCCGCCCCGACCTGTATTACCGCCTCTCGGTGTTCCCGATCGAAGTGCCCCCCCTGCGCGCCCGCCGCGAGGATATTCCCCTGTTGGTCTGGCACTTCATCACCCGCAAACAGCGCCGGTTGGGCAAAGACATCCAAAACGTCCCGCGAGAAGTCATGGAGCATCTGGTCAACTACGATTGGCCCGGCAATGTCCGTGAACTGGAAAACGTGATCGAACGAGCCATGATCCTCTCCCCTGGTTCCAACCTGGTGCTGCAAGAATCGCTCACCGGTGGCTACCATCCACGGCCGGCGCGCCCGGCCTTTGCCCCGCGACTGCCCGGTTCGCCGGGGTCGATCCACGAGGTGGACCGAGCGCACATCGAGTCCGTCCTGAACGCCTGCGGCTGGAAAATCAAAGGCGATGGCAACGCTGCCGAACGCTTGGGCCTGAAGCCCAGTACCCTGCGTTTCCGCATGAAGAAACTGGGCATCGAACGCTGGCCCAAACCGCGGTAGTGCCAGGGACTACTGCACTTTGCGCGGCTCGTACGCGTGGTCCCGCTTGCGGATCACCTCGGCCTTGACAATCTTGTCCGGGTCGGCCTTCGCTTCGCTGGATTGCGGATCGATCCGCTGCAGCTTGGCCAGGACGTCCATGCCCTCGATCACGCGGCCGAACGCCGTGTGCTTGCCGTTCAGATGGGGCGTGGGCACAAAAGTGATGAAGAACTGCGAGCCGCCGGTGTCCTTGCCGGCGTGCGCCATGCTCAGCGTACCACGGAAGTGCTTGCGGTAGTTGTCTTTATAGCACTCACAGTAGATCTTGTAGCCCGCATCGGCCGTGCCGTCGCCGCGCGGACATCCGCCCTGGGCCATGAACCCCGGCAGGACGCGATGAAACACCAGGCCGTCGTAGAATTTCTGTTCCACCAAGCTGACGAAGTTCCCCACGGTTTCGGGCGCTTCGTTCTCAAACAGCTCGACCACGATATCGCCCTTGCTCGTGCTGAGGCGGACGCGCGGCAAATCGTTCTGCTCCGCCTCCTTCTTGCGAATCTCCTGCTCCTCCTGCCAATATTTCTTGTATGCCGCGATTTCGCCGATGGCCTGTTGACCGCTTTCGCTCACTTTACCATCTGCCTGGGCCCGCTTCAGCCGCTGGTCCGCAGCCTCGAAATCATTGGTGGCAAACGCCGCCTTTCCGGCCGGCTCATGCACTTCTTTCTTGTCACAGCCACTATCCAGCAACAGCTTGGCTAGTTCAGCGGCCGACTCGTAGTTATCTCGAATGACATCATCCGCCAAGATCTTGACCAGGAACTCGGTCAGCGCCTCATCCGTGTTGGGCGCCGCGGCGTAGGCCGCTTTGCCCGCATCGCGGAGCGGTTCGATCATCGCCTCGGCCTTCGCCACCGTCTCTTTCCATTTCGCCTCGATGCCCCCCACCTGATCGGGCATCGCCGTCTTGTAATCGGCGCGGAGCTTCTGAAGCTCTTTGAGCACCGCTTTCCATTCGGTCAACTTGGCCGTGAACGCAGCGGCTGCAGCGGCCGGATCGGGTGCGGCTGGCGGCGGCAGTTCGGCGACGGGGGCCGGCTTGACATCCTCCGCCGGCTGGGGCGCAGGCTCACTTTTCGCCGGTTCTTCGGGCGGCATGACCTCGGCCGGCTTGGGCTCCGCAGGCTGAGCCTCCGCCGGCTTGGCCTCTGCCGGAGTCGCTTCGGCCGGCATGACTTCCGGCTTCGGCTCGGCGGGCGCGGTTTCCGGCGCCGGCTTGGATTCCGCAACCGGAGGAGGAGTCTCAGCGGCCGGGGCAGGAGCGGGGGCCGGCGCGGGCTCAGCCGCCGGGGTGGGGGTCGGGGGAGTTTCCTGTCCAACGACGGTTGCCGTCGCCAAGAAAACCAGGAAACTTAGCCCAAGGGACTGTACAATGCCGAGCCAATGTCGCAACATCGAACGGACCTCCAGATGCTTACAACCAAGTTCAGTTTTGGAAAGCAAAAGGTTACCATAGTCCGCCGCAGTGAAAAGACGCCCAACCTGCCGTGGGGCGAACGGTCGTCTGCGTTCCCATACGGCGGCATGCCCCTACCCTCGTTCTCGGATATACGATGTCAAAGCGAAAAGGTTCGCGCCCGCAGGCTTTACGTGGGCCGCATGACACACCGCAACTGGCCAAACCGCTGCGAATTATCGGCGGCTCGATGCGCGGCCGCGGCATTCAGTACAGCGGCGATCCCCGCACGCGGCCGATGAAAGATCGGCTTCGCGAGGCGGTGTTCGATGTGCTCGCCACGGCCGTCGTCGGCAAGCATGCCATCGATCTGTTCGCCGGCACGGGGGCGCTGGCCTTGGAGGCGATCAGCCGCCGAGCTGCCAGGGCAACCCTGATCGAACGGCATTTTCCCTCGGCCCGACTGATCGAACAGAACATCGCGTCGTTGGGAGTCGGCGACCGGGCAACCGTCTACGCTGGCGATGCATTCCTGTGGCTGAAACAGCCGCATGACTGGGCGAAGCTCCAGGAGTTGCCCTGGCTCGTCCTGTGTTCGCCCCCGTACGCGTTTTACGTCGAGCGGACGGCGGACATGGTCGGCTTGATCAACGACCTGTGCCAGCGGGCCCCGCCGGACAGCGAATTCGTGGTGGAAGCCGACCAGCGGTTCGACTTTGCCCTGCTAGCCGGCCTGGGGGCGTGGGATATCCGGGAATACCCGCCCGCCGTAGTCGGGTTTCACCGCATCCGCCCCCCGGCCAGCGAGACACGTTGACACTATGCTCTCCGGCCGAGGAAAAGCAACGAATGCTATGTCAGGACTTGCAGCCCGGCCATTTTTTCAGATAATAGGTGACTGCACTAAGCCAGAGTGGCGGAATTGGCAGACGCGCTGGATTCAAAATCCAGTTCCCGTTAAGGGAGTGTGGGTTCAAGTCCCTCCTCTGGTACCTTGACGTAAGTCAAAGCTGAATCGAGACTTGCGATACCTTCCGGATGTTCGGAAGTGCAGCGTTTTCGGGGAAGAAGTGCGGAGAGCAAAACGGTACTTCTACCGTTTTGGCTCCCTCTCACCGGGAAAGGGCTGCACAATGCCGAAACTCACGAAAGCTCTGCCAAAGTATCGCCGTCACGCATCCGGCCAAGCCGTGGTTACCATCGGCGGCCGAGATTTTTATCTGGGCAAGCACGGCTCCAAAGCCAGCAAAGAAAAGTACAGCCAAGTGCTGGCAGAATGGCTTGCATCGGATCGCCCCGCCTCGTTGACCAGCCCCGCCGAAATCACGGTAACCGAGGTCTGTGCGGCCTTCCTGCGATATGCCGGCAAGCACTACGTCAAACGCGGGCGGGTGACGAGCGAAGTCGCCGGTTACAAGGTGCTGTTCCGGGTGTTGAAGGAACTGTACGGCGGCACAAGGGCTGCGCAGTTCGGCCCCAAGCAAATGAAGGCAGTTCGCGCCAAAATGTTGGATGCGGACGCATCGAGGCCGTACATCAACAAGCAGATGGTTCGGTTGCGGCACTTGATGAAGTGGGCTGCTGCGGAAGAGATGATCCCGGTAGATGTCTACCAGCGACTGTCCGTAGTGCCTGGAATCCGCAAAGGGGAAGCACGCGAGGTTCCTGCCGTAGCCCCCGTCGACGACTCCGTGGTCGACGCGACCCTGCCCTTCCTACGACCTGTGGTCGCGGCGATGATTCAATTCGAGCGGCTGACCGGGGCACGCCCCGACGAGGTTTGCAGAATGCGTCCCTGCGACATCGACCGCAGCGGGGATATCTGGCGTTACGTCCCCGAGTCGCACAAGACAGAGCACCACGGTCGCGGGCGGATCATCTTCATCGGCCCCAAGGCCCAGGAGGTCTTGCGTCCTTATCTGTTCGGCGATGACCTGCCGTGCTTCCGATCGCCACGGAGCCCGAAAGGACTCA
>CAIYOB010000250.1 GCA_903927685.1 uncultured Planctomycetaceae bacterium
CCGGCTGCGACGCACGTCAGCGACGGCGGGACGAAGCAGATCGACGTTCGCTACGAAGCGTACGTTCCGGACGGCGGGGCAGTGAGCTTCGCCGCGGCCACGGACAATCCGGCCGTCACGGCCACGCTGATCCCCGCAGACGACGGCGTGGCGATGGTCCGCCTGGTCTCCTCGCTGGCAGATACGGTGGCCCGTGTCACGGTCACGGCCACCGACCGGTACGGCCGCACAGCATCGCACGCTTTCAATGCCCATTTCGGCACCGCCAAGTACGCCTACGGTGCGGTCTGGCACGACCGGGATCGCGACGCGGTACGAGACTGGAGCGACGCGAACGCCAACGGCCGGTTCGACCCGAGCGAAGGCGAAGCCGGATTGGACGGCTGGATGGTACAATCGCTCCGGGCGGACGGACACCTGCTGGCCGAGGCGTTTACCGACGTCAATGGCGACTACGTGCTCCGACCGGTCGTCACCGCCACGGGGTCGGGGCAGAAAGTCTACTACCTGGCGCCCATTCTCGCACCTGGATTTGCCGTCAGCTATCCGGGTGGGGATGGATCCTACATGCTGGATGCAGCGGCCTTCGCACCGCTTCAACGGGGACTGGACTTCGGCGTTTACCGGAACCTCGCCTTGGCCGGTCCCGATCAGCGCGCGCGGGAGGGCGGCGCCGTGACGCTGAGTGCGGTTTCCGACGCCGGCGCGCCGGCGTCGTGCCAGTGGACGGTCTCGTCCGACAACGGCCAGACGGTTCCCGGCGGCTCCGGCTGCCAGTTCAGCTTCACGCCCGCCGACAACGGCACGTACACGGTGACGCTCAACGCCAGCAACCCGCAGGGGCCCTCGACCGACACGGCGCAGGTCTTCGTGGCGAACGTGGCGCCGCGGGTCGATCCGGGCGCCACGGGCACGACCCTGGAGAGCCATGCGACGGGGGCCGCCGAGACGCGGCTGGGCTACTCCCTGCAGTTTGACGGTCACGACGACTTTGTCTCCGCGGATTCAATCGCGGGTGTCCTGGCGGGGGCGGCCCAGTACACGCTGAGTGCCTGGGTGCGCCCGACGGGCAGCGGCGTGGCGGCGATTCTGGCTCTGAACACTCCCACCGGCGGCAACCGGCAGATGCTCGAGTTCGACTACGGCAAGGGCCGGTTTCTGTACTACGACGACAGCAACGGGGCGCTCGACAGCCTCCATACTTTCGCCGCTGGCAGCTGGCATCATGTGGCCTGGACCGTCGGAGCGGAAAGCGGCGGCCGGAGCCTGGCGCGACTGTACGTGGACGGCGAACTGGAGGCTGTATTTTCGATCCCCGCGTCGGCTCGTCCGCAGGCCGGCGACCGCTTCAGCATCGGCCAGGAGTGGGACAGCGGCCCGGTGGCCAGCGAATTCTGGCTGGGGCAGATCGACGACGTCCGCGTCTGGACGGTGGAACGGACGCAGGCGGAGCTGCAACGCGACGCCCACGCGACGTTGACCGGCGTGGAACCGGGCCTGGCCGGGTACTGGCGGCTGGACGACGGCCGCTGCGACCTGGCGGCCGACACCGCGGGACAGGATGACCATGGTGTCTTGCACGGCAGTCCCCAGTGGTCCACGGCCACGGTTCCCCCGGCGGCGCCGGGCGGGTTCGGCAGCGGGTTGACCTTCGACGGCGCGGATGATTACGTCCAGCTGGCGGCCAGCCTGAACCAGGCCGCCGATTGGACGTTCACGGCCTGGATCAACCCCGCGGGTACGACCGCCGGCGAGGTCTACTCCGAAGGCAATCCCTTGTCGACGCTGCGGATCGTTGCCAACAGCGATCAGAGTCTTACGGTGTCGGCGTGGAACGTCGGCCTCGCGGGCAACTGGATGAACTTCCACAC
>CAIYOB010000251.1 GCA_903927685.1 uncultured Planctomycetaceae bacterium
CGGCCGGAGACCTCACGGTGGCAGGCGTCCTGGGCGACCTGGAAGACCAGGGCAGCGGGACACTCGTGCCGCACGCGACCAGCATTACCGCCGGTTCGATCGGCGGTGCCGTGAGCGTGCTGGGCGACGTGCGGGCGCGGGATGCGGTGCAGGTCTCCGGCCAGGACGTGTACGTATTGGCCGGCGGCGTGGTGCGTGCCTACAGCGCGGGCTCGTCCGTGCTGCTGCGCGCCACGGACCAGGTGCTCCTGTCGGCGGCCAACAGCCCGCTGGCGGCCGGGTTGGTCCAGGCCGACAGCTTGGCGCACCTGCTGGGCGACACGGTCAGCGTGGCCGGCGCCGTCCTGACGACGGGGGCGACCAGTCGCGTGCTGTTGAACGCGGCCGGATTGGCCACGGTCACCGGCCTGGTCGATTCGGCCGGCGTGATCGAAGCCAATGCCGGCGTCAACTTGACGTGGACGCTGAGCACCCTGACCGCCACCTTGGCCCGGAGCAGCCTGGTCGGCGGCACGGTCCAGGTGCTGAACCAGGGTCTGCTGCAGGCCACGGGCGACATCCGGCTGCAGGGGGGCGGGGACATCGTCGCCCAAGGTCCCTCGGTCCTGGGGCTCGGCCTGAAAGCCGCGCCGCGGCCCACGATCACCACCTCGGCCTCGACCGTCCAGGTGGTCACGGGTTACGTCAGCCAGTCGGCCGGTACCGTGCAGGTGCCGGAGGTCAGCTGGGTCACGACCACAGTGACCGAGCAGGTCGGGATGGAGGAGGTCCAGGTCGGCAGTCTGTATCACACCATGGACGTGACGTTAGCCCAGAATGCCTACTACAATCCCAGGGCGGCAGCGGGAAAGCAGATTCGAGAGTATTTCTTCGAGGGCATCGACTACTACAACAGCGGCGACTATCCACACACGAAGAAGTCAGGCATCCCCACGATCAACTGGGCGGCCTATGGCATCAACGACGTGCCGTCGTCGAATTACCGCCTGGACACATACAAGACGTTCAGCCAGTTGTCCGACGACCAGCGTACGGCAGTGCTCCGGACGCTGGCCTATATGCCGCTGTATGACTTTGCCTATTCCAACGCCGAAACGCACCGGACCATCGACGGCAATCCGACCGAGCAGGCTTGGACGCCTTCCTGGGCGGGTCAGCCGACGGGGATCTACTACATCGACGTGGCAGGCTGGAACGACAAGTACATCCGCATGCCGCAGGGGGCGCACGAGGATGTGCTGCGTGTGGTCTCGCAGGGCGTCCCCAGCGTCAGCCACGAAACGGTCGGTTCGTATACCGACTCCGCCACCGTCACCTACACGCAGGACCGGTCGGCGCTGACCCCTTACGAGCACAACGGTGCTTGGGTGGATGACTACGACGACAGCCCGGCGCGGTGGGCCGTGACGTATGCCCGCGACGGCCAGCGGAACTGGACTGGCGCCGACGGGATCAGTGGGATCTACGTCCGCGATCCGCTGTGGCTGCCGGAAACCAGCTCCGTGAATCGGAACGATCTGTTGAGCCGCAACGTGTGGGCCGTACCCGGCTACCTGGATACGACCGCCAACCTGTCGCAGGCGGCATCCTCGTCGCGCGGTCCGTACACCGTCGGTTGGGATCCCCAGAATCACACGGCCTACACCGCCTGGAGTGCTTGGTCCACTGGCGGTGAGTACAAGACGCGTGGTTGTGTCACTGTGTGGCAGTACGAAAACTTCGACTGGACCTACGTCGTCCAACAGGATTTGTACGAAAAGCAGACTCGCGCGTGGGATGCGTATAAATTCCCCTGCCAGAACAACTACCGGCAGGACCGGGAACGCACCCGTTCCATCTACTGGGTCGGCGTGGATGTCACGGAGACCTACAACGACTTCGAATACGACTGGACGGCGCACACGGTCGCGGTCACGGACAAGCGGCTGACCGTCAACTATCAGTGGGTCAGCAACGATCAGCCGATTTATGACAAGCGGCCCCGGTACGAGACCCACGACGTGCAAGCCAAGGTCGTGCAGACCAAGACCATCAACCTCTGGGAGTCCGTCCCGGTCGTCGAGAACCAAACGCTGCTGACGGCCAATCGCACGGTGGGCGCGGGAGCGATGTTGCCCTGGGGCGACTTCGCCGCCACCTCGATCTCGGCGGGCGGCTCGATATCGCTCGATGCGGGAAACGATGTGACGCTGCAGACGGTTGCCCAATCGTTGAGTGGAACGTTTACGGTCCAGGCCGTGGCCGACGTGCTGGTCGACGGCCTGGCGCCGACAGGGGCCACCGAACCGCTCACGCTGCCAGCGGTCGCTCAACTGCAGGCGGTGCAGGAGATCAGTCTCACCGCTGGCGGCACACTCACCATCGGCGAGGCGGCTGAACTGACCGTCAGCGACGCCGCCAGCCGGGTGCAATTGACGGCTGGCCAGACCGCGGGGGTCAGCGGCAACGTCCTGGCCGGGCAGGAGATTGCCGTCAACGCCGGGGGCTCGGCGGCGCTCGATGGCAGTCTGCAGGCCGGCAGCCTGGTCGAGGTGCGTGCCGGACTGGGAACGATGCACACAGGCAGCGTGACCGGCGGTTCATACGCGGATCTACACGCCACCGTAGCCGGCGGGACCGTCCGGCTGACGGCCGGGACGACCAGCGGCAATATCACGCTGACGCAATCGCTGCTGACGGCGGCGTCGATGGTACAATTGACCGCCGAGGCGGGAGCGATCTTGGACGATCAAGGCTTGATCACGGCCCCCCACTTGTACGCCCGGGCCGCATCCGGCTTGACGGGCTATGTGGCCGGCGGCGCGGCGGACGTGGCGTTGAGCGCGGCGGGCGAGATCGCCTTGACCAGCCGCGGAGCCGTCACCTTGACCAGCCTCGTCGCGGCCGACGGCGGGATCACCGTGCATTCGCTCGGCGCGATCACGGCCACCAGCGTCCAGGCCCAAGGCACCTCGAACGCCAACGACATTTGGCTGCAGACCTATGGCGTCAACGGCGTCACGGCGGATTTGACGCTGGGGGCTGTGGCGGTCGGTGACCAGGGCGACATCACGCTGATCGCCAACGGCAGCGTGCTGCCCGGCGGCGGCCTGCTGACGGCCGACACGTTGAGCATTGACGCCCGCAACGCCATCACGATCACGACCGACGTCCGGCAAGCGTCCCTGCTGACCCGCGGCGTGGGGAACGTGTCGCTCGCGCAGCAGGGCAACAGGAGTTTGACGGTCGAAGCCACGACCGTCATGAACGGGTCGCTGACGATCAGCCATCCGGGCGGCAGCGTGGTGCTGGCCGATGTGACGCTGGGCAGCAATGCCGACGCCAACGACGTGACGGTGACGGCGGGCGGCGACATCCTGGTCGACGGGCTTCGGGCCGGCGTGTACTATGCGAATGCGGCCGAGGTCCCGGCGCCGGAGAGCGCCGGCGCCCAGGCCGGCGTCAGCTCGCTGGGCGACGTCAGCTTGACGGCCGGCGGCCAGGTGGCCGAATCCGGCGACGACGCGGGCGTCGATCTGGTGGCCGACGTGCTGACCGTCCGGGCGCAGACCGGTTTTACCGGTCTGGAGCTGGCGGTGAATCAGTTGGACGCACGGACGGCCGCCGGCTCGATCGACGTCCATGACGTTGACGGCGCAGGGGAGACGGCGGCGGAGTTGATCGTAGAATCGGCCCAGGCCGCGGCCGGGTCGGTGACGATCGTGGCGGAGAACTATCTAGAGATTCGGCAGGTCGTGGCCACCGGCATTGACGGAACCGCTCGCTTGACCAGCAACCTGGGCAGCCTGACCGTCCTCCAACCGGGCGTCGGCGAGGCGATCGAGTCCAGCAGCGGCGTTGCGCTGGTCGCGGCCCGGACGCTGTTATCCTACGCGTTCTTCCAGGCCCCGGACTTGATCGAGTGTCGCGTCGGCGATTCCTGGGACTTCAACGGGGCCGCCGCAGGCGACGGGTTGCCCAGCACGCTGATCTCCGACACGATCATCCTGGAGCGGAAGTCCGGCTTGCAGATCCGCCAAGACACCACGGTCACCGCGGAGCGGCTCGAACTGCTGACGGACCGCAACGTGTTCGTCCAGGGCAGCTTACTCGGCACGATCGAGACCTTGGCGGTGACCGCGCGCGGGCTGAGTCTTGTGCATGCCGAAGTCTATGACGAAGCCACCGGCCAGCAGGTGTGGGTGGATCAGTCCTCCGGCGACGTCAATCTGCAAGGCGCGCAACTGGTCGCGGAAACGTGGGAGTTCCAGGCTCGGCAGGATATCTTCGTGGAACTGGTGAGTGAAGTCAGCGCCCGGGGGTTCCTCCGCGGCGCGACCGCCGAGACGGCCGCTCGCAGCGTCACGCTTCAGACCACTCAGGGACTGCAACTGCCGGCCGCGACGCTGTCGGCGGAGACCGTCTGGGCAGCGGCAGATGGCGACATCAAGTTCCGGACGGCGGCAGCGACGCTGATCGCCGAGTCGACCGGGACGGGCGACATCCAGATCACCGAGACGGACGACCTGATCCTGCAACGGGTTGTCGCCAACAACGGCCAGATCACCATCGTCAGCGACGGCGATTTGACGGCCCTGGATGTGGAATCGCTCACCGCCGGAGCGGGCAGCAATATCCTGCTGGCGGCCACCGGGGACATCTTTGCCAATTACATCGACGCGGGCAAGAACGCCGGCCTGACGCGGCAGTCCGGCGAGATCACCCTGCAGGCGGGCGGGACCATTCGCGAGCCGGCCAGCCACGTGGATAATGTCGTCGCCGAAGGGGCCACGAAAGTGGACCTGACTGCGTACAGCATCACGCTGTACCACGACGAAGACATGCCCATGCCGAAAATCATCAAGTCGTCTGCCGACGTGGGAAGCTCGGATGAATTGGAGATCGCGTACCTGTCCCCCAGCGGCCTGACGGATGCCGGACCTCCGCCCGCCATCCCGTCGCACGTCGAAGGGGACTACGTCCTGTATGCCCCCGGCTACGTCGGCGATCTAAGTATTACCGTGACGGGCACGCTCACGGTGCTGCTGTTCCCCACGAATCCCGGGCAGGTGGTAAGAATGCAGGCTGGCGGGAACCTGGACCTGCAGGTCGAATTGGACGTGGGGGCGGGGACGATCGAGTTGGAGGCGGGCGGGTGGCTCACCCAGCCGAACTTGATCACCGCCGGGACACTCGACGTCACTGCGGGGGTTCTTGGGCAGACGCTGACCACGGAGATCGAGACGTTGACCTTTACCATGACCCAGCCGGGCCAGGGGTTCTTCTTGAGTGAAGCGGACGATCTGACCATTCTCGGCGGCACGATCGACGACGGGCCGGTGACGATTGACGCTGGCGGCGGGATTACCGTGCGCGGCGAGGTTGGCCACGCTTCGACGCTCGAATTCACGGCTGGGGGAGCCGTCACCAACGAGGACGGCGCCAGCCTGGACGCCAGCGGCAAGGCCAGCTTTGCCGGGTCCACGATCGATCTGGGCAACCAGGACGACGACCAGCTGAGCTTTGGATGCGTGGCGATCAACAGCCCCGGCGCTGTGGACGTGAGCGAGGACTCGGACGTCGTCGTGTGCGGCACGAACAGCGCGTTGCGGCTGGTCCTGACGGCAGCCGGGACGATCACCAACTCGCTGGCCGCACGCATGACGGTGAACAACAACATGACGTTGGACGGCACTTCGCTGACCTTGGGCAATCAGGCGCACGACCTGTTCAACTTCCGCTCGCTGACCCTGCAGACCGCGGGCGCCGTGGAAATTCACGAGGATTCGGCGACCGAACTGAAGGGAGACAGCACGGCCAGCAGCCTGACGCTGGTGTCGGCAGGCGCGATCACCCAGGCCGAGGCCGGCGCGTCGCTGACCGTGACGAACGGGGCGTCGCTGACAGGGGTGGGCCTCCACCTGGCAGGTCAGGCGGGGCAGACGCTGAATGTGGGTGGAAACGTCCTGCTCACAGCCAGCAGCGGGGGGGCAATCACGATCGGCGCCGCCGGGGCCGCGAACTTCGGCTCGCTGACCGTCCACACGACCGGGGCCGTGGATATCGTCGAAGATTCGGCGACCGATTTGACCGGAAACATCGTCGCGGGGAGTCTGACGCTGGTCTCGGCGGGCGCGATCACGGACCCCGTGTCGCTGACCGCGACGGAGATGTCCTTGAGCGGCACGAGCATCGAACTGGCGGCCGATGCGAGCGACGTGATCGATGTGGCCGGGAACGCGGCTTTCGCCGCCACCGGCGGCGGAGCGATTACCGTGGCGGCGGCGGGGACCGCGAACTTCGGCTCTTTGACTTTCCAGACGACCGGCGCGGTGAACATCACGGAAGACTCGGCTACCGATCTGAGCGGAGACAACACCGCGGGGACCTTGACGCTCGTCTCGGCGGGCGAGATCTCGGACACGATCGGCGGGGGAGCGTCCCTGGCGGTCACGACCGGGGCCTCCTTGAGCGGCATTGAAATCAGTCTCACGGACCATGCAGACGACGTGCTGAGCGTCGGCGGAAACGCCGCGCTGACCGCCCGCGACGGGGGCACGATCAGCATCGCCGCCGCCGGCGCGGTGAACTTCGGCTCGCTGACCTTCAATGCTTCGGGCCCGGTGGCGGTGGACGAGGATTCCGCAACAGAACTGAGCGGCATCAGCACCGCGGAGAGCCTGACGCTGGTGTCGGCGGGCGGGATCACCGACCCGGTCGGTGGCGCGTCCCTGACGGTCACGGCCAATGCCTCCTTGAGCGGCACGAGTCTCCGCCTGGCGGACAGCGCCGGGGATGTGTTGAGCGTCGGCGGGAACATCACGCTGGCGGCCAGCGGCATGGACGGAGTCACGGTAGCCGCCGCCGGGACAGTGAACTTCGGCTCGCTGACGATAACCTCGACCGGCGCGGCAAGTGTGACCGAGGATTCGGACCTGTGGCTGGTCGGCGTCAATACGGCGTCCAGCGCGAGCCTGGTCGCGACACCGGGCAGTCTCACGATCGACGGCCCGCTGACGGCGACGGGTTCCGTGACCCTGACAGCCAACGGAGCCGGCAACGATGTGACCATCAACGCCGCGGTGACCGGCACGAGCGGCCCGATCACCATCACCGCCCCCGACGACGTGCTGCTGAGCGAGGGCGCCTGGATCAACTCGACCGGCGGGACGGTGACTGTCACCGCAGACGCGACGCCAGGCGCCCAGGGCGGCGAGATCCGAATGGCCGACGGCGTGCTGATCAACTCGTCCAGCGGCCTGATCGACTTGCTGGCAGACGGCCCGATCATCGTGGGCAGTTTGCGCACCAGCGGCGAAATTCACGTCACGAGCGACAACGGGGCGATTGTCGATGCCGGCGTCAGCGAGCCGAACATCCAAGCAGGGACAGTCGCCCTGCGCGCCAGGCTAGGCATCGGCGACGCGGGCGGCATGTACGGCGAGTTGGAAACCGAGACCAGCGGGGCCGTGTTGACCCTGGCTGCTCGGACGGAAAGCGGCGACGTCCAGATCACCAACACGGGGGCCATGACCATCGGCACGGTGGACGGGCAAGTCGGCGTGGTGCTGCAAGGTCCGTCGTCCGCCGGCTCGGGCGA
>CAIYOB010000252.1 GCA_903927685.1 uncultured Planctomycetaceae bacterium
AGAATCGTCCCAACTCGACGAGATACGCCGCCGTCGCGCGGCGGATCTCGGCGTCGGGACTGGTCAGGTGAAAGCCTTCCGTCTTGGCGAGCAGCCAGTGCAGACCGACGAGTTCGACGCCCGCCTGGTCGGCTTGCTGTCGCAGCTGGGCCCGTGTCGCCACGGAGATCTTCCGCACGTCGGGCTCGATCGTAAACGGGGCGATCTCGATCCCGCGATAGCCGCATGCGGCGGCGAACTGGAAGATCTTCGCCTGTGGCCAATCCGCAAACGTTTCGTTGCAGATTGCGTATCGGAAATCCGGCTGGCTGGCTGGCGATGCGTTGACCGCGGCGGTGGCGACGCGTTCCGCGGCCGCGACGGCACAACCCGTCGCCGCGTGCCGCAGGAAGGTCCGCCGCGACAGGGGAAGGCGGGCGTTGTCATGGGGCATTTGGGACATCATGGGCTCGCCACAATTCGCTGGGGTTATTTCACACTGACCTTGGGCCATCGGCCCAACTGCGGAAACCGCCCACTCGGTTACCCCCTCCCGGCCGCTACCGCGTCCGACCTCCCCCGCTGCGCGGGGAGAGGTGGAAAGACCCGAATCCGACAGTCATTTCTCCAACGGGCCGTGGCGGCAGGTGGCCTAATGCCCGTGGGCGGCCAGATACCGTTCGGCGTCCAGGGCCGCCATGCAGCCGGTGCCTGCAGAGGTGATCGCTTGGCGGTAATAGTCGTCGGCGACATCACCGGCGGCGAACACGGCTTCGACGCTGGTGTACGTGCGGAACGGCGTCATCCACCGGATGTAGCCCTTGTCGTTCAGCTGCAACTTGCCGCGGAGAAACGCCGTGTTCGGCGTGTGGCCGATGGAGGCGAACATCCCGGTCACGGCCAGCTCCCGCAACGTCCCGTCCTTGGTGCTCTTCAGCCGCAGGCCGGTGACGCCGTCCTTGTCGGTGCCCAGCACCTCCTCGACGACATGGCTCCACACGAGTTCGATTTTCGGGTTGTTGAGCGCCCGCTGCTGCATGATCTTGGAGGCCCGCAATTCATCGCGGCGGTGGATCAGGTAGACCTTGGAAGCGAACGCGGCCAGGTAGTTCGCCTCTTCGATAGCCGAGTCGCCTCCGCCGACTACCGCCAGCGGCTGGTTGCGGAAGCGGGGCAGCGCGCCGTCGCACACGGCACAGGCGCTCACACCCCGATTCTTGAACTTCTCTTCCGAGGGCAAGCCCAGGTAATTGGCCCTGGCGCCGGTCGCTACGATCAGCGTGTGCGTCTGGACCGGGGGGCCGTCGGCCGGAATGACTTTCAGCGGCCGGCTGGTCAAATCCACGTCGACCACGTCGTCGCCGACCACGCGCGTCCCGAAATTCAGGGCTTGCTGTTTCATCAGCTCCATCAGCTCGACGCCTTGGACCGCGTAATGCGGGCGGCCGTCCCGTTCGTGCCCCTGCGGGACCGGCGGCAAGTTGTAATGGCGGTCGGCGGCGACCGCGCTTTCCACAAAGGCGCGGATATCGCCCGCCGGAAAACCGGCGTAGTTTTCGACTTCGGTGGTAAAGGCCAATTGACCCAGGGGGATCATTTCGGGCTGGAGTGTCCCTTCGAACAGCAACGGCTGGAGGTTGGCCCGCGAGGCGTAGATCGCGGCTGACCAGCCCGCCGGCCCACTCCCAATGATGACGACTTTCTCGGCCATGTCCCGTGCTCCTTCCCTTGACCCCAGCCATCGCCTGCCGGCTGGGCGTTAAACGAGGACTCGATTTCGTGAACGATGCTACAGGGAGAAATGCGGGCGGATCTGGGCGACCCATTGCTTGACGCGGGATTCCGTCTTGTCGGATTCCTTGTCCTGATCGATCACCAGACCGACGAACTCGCCGTTTTCCAGGGCCCCGGAGCGTTGAAAGTCATAGTCGTCGGCGGGCCAGGCGCCGACGACATGGGCGCCTCGCCCCCTGACGATCTCGCACAGGGTGCCCAGCCCCGTGGCGAACTCGCCGGAAAACCCGCCGGCGTTTCCGAGGCCGAACAGGGCCACGGTCTTGCCCGCCAGATCCAGACGCTCCAGATGGGGGAGGAACCGTTTCCAGTCCTGCTGGAGCTGGCCATATTCCCACGTCGAGACGCCCAGGATCAGCGCTTCGGCGCTGG
>CAIYOB010000253.1 GCA_903927685.1 uncultured Planctomycetaceae bacterium
ACCATTCGGCTTCGGATGGCTTCGTGTTCGTTCATGCCCAGTCGTTGGAGGACGTTCTGGACCCATTCGCCAGCGAACATCCGCATCATAGGATCTTCCAGCGACACGTGATGAACCAAGCGACAGCGACACGGCAGACTTTGGGCAAATTCAGTGACGGCGGCGTCGTGGGCCTGGAGCGGATGCCGCTCGGCAACGATGATGTCGATTGTCTGGGAGTCGTCGGAGCCAAGCCTCGGCGCGGATCGGCCTGTCAGGTTTTCCGCCGTGGCTACGATCACGGTTTGTGGGTCAAAACCGCCTTGTTCGACGGTGGCTTGGAGTTGCTCCAGGCAGTCCCGGAAGTGGGCCACCAGCAGCACGGCAAGCGGTCGGGTTGGTTCGGCGAGGCAACGACCTACGGATGCCGAGATCCCACCATACTTGGCCTGCTTGGTCAGCCAGATCACCTCGTCCAGCAAGTCCACATTGGTCTTCGGCGTTTTCAGCCAATCGAAGATGCCCATGTCCTTCCCCGCCAGTCGCCGTGGTGAAGCAGCAGAAACGAGTCCACCAGCCCCGCCGATGTCAGTAGCACTGAAGCACCAGCCAGACTTTGGTGAAGTCCCGGTTCTTCAGATGGAAGTCGTGATGACGCTCGCAAGCTGATCTGCGACTCTGGCAAGACCAAGTTGGCGTGCTTGATCGATCACCGGCTTCTTGGCGGCCTCAACTTGTTCCGGCGACGGCGGGCCATCCTCGCCGATGACCACGACGGGTAACGACGGCTTTTCGGCACTCTTGGGGTAGGTGTCGTGGTAGTTTCTAAGTGCCTCGCCGAGTTGTCGGAGGTTGTTCTGGGCCTGTTGTCGTCGCATGGATTCACGGGCGTGCTGAACCGCTGGCAGCAGGAACAGTACGCCGCCACCGCAACAAAGCAACGCCGCTCCGGCCGCGCCCGCAAGCACGACGAGGACGATGACAACGGTGTTTTTGTTCCTGGGTGCGTCCATGTCGTTACCTCGGTTCGGCCCTGCTGGATGTCGAATGATTCTGCTTTCGCCCGCTTCCATCCGCAAGCATTGTAGCCGACTGATCCAGGCCGGTGTCATCCGTGTCCAAAGCGGGTAAAATTTCGGTTTTGCCAAGCTCCAGGGAGAAGAACCATGATACGATTTGGGTCATATCTGATGCTACTGGCTGCCTGCCATCTGCCCCTGGCCGCTGAAGCGATGGGCGGCGAGGCGGGATGGACCAGCCTGTTCAACGGCAAGAACTTGGATGGCTGGATCGTCAAGTGCCGACCGGCTGACCAGCGAAACGGCTTCATCTACGACGAGACGAGAGGCGTGCAGGTCTGGCTGTGGCCTAACGTTGGAAAACCGGCCAACGCCAAGCCCGAACATGCTCCCCAGGATCAAAGTGGTTCCACGCCGATGATCGGGACGTGTGGAACGAAGTTCAAATCACTTGCCGGGGGACCAACATCAGGACCTTCATCAATGGCGTCACCATTGCTGACTACGACGGAGCGGCACGGCTGGATGACGAAACCCATCGAGCCCGGAACGTCAGCATGAAGGGGCACATCGGGCTTCAGATCCACCCCGGCAACGAGTTGCTCATTCGGTTCAAGGACATCGAGGTGCGGGAGTTGCAGTGAGGTGAGCCCTTGGCTAGTCTCAGCGGCCCTTCAGCAAGCCATCCAGGAACTCAAACACGGCCTTCGTCGGTTCGTCATTCGGCAGGCCGAGGTCACGGTTGATGGTGCCATGGTTTTTGCCTTCGCCCGGCACCACCTTGGCTTGAACGCCAGCATCCACCAACGCCTTGGCGAAAGCCTGGGACTGTGCCTTGGAGTCCGGGCGATCAGCGACATGCAGGAGCAGAAACGGCGGGATGCCCTTGTCCTTCGCAACGTGCATGACGGGTGAAAGCTGTTTCTGGTCCGCCTCGTTGTCCCCGAAGGGCGACGCATTCATGCTTGAACGAAGCAGACCAGCGTTCTGCACTTTGCTCGGAATGTCGTAAGCGGCGGTATCGACTGGGATGCACCCCTTGATGTTCGACAGCGACAAGGTTTCCGCCTTGAGGTAGCAGTCATCGGTGCAAACCAGTGCGGCCAGATGTGCCCCCGCTGAATGCCCGGCAACGAAAATCGTGTCCGGTGATCCGCCATATTCCTGGGCCTTGTCGTGAACCCACTTGATCGCCTTGGCGATGTCGCCGGTCATTTCCTTGACGGTGACCTGCGGGACGAAGCGGTAATTCACCGAAACGAAGACGAAACCCTTGTCCACAAATGCCTGCGGCTTGTGCTGCACCCCCGACTTGTCGCCCTGCCGCCAGCCACCGCCATGAATCCAGACCAGAACCGGATGCTCCGTGCCATCGTTCGGAGCGTACACGTCCAGTCGCCTACTGGCGTCGGCGGGCTCGACGTAGGCAAGGTCACGGTGGATCTTTGGCTCGGCGGCGAGGCAGTCTGCCGCAAAGACAAGGAGAAACGCGGCGGCAACGTATTTCCGCATGATTGGTCCTTTCAATTGATGAAACCCCGAACGAGCAAAGTCGTTTCCCTGGGCGTGGGCATACACCCACGACCCCATTTGCTCCGTGTGGGCATAGGGGGCCTCCTCGTTCACGAATCCCAGGAACCGCAGGGTCCGACCGGTCTTTCGTCGTGAGAACTCGTTTGCCAAGCTGAGCATGGCGGCCACGCCGCTGGCGTTGTCGTTGGCTGCCGGGGAGCCGGGCACCGAATCATAATGTGCCCCGATGACCACGATTTCGTCCGCCAATGTCGTGCCTGGGATCTCGACTTCCAGATTGTAGCAAGTGGAGCCTGTGACCTCGTACCCGTGCCGCTTCACCTCGTGGCCAGAACCAGCCAGATCGGCTTCGATGTAGTCGGCTGCTTGTTCCAATTGGCGGGGCCGACGCTGCACGTTCCGCTCGCCGATTTCCTCTGCCAGTTGCACGACGTGGTGGCGAAGGCTGGTGGCGAGTTGGACTAGCTGGTCGTCCGCCGGAGGCAGTGCCCCTCGGTGGTTTCTCCCCGGCATCCGCCACGTGGTCCAGCCTGCCAGAAGGCAGTCCCGGAGCACCGGCCATCTCCACATTTCCCGTCGGGTAAGTGCGGCCACTGCATTCTGCTCCAACTGGACTTCGTGTTTGAACACCTCACGGTAAAACCGCAAACACCCTGGCCGGAAACCCCGATCCGCCCTTGGGCTTCGGGAACGCCGCCACCACGATGGCCCCGGCTTCCGGCACCCTGTCCAGGCTCGCCAGCAACTCGATCTGGTAGTGGTCCGTGCCGAGGACGTAGGTCTCCAGCGAGTAGTCCCCTTTCGAGGTCGCCACGCCCGGATCGGTGTCGGTTGTCTCGTGGCCGCTGGCCGTGATTTTCCGTTCCTCGTACAAGTACTTCAGCACATCGAGGCTCCAGCCAGGGTAGTGTGCCACGCCCTGGTCGTCTTCGTTCCGCATGGCCTTGGCGTCCGGCCACCTTTTCGACCAGTCTGTCCGCATGGCGACGAAAGTGCCCTCCGGGATGGGGCCGTGGCGGCGTTCCCAATCCCGCACATCGTCCATGCGGATCGCGTAATCGGGGTTCTGGGACACCTGTTCGTGAACGTCGATCACGACCAGCGGCAGGATCATTTCCTTGGGGTCGATTTGGTCGATGCTCCGTTTGTCCTTGACGAAGTGGGCTGGCGGGTCGCAGTGCGTCCCCCACTGGCCGACGTGGGTGTACTGCTGGGCGAAGAACCCCTTGCCCTTCGTCCCAACGCCCTCGTCGTACCAGTAGATCGTCTCCCGCTGCTCGTCCGGGAAGCCCTGCCAGCTTGGAATGCCCGGCTCGAAAGCGTGCGTCAGGTCCACGAATTGCTTGGACTTGAAGAGCTTCAGGGCTTCGGCGAGGGGCGATGCCTGGCCGGGCTGGGCAGTTTGTTGCTGGCGTTCCTTCTCCAGGGCCAGTTGTGCCTGCACCAGACGGGCCTCAGCGACTTCCCGTTCGGCAGCAACTCTGGACTGCTGTCTAACGGTGAACCAGAAGCCCACGCCGCAGACGACGATCAGAAACCCAATGCCCAGGACCAAGCCCAGAATCAGCAGGATAACGACAGTTCGTCCGTTGCCCGTTTTGTCGGTCATGGTTCATCCCGGTGTACGGTTTGTGGGAATAACGATCACGCAGATCATCCTACCGATTCGCCGGTGGCTGGGAAATCATTCCGCCAGTTCTTCTGCCGGGCCTTGCTTTCTCCGCTTCGACCGTTTGTTTCGAGCTTACTCCCGTTTCCACTGGACAAAGCCCTGCAACTGGGGATGGGCCAGCAGTTTCTCTCTGGTGTTGTGGTGACGCCCCAACTCCTTCTCGTCGGGGATCAGGTCGTGGATGGCCGAGTGACACGGCTTGCAGACCTCCCTACCTTGCTGCATTTCCTGCCGGGTGTAACGTCGCTGGAACCACTTGTTCGAATGCAGCGTTCGGGGGATAAAGTGGTGGAGTTGTAGGCTTCCACAGAACCGCCCACTGCTACATTGCAGGCCCAAGGCCGGGTATCCTGGCCCGTAGGAAGCCCACACGACGCTGCACGTGTCGAATGCCAGTCACCTTAGGCGGGCCAAGTGGTGCGGTTTGGATCATCGGCGGCAAGCACGTCAATCGATGGGCTTGTCGGAAATCGCCACGTCATCGACGTAGACCGTGGCGGGATTCGGGCCAAAGCTGTGGGCACTGATGCCGATTTCCAGGCTATCGTAAATCGCACCGGCCAATGGCAAGGTCTGTCCCTGCTGGTCGATCAGCTTCGTGCCATCTTGCCACAACTCCACCCGACCGTCCAGCATCTCGGACAAGTGAAGGCACGCCTTCAGGTGTACCCAGCGGCCGACCGGAATCCGCACTCGATTTGCTTTCGGCTGGCGGTATGTGGGTTTGGTCGCCCACTTCAACTCGAACATGGCGGCTCCGTCCTTGATCATGATCCGCATTCCCGGATGCTCGTTGATCCAGGTACTTTCCAGGTCCATCAGCGTAAACGGCATTCCGCCCTCCGGGATGTAGTACCAACCCGAAAACCAGACATCATCGCCCTTGACGAAGTAAAGCAGTTCCGTGGAGAGGGATGCCTTGCCGCAGACCATTTCCGGGGTCGGGGCCAAGCTGTAGCACTTCAGTGCCCCGGCTCCCGTGTGGACGATATCCGAGCTTGGCTCCACCCGGTTGTCGATGAACTTGGCTTCGCCACGGAGAATTCGGCTGCGAAGCTGGACGTACTTCGGGACGCTCGGTGTTGAGGACGATTGAAGCGTAAAGGAAGTCCATCCCCGCTGCTCGCCGATCAGGTCCGTGATCTGGCCTGCGTTCTCAAATCCCTCCTCAAAGTGCCGCCGAGTCGGATATCGCTTGCCCGTGTCCGTATCCACCCGAAAGATCTGTCCGTCTTGCTGAGCATAGTTCTTCTTCCGAAAGTCCGTGTCGTAGATCTTCTCCACGAACACGAGCCGATCCGGGGAAGCCACCCGATACAGGTCGCCGTGGACCAGCTTGTAGGTTGTTCCCTCGTGCTCGACCGTCAGTTCCACCGACGACTCGTCGGGCATTGGGATCGACCGCTGCTGCCCCCGCACGACGACGACAAAGCAAACGCCCGCAGCCAAAAGAAGAAGAAAGGCAAGAAATGCCATCCAGATACGTCTTCTGATCCAGCCCATGCGTCGTCTTCTCCCATCAGCGGCTTTCGGCGGCACTGGTTCGTTCACAAGTCCGACGTGAACGGCGTCACGTCGTACTCTGCACCCCGGTTTGGGCATCGAATGGCCATGTTGCAGCCCTGTGGGGCAAGTCTACCAGTTCATTCTCCGATCTCAATGACCCGCCCAACTCCCATCGTGACGAAGCCGTCTCCCAAGGCTTCTTTCGTCTTGGCAATTGCCTTGTCGCCGGAGCAATGTGTCGCCCCCACTTTCTGGACGCCCATCCCTTTGAGGTCTTCAACAACCCGCTGCAAATCTTCGTCCGAGTGGTTCAGCAGGTGCGTGCCTCCCAGGATCATGAAAATGTCCCGGCCCAGGTGTTCCTTCGCCTTCTTGGCAATAGCGACCACGCCCGGATGCGAGCAGCCGGTGACGATGACCAGCCCCTGCGGCGTGTCCACCACCAGGGCTTGCTCGATGATTTTGTCCCCCAGAGGGCCGACCACGAACACACCCTTGCAGATTTCGATCGGCTTGGTCACGACCGACACGCTGGCGGCATGGACCTTGGCGTCCTTGACGAACGATTCCGGCGTGGCTGCCGGAAGGTAGACATCGACCTGGCTGTTCTTGGCCAGGAACGGCAGAAGCCCACCGGTGTGGTCGCCGTGGTTGTGCGAGATCACGACCAACTCCACCTCGGCGGGACGCAACTTCATTTTATCGAAGTTGGCCAGCAGCAGATCGCCCTTGGCTCCCGTGTCGAACAGGATGGTCTTCTCCGTCCCGGAAAGCAGGCAGGCGAACCCCCAGTCCGAGCCGCAAGCCTGGTCGAAAACGTAATTGTCGTACAGCACCCGGATGGTCTTCAACGGTTCGGCGGCGAAGCTGGGGTACCAAGCTGCCAGAATCACGCCCCATGCGAACACCACGGCGTTTTTCTTGCTCACGGTCGGTACTCCTGGTTATTTGGCTTCCGAACTGCCGCTTTTTCCGTAGCCGAATAGCGGGCCAAGCTGGCGTAGATGCAAATCCTGCCTCGGATCTTCGTTGGGCGAGTCCGGAATACGGTCTTTTTCACGCCCCGCAGGATGGCTTCGGCGTGGGGGTAGGTGTGGAAGCCCATGCGGGCATCCTGATCGTTTTCATCATTTTGTGATTTACGGCTGCCCTTAGCAAGACAGGGCAGGGGTCGTCAAACGGACTGAAGAAGATGGCGAGGCGTTGAACGGTTTCAGGAAAATGAAAGGCACGGGTTCCGTAGCGGTGATTCGGCTCGACCGATACGGAGGGAAGCAGGCTCGCCAGGACGAGGCCCAGGAGCAAT
>CAIYOB010000254.1 GCA_903927685.1 uncultured Planctomycetaceae bacterium
AGGCGGCCCAGCTCATATTCCTGCGGCGTGAAGAGAAGCGGGCTCTCGCCGCACGGGTTTCCGTCCAGCCAGACCTGCGTGTACTTGGCGCGTTCGAGGAACAAGGTCACACGCTTGTCCCGCCAGGACTCGGGAATCGTCACGTCGCGCTCGTACCACGCTGGACCATTGAAGCGGTACAGCCGCGTCAAGCCGCCGCTCCAGCGGTCGGGATTCTCCGGACCCTTGCGATTCGTCTCCGTAGTTCCGGGCAAGTCGATCGTGTCGGCGAAGTCTAGTTTCGGCAAAGCCTGCTGTTTGCTGCCCGGCGTCGGAGCACCCATCGCAAACCGCCACGAGCCAGCGAGCGAGAGCGTTCGCTCGTCGCCCGTTGCGAGCCCCGGTTGCAGTACCAGGCAGGCCAGAATCAACGCCCAGCGAAACTGAGAACGGTTCATGGGATTACGCCTTGCCGCGTTGGACGGCTACGAAACGGAGACTTCGCACGACTGGTCATAGTCGTACAGATCAACACCCAGATCAGCCTCACCCGCCAGGACGCGAAACCAGGGGCCGAAGCGCCCTCCGGAATCCTGACCCGTGGGCCCCGGGCTGTAAACCGCGTACCCAGTGGCCGTGGTGCGATACCTGAATTCCGTAGCCGTGAACGGATCGCGAGGAATGGCCGTTAAGTACGCGGGAGCGAGGACGGAAAGCTCGGACGGGTAAAATCCGTTGCCGGCATGAAAGCCCTGCAACGCTGATTCCAGTGTCAGGAGACGCAACAAGGCGAGATTCCGATCGTCCAGTTGCTTCTGAAACGAGCGAAGTTCGTCGGCCGGCAAGTCGGCGAGCGATTGGAGCAGCTGCCGAAGCGTCTGTTCGGTTTCCGAGTCAAGCTCTTGTGACCCGGGCCATTCCATGTGCGCGAAGTCGGGCTTCTCGTCCCGATAGCCGACCGCTTGTTCCCATTTCTGGTCGCGTGTGACAATTTCGTCGAACGGTTCCCGCTCGACGTCAACCTGCAGCAATCCCCGGGCCAGGCGGACCGCGTCGGCGGCCAGCAGGCGGCGGTGGACGTGACGCGTGCCATCGATCGCGATCCCCTCGATGGCATTGGCGACCAGCGCATCGATGATCAGTCCGTCCCGCCGACTTGCATTGGCAAGCTGAAAGATGTCCAAGCCGATGCCCGCCGCGCGAGGCAGATCGCCAAGTCGCACGGCGGCCTTCAGCTCCAGGGCGAAACTCCGCGCCAGGTTGCGGAGCGGCGTGAGATTGTCGCCCTGCTTCTCCAGCCAGCCCGCGTCGTATTCCAGGGGCACCGAGCACGGCTGTTGGAGGAGGCGTCTGGTTTGTTCGAGAACTTCCTTGTTGGCCGTGAGAAACTGAGCGAGATTCTCGTCGGACAACTCCGTCTGGGCGTCGAGAATCCTCGTGTCGGTCAGCGACTGGCCGGCCGCGATCAAGCCTGCATATCCCGCCATCGCTGCCATGCGGATTCCCCTTCGCCCCCCGGACGGCTCGCGGCCGTCAGGACCGGACGATTCGCGAGCCCAGCGTACAACCGCCCTGCGTCGCCGCGACTGCAGGCCGGAAGATCAATAGTAGATCTTGACAGCATACCAGCCATCGGACCCGCGGACCACACTGGAGCCGGCCACGGTGCGCTGGCCGGTGAAGCAGCAGCTGTTCAGCGCGTGCTGTGCCGATGTGGTGCTGAATCCGACCCCTTCGGCATTGCCGCCGCCGAAACCGCCGCCGAGATGGCCTTTGATCCGCTGCGCCGCCGAACGTTGGGCTTTCGCCTCCGCCACCGCCTGGGGACCGCCGGAGAAAACCGTTCCCGAGTGGGAAGTCCGGCTCCGCGACGCCCGCCTCGGCCACGCGTCCGCGCTCGAAACACACAACACCACCAACAACATCGCCAGGCCAATTCGCATCATTACTCCGTTCTCCTTTGGTACAGACGATCCGTAATCCGCCGTGCCGCGCCGGACCACCGGCCACGCCACAGGAATCGCTCGGCGGCAAAGTTTACGCCATCGCCGCCGCTTCGCAACCGTGCCTCCACCCAGACGAACCAGTCACGGGGTCAGAATCCTCCCCGGGGTCGGCGTCTGCCAAGTATGCGCCACGCTTGGCCTGTGTTACACTGCGGGCCGAATTGGCGGGCTTAGGGAGGGGCGCATGTCGATGCCGGCGACGGAGAACGGAAGCTTGATCCTGGAAGGCCTGAACTGCGAACAGCGGCAGGCGGTCTGTCATGGGCACGAGCCTTTGCTGATCGTCGCCGGCGCGGGGACGGGCAAGACCAAGACGCTGGTCCACCGCGTGGCCCAGCAGATCCAGCAGGGCGTCGCGCCGGGGCGGATCTTGCTGTTGACGTTCACGCGTCGCGCCGCGGCCGAGATGTTGCGCCGCGTGGATGCGTTGCTGCAGCAGTTGCATGGCCAGGGACCGCAGCTGCGCAGCGGCTCGCACGTCCAAGCCGTTTGGGGCGGGACCTTCCATGCCGTTGCCACCCGCATGCTGCGGCTGTTCGCCCCCGCGGCCGGGCTCGAACCGGCGTTCACCATCCTGGACCGCGGCGATTCCGAGGATCTGCTGGACGTCGTCCGCACCGAATTGGGGCTATCCAAGACCGACCAACGATTCCCGCGCAAGGGAACGTGCCTGGCGATCTACAGCCATTGCGTCAACGCCCAGCAACCGCTGGAAGACGTGCTCGCGGCCCAGTTCCCCTGGTGCCGTGAGCAGGCCGACGACCTGAAACGGCTGTTCACAGCCTACGGTGAACGCAAAGAGCAAGGCGGGATCCTGGACTATGACGATCTGCTGCTGTTCTGGCGCGGGTTGCTGGCGGACCCGCAAGCCGGAGCCGCGATCCGCAGCCGGTTCGATTGCGTCCTGGTCGACGAGTACCAGGACACGAACCGGGTCCAGGCGGAGATCCTCAAGCTGTTGCGACCGGACGGCCAGGGCCTGACCGCGGTCGGCGACGATGCCCAGTCGATCTACGCGTTCCGCGCCGCCACGGTCCGCAACATCCTCGAATTCCCGGACGAGTTTCCCGGCGCGACGGTCGTCACGCTGGAGCAGAACTATCGCAGCACCCAGCCCATTCTGGCCGCGACCAACCGGGTGATCGCCCAGGCCCAGCGGCGATTCCGCAAGGAACTGTGGTCCAGCCGGGACGGCGGCGAGCTGCCGCACCTGGTGACGTGCCAGGACGAGAGCGAGCAGGCGGAGTTCCTGATCGGCGAGATCCTCCGGCGGCGCGAGGAAGGACTCGATCTGCGGCGCCAGGCGGTGCTTTACCGGACCTCGCATCACAGCGTGCTGCTGGAGGGCGAGTTGACGCGCCGCAACATCCCCTACGTCAAGTTCGGTGGGCTCAAGTTCCTGGAAGCGGCGCACATCAAGGACCTGCTGGCCCTGCTCCGCCTGGCGGAGAATCCGCGCGACCTGGTCGCCGGCATCCGCGTGCTGCAACTGCTGCCCGGCATCGGCCCCAAGCGGGCTCGGCAACTGATGGAGCTGCTGGCCTCGTCGCGCGGCGACTGGCAGGTCTGGGAGTCCGCTTCGGTCGGCAACGCCGCCGGCGCCGTGTGGCCGCGGCTCGTGGACCTGTTGCGGCAGCTGACGCGCCAGCCGGCGCCGGACTTGCCGGCGCAAGTCTCGCTTGCGCGGCGATTCTACGAGCCGATCCTGCAGGACAAGTACGACAACACGACGCCGCGGAAACGCGACTTGGAACAGATCGAACAGTTGGCCGGACGATTTGCCGACCGCCAGTCGCTGCTGACGCAACTGGCCTTGGACCCGCCCGAGAGCACCGAGGATTTCGCCGGCCCACCGCTGCTGGACGAGGACTACCTGATCCTCAGCACGATCCACTCGGCCAAGGGCCTGGAGTGGGACGTCGTGTACGTCATTCACGCGGCGGACGGCAACATCCCGTCGGACATGGCCACGGGCAGCGACGAGGAGATCGAGGAGGAATTGCGGCTGTTCTACGTCGCGTTGACCCGGGCCAAGAACCACCTGTATGTCTGCCACCCCCAGCGTTACTATCACGCCAACCGAGGCGGATTCACGGACCGCCACAGTTTCGCCCAGCTGACGCGTTTCGTTCCTCCGGCGTTGAAAGCCCTTTTTCAAACCTGCCTAGCCACCCCGCACGACGCGCATCAATCGCCGCCGCCCCCGGCCGGCGGCGGCCTGACCAGCCGCCAGATCCGCA
>CAIYOB010000255.1 GCA_903927685.1 uncultured Planctomycetaceae bacterium
GACCTTGTTGTCCTTCTCCAGCGCCGGCTTGGCCAGTCCTTCGGCAATTTTGCCATTGCCGCCGACCAGCGTATTGCCGATCAGGTCGGTGCCGACGCAGTCCGGCGTGGCGAACCGCGTCATCGGCGCTTCGGCGTCCTTCACGACGAAAACGTTGTCCTTCACCGTATGGTCGAAGCTGCCGCGCCTGACCGAGAAACCAGCACCCTTCTCGTTGACGATCCGGTTGTACACGAAGATCCAGCCCTCGTTGACACCGTCAAGCTGGACACCGTTCTTGATGCCGTAGAGATCACTGTTGTAGACCACGTTGCGCGGGCCGTTGGGGCCGTGGCCGCCGTCGTCCGATCCCGTCGCGTAGGCGCCGTGGCCGTAGCTGCCGAACTGGCTGGTGGACTTGACGACGCAGTTCTCGAACAGGTTCTCGGTACTCCAGCCGGCGTGCCACTGGATGTCGCTGTGCTCGAACGTGCTGTTGCGGAACACATTGCCCATCGAGCCGTACTGCACGACCGGCGCGTGGCGGTGCTTCCGGACCGTGTTGTTCTCGTAGAGACTGTCAAGGCAACTGGAGAAGCCGCTGTAGGCCTGGCCGCCGTCGTAATTCCAGGGGTTGTCGAATTCGCTGTCGCGGAATTCAAGCCACTTGGAGCGGTAGCCGTGCACGGCCATGCTGCCGCTGCGGTCAACCTTGATGTTGCGGACCCAGCAGTTCCAACCCCAGTCAAACTCCACCGTGTTGATGGACATGCGGGTGAGATGCTCGACCGAGAGATGCTCGACACCGCAGTGCTCGATCGGGTTCAGGCGGCGCGCATAAGTGCCGTCGATCTTCGGAAAGTCAATACGGAGCGGCTGGTTGATGGTCACACGGTTGCCGTCGCGCTTGAGGATCTGGAGGGAGTGGATGCGCTTCCAGTCGTCCCCGCCGATCAGGTGCTGGATCTCCTGCCTGAAACGCAGGGTGCCCGGGGCATGCAGCAGGATCTTGTCGCCCACCTTGAGGTCGCCGGCGTCCTCGAAGACCAGCACGGTGTCGCCGCGCTTGCCGTCCGCGGCCAGCTTGTGCTCCGTCCCCTCGATGCCGTAGCCCTGGAAGAAGAGCAGAGCGTTGATGACGGCGCCGGCCTTGATCGCTTGCGGTTCCTTGGTGAGACGCAGCTTGCGCTCGGCTTTGGCCGTGTGCCCGTCCATGTACACCACCTCGGCGACGAGCGTCGCCTCGCCTTCGCCAGCCAGCTCGAGCAGCTTGGCGCCAAGGATCTGGCGGTCGTTCGCGTAAGGCGTGATGTTGCCAACACCCTGCACTTCCTTGCCGTTGACGGAGAGTTTGAAGCTCTTCACTCCAATTTGATAGACATGCGTCTCGACCACGGTGTCCGGACCGGCCGGCTCGCCGTCCTTGGGCCAATAGAAGCCGACGTCCGTACCGGGCTGCCCTGCGGGCGAGTTGTAGACCAGTTTCGTCTTGTCCTTGCCCGCGCCGCGGATGACTACCCCGCTTTGCTTGATCGTGATGGGACGGCTGAGAAAGTAGGTGCCCTCGCCGATCAGGATCGCGCCGCCGCCCTTGGCTCCCGCTTCGCGGCAGGCCTTGTCCAGCAGGTCCGCAATGTCCGTCTCAGGCTTTGCGCCCAGATCCGCCAGCTTGACCGCCACGGGCACATCGGGGATCCCACCCTGAACACCAACATTCTTCCAGTTCGGGTAGACGATGCCGTCCGGCCCAAGCACGTCGGCCGCCGTCAGCTTGTCAGTCGGCTTGAGCTTGTATTGCCCCTTCCATGGCGGGATCGGCATGGGCGCCACTTCAATGCGGAAATCATCGAAGAAGACGTCAATCACCTCGCCTTGCGCAGGAAGCGGCAGGAAGCGAACCTGGACATAGGCCGTCTTTTCATCGAGCAGGACGTCGATCATTCCCTCGACCCACTTGCCGCCGGTGTCGCCGCACTCGGTCCAGGAGTCGAGCCCCGGCAGGTAGTTCTTGTCGACATCGTATTGCCGGACCGTGGTACTCAAGTGCCGACCGGCGAAGCCGCAGGCCTCAAAGTGGAATTCGACGTTGCCCGGCCCTTTCACAGCCACAAAGGGGCTGTCTAACCGAGCCATGATGCCTTTGTCATTGTCGGCAAAGATGCGCAGGGCGCCGGGCGGGGTCTTGGTGAACTCGGCCGTGGCACGGGTCTGCAGACCGCGTTCGCGGGAGAAGAACCAGCACGCCTCGCCCTGCTCAAAACTGCCGTTGGGGAATGGGATGATCTGCCGCTGGGCGGTGGGCGGCCTGGCCGCATCTTGAGCCTGTGCATGGTTCCCGTCAGCCGCCAGCCACAACGCCAACAGACAACCCAATCCCGCCACGAACCTCTTCCTGCCATACATCTTCATTCGATACTCCCTTTCTTTCATCGCACTGATATCCATCATCCTCACTTCGCCTTCTGCCACTCATAAATCGACGGCACTGCCGGTTTCGGACGCTCCGCCGCCGATCCGGCGGGCAGGACCTTGTTGTCCTTCTCCAGCGCCGGCTCGGCATAGCCGTCCGCGATCTTGCCGTTGCCGCCAACCAGGGTGTTGCCGATCAGATCGGTACCCACGCAATCCGGCGTGGCGAACAGGGCCATCGGCGCTCCGGAGTCCTTGACCACGAAGATATTGTCCTTCACGATATGGTCAAAACTGCCGCGCACGACGGAGAAACCCGCACCCCTCTCGTTGACGATGCGGTTGTACACGAAGATCCAGCCCTCGTTGACACCGTCAAGCTGGACACCGTTCTTGATGCCGTAGAGGTCGCTGTTGTACACGACGTTGCGCGGGCCGTTGGGACCGTGCACGGTGTCGGAGGAACCGGTGGCGTAGGCGCCATGCCCGTAGCCGCCGTGCTTCGATGTGCACCTGACCACGCAATTTTCGAACAGGTTCTCGGTGGACCAGCCCGCATGCCACTGC
>CAIYOB010000256.1 GCA_903927685.1 uncultured Planctomycetaceae bacterium
AATTCCAAGGTGCCGCGCGGTTCGGGATTGGCATCGGCGCCGCAACCGATCGTGATCAGGGCGACCGCTCCGGCAAAATCGTGTTCGATGTCTTCTTGGGCGAACCCCGACCAGTCGCCGCAGACCTGATTGAAATCGCCCCCCAGTGTCGTGCAGTGACACGCGTAGTTCGCCACGATCGCCAGCGGCTTGCCGGCCGCATCCCGGGCCACCAGTACGGGCAGCTGTTCATCGACGGGACCGTCCGGCTGGACACCGAATCCCGCCCACACGCCGTCTTTCAAGACGCGGCGATTGGCCGCGAACGCGACTTGGCCCCGGGCCCAGGCCAGCCGTGCGGGCTGCCGATTCTGAAGCGCCTGGGTGGCGGCGAGCACCATCTTGTCCGTCAGCTCCCGCCGGTATTGGTGCATGTGCTGCTGATGCTCGTCGGGCACCGGCTCTCCCGCCAGGAACGGGGCGAACCCGGGCAGCCAAGGGGCCGTGTGCGAGTGCGACGAGCTGACCACCAGCTGTTCGCGCCGCAGGCCCTGGTCCTGCAGTCGGCGGCAGACTTCGTCCGCCATGCTGCCGGGCACCCCGCAGTTCTCGACCGTGATCAGCACGGCGGGACCGCCATGCTGCTGGTCGCCGATGGCCAGCGCCTTGGCCCACAACCGCTGGGCCACGCCTTCCGACTCCGTCCGCCGCGAGCCGTAGCCGCTCAAGCGGACCGGGTATTCGGGCGTAATGTCCACCTTGGCCACGCCCACGAGAACGGTCGCCGGTTCGCTGGCCGGCGCCGGGGAAACGGCGGACCAGAGACCGACCAGGCACAACATCGAAGCCGTCTGCAACGTCATCTCGCAATCCTCCACGAATCAGTCAACCATGTCGAGAAGATTCTCTCGGGCGCCCCTCAACCGCAAAACGCTCGTCCGCCTCATTTCGCGGCGGGCCACAGGGCTTGGATCGCTTCGACCGTGCGGTCCACCAGGACTTGGCCGCCGTCGGGACCGACGCGGCTGCTCTGAATCACCGCGCCGTAGCCGCCGCCGCGCACGGCCCGCTCGGTGGGCAGGTAGCCGCCGGACCCGGTCAACTGGATCACCAGGGTCTGCACAGCCGGACTGCGGGCCTTCATCTGAACGCCAAAGTCGGTGTACAGTTCGAACGGGTTCGTGGCCAGGGCCACGTCGCCCAGTCGCAGCACGTGCAACTCGAGGCTGAATTTCCCTTCGGTGCCGGCCTGCTGGGCCTCGTAGCGTTCGACCACGCCCTGATGCCAGCGATAGTTCCAACGCTGCTCCGGAACCTCGGCGTACTTGGCCGCCTCGCGCCGCGCCTCGGCGACTTCGGCCTCGGTCACCTGGCGATACGGCAACTCGATCGGCTGCACGCCATGCCGCAACACGACGTCGCCGCGGATGTCCTGGCGGGCGCCGGCGTAGGCTTCTTCCCAACCATCCACGATGCGGCGGGCGGCCTCTTCGAGTCCCGTCAAGCCGCGCAGTTGGCGCATCCGCGTTTCGGCCGCCTTGCGGAACATCACCCGCGGCGTCTGGTCGCCGCCGGCACCCGTCAAGCCCAGCACGTGCAACTCCCGGCCGTGCCGCTGGCGGAGCAGTTCGCGCACCGGGTGCCAATAGTCGGCGTGGAGCGACAAGCCGCCCTCGGCTTCCTGAGCGGGACAAGGCACGTTGATCGCCGTGGCCAGCAACTGGTCCTTGTCGTCCCAGAAGAAGAGCGCGTCCAGACTGTGATCCTCATAGCCTTCGATGCCGCGGAACTGCGGGGTATTAGTGGCGCCGTACATCTGGGCCGTCCCGTCGGCATAGACGGCGCGGCGGTTCTGGGCGACGACCGCATGCCCCAGTCCCCAGCCGACTTTGCCAGGCCGCCGCGCGTCCCAACTCTGCACGATTGCGTCCCCGACTCGGCCCACCAGGAACTCGACATACTCCGCCGGCTTCATGACGCCGCTGTCCGGCAGCGTGTAGCGGCCTTCCAGCGTGACCGGTGCATTGTGCGTGTGCGTGGCGGCCAGAAAGAGCTTGCCGACATCGAAGCCGGACAGCCGGGATTTCACGCGTTCGCGGACCTTCTCCAGGACGCCGTCGCGGATGGCGACCAGGTCGCACGAAACCAGGATCGCCTGGTCCAATACCTTGTCGCCGTCGCGCGACTCGAGGGCCAAGGCCGTCGCCGTGACCGGGGATTCGACTTTGTTCGAGACCCGCAGATTGCGATGGCCGTCCAGCGCGACCGGTTGCTCCGGCGTGATGCTCGTACCGGCAGCGCCGATCCACAGTTGGTCCGCTCGGGCCGGCCGCGCGGCGCTTCCGAACGACGGCAGAAGCAATGCGGTAACAACCAGGAACGGAAGTCTTGCGGTGTTCATACGTGCGTCGGGCCGGCGGCCCGCCTTTCTGTGGTTGCTGGAGAAAAACCGTCACTCGCCGCCTGGGTGCGTGACCTGGGCTGATCTGCAGTATATCATGATCGCTACTGCTGGAAGGAGATAGAATCGTGTCACACCAGACGAGCAGCCGCGACCGTTTGCCCACGCGGCGTCAGTTCCTCTACCGATCAGCAGCGGCCGGCGGCTTGGCTTGGGGGCTTCCCGCGCTGCTTCCCCGCACGGCGCTTGGGTTCGGCCGGGCGGCGCCGGGCGAACGCGTCACGCTGGGCTTCATCGGTTTGGGCTGGAAGGGCTTCGAGGGCTGCTGGGGCTCGCTGCTCCAGACCTTCATCGCCGACCTCAGCTGCCAGGTCCTGGCCGTGTGCGACGTCGACCGCCGCTACCTGGAGCGAGCCAAGACCTTTGTCGACCAGACCTACGGCAACCAGGACTGCGCGACCTATCATGACTTCCGCGACTTGATCGCCCGCCCCGACCTGGACGCGGTGGTCATTGCCACCCCCGACCACTGGCACGCGGTGCAGACGATCTGGGCCTGCCGCGCCGGCAAGGACGTCTTCTGCGAGAAACCGCTCTCGCTGACGATCCGCGAAGCGCGGGCGATGGTCGACGCCGCGCGGCGGTACAACCGTGTCGTCCAGACGGGCAGCCAGAGCCGCTCCAACGGCCGCGTCCAGTTCGGCTGCGAAGTCGTCCGGCAGGGACGCATCGGGCAGGTGCGCGAAGTGCACGTGACGTGCGGCCCGCCCTCGGCACCTTGTCCGCTGCCTGCCGAACCCGTGCCGGACTACCTGGACTGGGACCTGTGGCTGGGCCCCGCGCCCTGGCGGCCTTTTCATTCGGGGATCCACCCCGTCCAGTTCCGCGCGTGGTCGGACTACTCGGGCGGCGGCATGACCGATTGGGGCGCGCACCACTTCGATATCGCCCAGTGGGGACTGGGCATGGACGAGTCGGGACCGATCGAAGTCATTCCGCCGGACGGGCGAGAGCACGCGCAACTGACGCTCAAGTACGCCAACGGCGTCACCGTCCGGCACACCGGCTACGACGTTTCGCAGGGCGTCACGTTTTTCGGCAGCGAAGGCCGGGTGAACTTGATGGCTATCTCCGGGCGAGCGACGTTCGAGCCCGAGGAGTTGGGCCGCCAGTGCCGCGACTTGGAAACGCAGGCCACCGACTTGTTGGCCAACAAGGGCCACTATGCCAATTTCCTGGATTGCGTCCGCACGCGGAAGCGGCCGGCGGCGGACGTCGAGATCGGCTGTCGAACGGTGACGGTCTGCCACCTGGCCAACATCGCTCACGCCTTGCAACGCCCGCTGCGTTGGGATCCGGTCCGGGAGGAGTTCCCGGCCGATGCCGAAGCCAACCGCTGCCTGTCACGGGTCTACCGCGAACCGTGGCAGATCTGACGGTTCCCGTCCGATCGCGACCAGCCACCGTACCGCGATCATCTCGCACGTAACAGAAAGGGCCACACCGCATGGCAACTCGAATCAAGCATATCGCCTTCCTCAAGTTCAAGTCCGCCTGCCCCGCGGCGGAGATCGCCCGCTTGTGGTGTTTGATCGAAGAGCTTCCGCGGCAGATTCCCGGCATCCTCGATCTGACCTGGGGGCCGAACGTCAGCAGCGAGGGCCTCGACAAGGGCTTCACGCACAGCTTTGTGATGATTTTCGAGAGCGCCGCCGCCCGCGACGCCTACCTGCCGCACCCGGCGCACCAGGCCGTGGTCCGGCAACTGCTGCCGCAACTCGAATCCGTCATCGTGTGCGACCACGAGTTCGCGGCGGGTCCGGAATAGGTGGCCCCGGACCTCACGTTCGCCGCTTGGGCCAGTTCGAACCTCGCCAGCGGCTTCGTCGGCGCCCGCCAACGAGATGTAAGTCCCAGCGGTTGTATTGCACCTGATTGAAGCGCACGCAGCTCAGGTCGATGCTGGTCTCAACCCGGAAACAGCGGATGCGAATCAGTTCGCCCAGCGGTCGTGGATCAAGGTCTTCTGCCGCAACAAGTCGTCTTCAAAATTGGCGATGCTGATCGCCTCAGGGTGGTGCCAGACCAAACTGCGTCATTCTTGCCTTTCGCCCTTCGCCACAAAGGCAAGCTTGCCACAGTGTCTCCAGAGCGGCCATGATCGGTCTTTGTGCGGGCAGGGCTCTTCACGGATGGACCGTCGGAGAGTAGACTTCCGGAGGACACTGAGTTCTCTTGATCGAGAACTCAGGCCAGGTCCGTGTCACCATGCCGGTTGTAGTAGGTCGCGGCTGTTCCTTGCCGGGAAATCTCGCCAACGGGTGTCAAGGCAGGACAACGAACAGCCGAAACACGGAAAGACACGGCAAAACACGGTGCGGAAGTGCTTGGCGGGCTGGTGCCCCCCACGGTCTTCAAAATCGCTGAGCCGTCGGTAAAGCCGGCGGTTGGTGGGTTCGATTCCCATGCACTTCCGCCATTTTTCTCCTCGCCGAGCGGGCTGCGGCACCCGTCCAGGCATCAACAGTTCGGCAGGAACGGCTGAGGTATGGAACGAACTTGGGTTACCTGGCACGCGCATGCCGTGACGCGGGAGGAACGCGAGCGGATCACCGGACATCGCGGTTGCGTGATCTGGTTCACCGGCTTGAGCGGCAGCGGCAAGAGCACGATCGCCAACGCGGTGGACTGCCAATTGGCCGAAGCGGGCGTACACAGCTTTCTGTTGGACGGCGACAACGTGCGGCATGGGCTGAACGCCGGCCCCGAAATGCTGCGGGATCGCGGCGAGGCGTACGCGCGACGATTCGGATTGGGCTTTTCGGCCGAGGATCGCCAAGAGAACATCCGCCGCATCGGCGCGGTCGCCCAGCTGTTCGCCTCGGCCGGAATCGTGACGCTGACCGCCTTTGTCAGCCCCTATCGCCGCGACCGGGACGCCGTGCGGGCGATGGTCCAGGCGGGCGGCCGGCCCGGTGATTTCGTCGAAGTTCTCGTGGACACGCCCCTGGCTGTGTGCGAACAGCGAGATCCCAAGGGGCTGTATCGGAAAGCGCGAGCCGGCGAACTGAAGAACTTTACGGGCATCGACGATCCGTACGAACCGCCGGATCGCCCGGAACTGGTCCTGCCCGGGGGCGAACGGACGCCCGCTGAACTGGCGGGTTGCGTGATCTCGTATCTGCGAGACAAGGGCCTGATTTCGGTCGCGAACAAGCCGTGACTGCGGATGTCCACGCTTGCATCCCCGGGCCAATTTGCTAGGCTGACGGATGGGGGGAAAGCGAGTCGGTTCTCCACAGGAGCCAGGCCCATGTTGTTACAGACTCAGGAGGTGGCGGTGCAGAAAGCTCGGACGGCGCTGCGAGCCAGTCCCGTCTCGACGTTGCGGGAGTTGGACGTGGACATGGCGGGCGAACGATTGCTCATTTCGGGCAGGGTCCACTGTTTTTATCATAAGCAGTTGGCCCAAGAGGTCGTCCGCAACGCCGTGGAAGGCGTCCGGGTGATGAACGCGATTTCGGTGGACGACCAGTGGAATCGCTCCGGTCAGGCCGATGAGCCGTCGTTTGTCGGATGAGTTCTCCGCACCAGAGCACACGTCGCGAGTTTCTCCAAGGCCGGGCCGCGGTCAACGCCCTGCAGGCGCTCGTCGACCCCGGTGACGCGCCGCCCGGTGCGCCGGCGGCGACTTCTGAGGCCACGAATCGGCCGGCCGCGCCGACGTATCTGATGCAAATCAGTCGCCGGGCGATGGCGACCGATTTCGAGATCTACCTGAACGCCGGTCAGGACGCCCAGGGGACCGATGCCGCGCTGCGGGCGCTGGAGTTGGTCGAGCAACTGGAAAACCAGCTGACCGTCTATCGGCCGGACAGCGAGGTCATGGACGTGAACCGCCGCGCGGCTGACGGGCCGGTGGCGGTCGAAGGCCGCTTGTTCCAGATCCTGCAACTGGGCGTGCAACTGTCCCGGGAGACCGGCGGGGCGTTCGATCTGACCGCTGGCCCGCTCTCGAAAACCTGGGGCTTCTATCGGCGCGCCGGCCAATTGCCGGATCCCGAAGCCCTGCAGCAGGCCATGGGGCGAGTCGGCTATCGCTGGCTGGAATTAGACGACCAGCGGCACACCATCCGCTTCCTGCAACGCGGCGTCGAACTCACGCTGAATGCGATCGGCAAGGGATATGCGGTCGACCGCTGCGGGGAAGTGCTGCGCGCGGCGGGCGTCGAGAATTTCTTGATCCACGGCGGACAGAGCAGCATTCTGGCGGGCGGTTCGTACGCCGGCCATCAAGCCGGCCCGGGCGGCTGGTCCGTCGCGCTGCGACACCCGCTGAAGCCCACGCAGCGGCTGGCCGAGATCTGGCTCCGCAGCCGCGCTCTGGGGACCTCCGGCTCCGGCGTCCAGTTCTTTCATCACCAGGGCCGCCGGTTCGGACATGTTCTGGACCCGCGCACCGGTTGGCCGACCGAAGGCGTCTTGTCGGCGACCGTGCTGGCCCCGACCGCGGCCCTGGCGGATGCGGCGTCGACGGCCTGTTTTGTGCTCGGGCCGGAGGGCACCGCCGAGTACTGCCGGAACCATCCCGAGGTGGCGGCCATCCTGGTCTGCCCCGGTCCGCGCAGCGGCAGCCTCGACATTCAGACTTTCGGCCTGGACGCCGGCGACTGGCAGCGGCTGGACGTTCCCGCCGCAGCGGCGTCCGCCGGGCCGACGGATCATCCACCCAAGGAGCAACCGACATGAGCAACACCGACACCCACTCGCTGGAACCGGAAACACGCAAGGCGTTCGGGCAGCCCTTGGCGGGACTGTACGACCGGCCGATCATGACCGTCGAGCAGCATATCTTGCAGGAGCAGCGGCGGTTCCCGGGGGCGTCCGGCGAGTTCTCTTGGCTGCTGTCCGGTATCACGCTGGCGACAAAGTTGATCCAGGCTCAAGTCCGCCGCGCCGGACTGGGCGATTTGCTGGGCTCGCACGGCCGCACGAACGTCCAGGGCGAGACGCAGCAGAAACTGGATGTCTATGCCAACGAGGTCCTGCTGCATTGCTTGAGCTTGCGGGAGAGCATCGGCCTGCTGGCGTCGGAGGAAAACGAGCATCCGGTGGTTGTCAATTTCCGCTCGCCGCACGCCAATTATGCGGTCGTGTTCGATCCCCTGGACGGCTCGTCCAATATCGACATCGGGGTCAGCGTCGGAACGACGTTTTCGATCTTGCGGCGGCCCGCGGGGGAGGACTCGGCGGATGTGGAAAAATGGGTGTTGCAGCCGGGCAGCCAGCAGATTGCCGCGGGCTATGTGGTCTACGGTTCGTCGACGATCCTGGTCTACACGGCAGGCAACGGCGTGCACGGGTTCACGCTGGATCCGGCCGTGGGGGCGTATGTGCTGAGCCACGAGAATATCCGCATGCCCGAGCAGGGCAAGTACTATTCGGTGAACGAAGCCTATGCGGCCAGCTTTTCGCCGGCGGTGCAGGAATACCTGGCGCGGCTGCGGACCGGCCAACTGGGCCGCCAGTACGCGTCGCGGTACGTCGGCTCGATGGTGGCCGATTTCCATCGCACGCTGCTCAAAGGCGGCATCTTCCTGTACCCGCCGACGACCGACAGCCCCAAGGGCAAGCTCCGCCTGCTGTACGAAGCCAACCCGGTGGCCTTCCTGGCGGAGCAAGCGGGTGGAGCGGCGACCGACGGCCGGCGGCGGATTCTGGACGTCCAGCCCGAGGCCATCCATCAGCGCACACCGCTGGTCGTAGGCAGCCGGGTCGAGATGGCCGAGTTCGAGCGGTGCATGCGGGGCGGGTAGAGCGGGAGATCAACCTCGATGTTCACAGCATGCCTGTTGACGGCGGTGTTCGCGGGGCAACCGGACTTTGAGGTTGCCTGCAAGCGCGACGACGACGCCGTGGAAACCGCGGTCCAAGCGGAGCGAGCGGTGTTCACGGTCACCAGTCCGCGCGGGATCGGCGCAGCAACGGTACACCGTCGGCGACCGTCATGGCCGGCGACGGTCAACCTGCGGCTGCGGCTGCACGGACTGGAATCGCTGACCGTCGCCAGCGGCCAGGTGACGCTCGGCGTGTCCGTGTCCAGTTCCCCGCCGCACGAGATTCGACTGTCCGTCTCCGAGACCGGGCAGAAGCATGAGGAACCGGTCGACCGGCACAGTCGCTACTGGACCGACGTCCGCCTGCTGGCCGCCGATGGCAAGCCGGCCGCCGGACTGCCCGCAAAGGGCGGCTGGTTCGACTTGCAGCTGCCCCCGGCACTGTTGGCGACGAATC
>CAIYOB010000257.1 GCA_903927685.1 uncultured Planctomycetaceae bacterium
GGGTGAGGTTTGGCTGATCGGCTGTGACATTCCCGAATACCCACAGGCCACGGTCTGGAACCACGAACCGAAGCGCCCTCGCAAGATGCTCGTGCACCGCCGGGAACTGCGCAAGTTCGCCAACCAGGCGCACGAAAAAGGCCTGACGCTGGTCCCGCTGAAGCTGTATTTCAACGAGCGGGGAGTCGCCAAGGTCCTGTTGGGCTTGTGTCGCGGCAAGCAGTTGCACGACAAACGCGAGGCGATGAAAAAGGCGGACACGCAGCGCGACTTGGCCCGCATGATGCGGGGTCGGCGGTGAGACGCGGCCCGCTCTCATGAGTCGCATGCCGTCAAGCGCGGCAGCTCGGCAGACGCAACTCGGCAGACTCCCTTCAACTTCCGCGCGGGTGCGGCGGCTTGTGAACTTTCGGGCGTCTTGTGAACGGCCGACGTCGCTCGTAGAATTGACCGACATGGGGAGTTTCCTGCGAGATACTCCGGCCCGGGAGCAGCCATGTTGACGCGGCAGCCGATTTTTCCCAACGTGATCGAACTCAACTATCAAGCCGGTCATGTCATCGGCTCGAATGTCTACTTGGTCTACGACGACGATCAGTGGCTGTTGATCGATATCGGGTACGCGGACACGGTCGAGGAGATCATCGAGCTGATTCGGGATCTGGACTTCCCGTTGTCCCAGTGCCAGACAATCGTGGCGACCCACGCGGACGTGGATCACATCCAGGGGTTGCTCAAGGCCAAGCAGTTGCTGCGGACCACGGTCACGGCGCATCCCCTGGCCGCCGACGCCCTGCGCCGCGGGGACCGGCTGTACAGCTTTGCCGAGATCCCGGCCCAGAATATCGACATGGAGTTGCCGCCGGTCGAGGTCGAGCACGAGATCAACGAAGGCGACCGGCTGCGGGTTGGCGGACTGGAGTTGGAGGTCTGGCTGACGCCCGGGCACACCAATTGCCAGCTCTGCTTTCGCCTGGGCGACCTGCTGTTCAGCGGCGACAACCTGTACCGTGACGGCTGTGTGGGGGCGATCGACGCGCACCACGGCAGCGACTTGCCGGCTTTCGTCCGCTCGTTGCAGCGGATCCGCGCCAGCGACGCGCAGTGGCTGTTGCCCAGCCACGGGCCGTACTTCCGCAAGGACGACCGGCTGCTGGACGCCGTGATCACGCGGCTGCAACGGTACCAGCACATGGCCGATTTCGGCACCTGTGCGGCGGAATGGCCCTTGATGGACCAGTGGGAGCAGGAATTGGTAGCGGGCAAGCGGCCGAATTAGCTGCGGGCTGTTTGTCTCGCCTGACACCGCTGCGGGCAGTGGACCGCGCGCAGCATCAGGAGTAGCGGAGATGGGCAGAACGCTCACGTTCGTCGTCAACGGTCAGGAGCGGACGGTGACCACCGATCCCGACCGGCCGTTGTTGGAGGTGTTGCGCGAGGACCTGCAGCTAACCGGCACCAAGTACGGTTGCGGCGAGGGGCAGTGCGGCGCGTGCTCTGTATTGGTTGACGGCCACCTCGTGCATTCGTGCCAGACGTCGGTCGGAGCGGTGGACGGGCGGACGATCCTGACCATCGAGGGACTGGCGACCGGCGAGCAATTGCATCCGGTCCAAGAGGCTCTGCTCGCCGAACACGCGGTGCAATGCGGTTACTGTACGCCGGGCATGGTCCTGGCCGTGGTCAGCCTGTTGCATGACAAGCCCCAGCCGACGGACACGGAGATCCTCGCCCGCTTGCAGGGCCATATTTGCCGCTGTTGCGGCTATCCCAACATCCTGGCAGCCGTCAGGCGGGCTGCGGCGCAGGCCGCGGGAGGGACGCGATGAACGAAGATCATGTCGCCCGGGACCTCGCGGCGCTGGAAGCGGAAGAGCTGCGGGAGCATCTCCGTTCCGATGTTGCCCTCAGCCGCCGCGATTTTGTCCAGTTGCTGGGCGCCGGTCTGCTGATCTCGGCCAGCGCCGCGTTCGCGGCCGACCAGCGGCGAGGGGGCCGTGGCGGCGGACAGATCCGCACCGTGGCCGCCCGGATCCACCTGGGCCAGGACGGCGCGATCACCGTGTTGACCGGCAAGGTCGAGATGGGGCAAGGCGCTCGGGCCGAGTTGAGCCAGGCGGCGGCCGAGGAATTGCGCGTTCCCGTGGACCGGATTCAGATGTTGATGGGCGACACGTCGCTCGTGCCCGACGACGGACTTACGGCGGGCAGCCGCACGACGCCAGCGACGGTCCCCGTGGTGCGGCAGGCGGCGGCCGCTGCCCGGCAACTGCTGGCGGAATTCGCTGCCCAACGCTGGGGCGTCGAGCCGGGCACGGTCGTCGTGCGCGAGGGCGCTGCCACTCACGCCGGCTCGCAACCGTCGCTCGGCTACACCGAATTGGCTCGCAGCGCCGACGTTTCCCAGTTGTTCCAGCGAGCTGTGCCCGCCGACATCGGCCTCACGGCCGTGACGGAGTGGCAAGTGCTTGGCGCGTCGGTTCCGCGGCCCAACCGCCGCGATCTGGTGACCGGCGTCCACAAGTTTCCGTCCGACGTGATCCGCCCCGGCATGCTGTACGGCAAGATCTTGCGGCCGCCAGCCTATGGCGCATCGCTGGCGTCCGTCGACGTGGCGCCGGCCAAGGCGCTGGCGGACGTCGTGGTGGTCCAGGACGGCCAGTTCGTGGGCGTGGCCGCGCCGACCACGCATCGCGCTCGACAAGCCCTGGAGTTGATCGCGGCCACCGCCCGCTGGGAGAACGCCCCGCATCCCTCGAGCCGCCAGTTGTTCGCGCACTTGCGGCAGCATGCCCAGGGCGGCGTGCCCGCCAATCCGTTCCCGGAAACGCTGGGCAAAGCCAAGCAAGTGCTCCGGCAAACGTACCAGGCAGCCTACGTCCAGCACGCGCCCCTGGAGCCGCGCGTGGCCGTGGCCGAGTGGCAGGACGGCCGCTTGACGGTTTGGACCGGAACCCAGAACCCATTCGGTTATCACGGCGAGTTGGCCCGCACGTTCGGCCTGACCAACGACCAGGTCCGGGTCGTGGTGCCCGATTTCGGCAGCGGCTTTGGCGGCAAGCACACGGGGGAAGCGGCGATCGAGGCGGCTCGGCTGGCCCGGGCGGCCCAACGCCCCGTGTCCCTGCGCTGGACTCGGGACGAGGAGTTCACCTGGGCCTGTTTCCGCCCGGCGGCCTTGATTGATGTCGAAGCCAGCCTGGACGAGCGGGGCGCAATCACCTCGTGGCACTTCGTAAATGTCAACTCGGGGCCGGCCGCGATCGATACGCCGTACCGCGTGCCGCAGGCCCGGTCACGGTTTGTCGGCTCCGACGCTCCGCTTCGGCAAAGTTCGTATCGGGCGCTGGCGGCGACGGCGAACAACTTTGCCCGCGAGGTATTCCTGGACGAACTGGCGGCCGCCGCCGGCGCCGACCCATTGGATTTCCGCTTGGCGCACCTGGACAACGAGCGGCTCCGCGCCGTGCTGGAAGCCGCTGCGGCCCGGTTTTCCTGGCGGCAGCGAGTCCCGGTGCGTCAACCGGACGTCGGCGTGGGGCTGGCCTGCGGCACGGAGAAAGGGTCCTATGTCGCCGCGTGCGTCGAGGTCGCCGTGGATCGAGCGCGCGGCCGGATCGAGGTGCGCCGGGTGTGCGAGGTGTTCGAGTGCGGAGCCGTGTTGAACCCGGACAATCTGCGAACCCAGGTCATGGCCTGTATCATCATGGGCCTCGGGCCGGCTCTGGAAGAGGAGATCCGGTTTGAAAACGGCAAGATCCTGAATCCAAACTTTGACGACTACCAGGTCCCCCGGTTCCGGGACGTGCCGGAATTGGACATCCACCAGTTGAACCGGCCGGACTTGCCCAGCGTCGGCGGCGGCGAGACCCCGATCATCGCGGTGGCGCCCGCGATCGCCAACGCGGTTTTTCACGCCACCGGCGTCCGTGTCCGGGCGATGCCCATCCGCTGGCCGGCGACGGTGGGAACGGATTCCTGAACGCAATCGGCCAGCCATGAACCTATGCTGCCCCGCGCCGCCGGACCTGTACCCCTTGATCGTCGAGTTTGCCGAGCAGGGACGCCCGTTCGCCGTCGCGGTGATTCTGCAGGCCGAGGGCTCGACGCCCTGCCAGGCGGGAGCAAGAGCGATCATCGAGCCGGACGGCAGGATCCTCGGCACGATCGGCGGCGGCTGGGTGGAAGCCGGGGCTCAGCAACGGGCGATCGTCGCCCTTCGGACGGGGCGTCCCGTCGTGTTCGACTGCGACTTGCGGGGCAGCCTGCCCGCCGGCGGCGGTCCGATCTGCGGCGGGCGGGTCCGCGGCCTGATCGATCCCGGGGCAGCGCAGCACCTTGCCGCCTGGGCGGCCGCCGCGGCGGCCGGGCGAGCCCGGCAGCGAGGTCTGCTGCTGACCGCGATCCGCGGCGGGGCGGAACTCCGTACGGAGGTGCAGTTCCTGGCCGAGTCGGCAGCGCCGGTCGACGCCGGCTTTCCGAGCCTCGACACGCTGCACGCGGTGCTTCGGCATGAGCAACCGGAACTCTGGACGCCGAGGAACCCGGGGGCAGAGGAACGGCTCGAAATCCTCATCGAACCGTTGCTCCCCAAGCCGTTGCTGGTGATTGCCGGCGGCGGGCACGTGGGTCAAGCGGTTGCCGTGCAAGCCAGCCTTGTGGGCTTTGAGATCCTGGTGCTCGACGACCGGCCGGAATTCGCCTGCCCCGAGCGTTTCCCCGGGGATACCGCCGTGCGCTGCGGCCCGATTGGCGACGAAATCCGCAGCCTGCCGCTGGACGCCGGAACGTACCTGGTGATCGCCACGCGCAGCCACCAGCAGGACGCCGAGGCGTTGGCCGCGTGTCTGCGGCGTCCAGCCGCTTATGTCGGCATGATCGGCAGCCGCCGCAAAGTCGCCTTGCTGCGGCAGGACTTCGTCGCGTCGGGGCGGGCGACGGAGGCCGAATTCGACCGTGTCCACGCGCCCATCGGACTGGACCTCGGCGCCCGCACCGTGCCCGAGATCGCTATGAGCATCGTCGCCCAGTTGATCGCGGTGCGGAGATCGGGTGCCCCTGCCGAA
>CAIYOB010000258.1 GCA_903927685.1 uncultured Planctomycetaceae bacterium
CTTAGCCTGGACAACGCACAAGGGGGTCAGCGAGGATTTGTAGCCTGGCCTCGCTCACGCGTCGGGTTTCGACGCGCACCACCCCGATCAACGTCCCGCGGTTTCCGAGGCATTCTACTTGTCCGAGCGCCGCTGGGCAAACAGCCAAGCGAAAAATTCCGGATTCTTGTAGGTCGCGGACCACGAGTCGTGGCCGGCGTCCGGGTACTCGGTGTACCGGGGTGTTCCGCCAGCGGCCTTGATAGCTTCGATCATGGCCCGCGACCGCTCCGGTTTCACCACGCCGTCCTTGCCGCCGTGAAACGCCCAGATTGGCGTGCCGGCCATCGTCTTGGCGTGCGCCGGATCCCCGCCTCCGCAGATCGGCGCGGCCGCGGCGAAGCGGCCGGGATAGCGGGCCAGTGCGTCCCACGTACCGTAGCCGCCCATTGACAGGCCGGTCACATAGATCCGTGCAGGATCGACCGAGAACTCCTTCTCCAGCGCCACAATCGCCTCCATCGCCAGCCGCAGCGAGTTGGCTGGCCGGGGCGGCAAGTCATGCGTGGCAGCGGACCAGTCGACGTCGGCCCACTTTTGCTCCTTGGGACACTGCGGGGCAACCACAAAGCAGGGATACTTGGCCATGATCGGGTCGCTGGCAAAGTCGTTCATGCCGTGCACCAGTTGCCGGACGTTGTCGTCGCCCCGTTCGCCGGCGCCGTGCATGAACAGCACCAGCGGGTACTTCGTCTGCGGATCGTAGTCCTTCGGCTTCAACAGCCGGTACAACAACTTCGTGCCGTCGTCGGCGGTGAATTCGCGGGCTTCAAAGCGGCCGCGGAAGTCGTCGGCGGCCAAGCCGATCATCGTCCGCAGGGGGATCACACAGGCGGCCAGGGACAAGGTCGCCGCCCACCGCCAGCCGAGTCCCGCTGTCGTGCCGGCCCAGGACGGCCCCGCCAGACTACCGGGGATCGTTTTCGTGCGTCTTGAATTCGTCGTACTTGGCAAACGCCTGTTTTCTCTTGTCTTCATTCTCGAATCCTAAGGTGCCAAAGTTCAGGAGGTTGACTTCGTTCAATTGAAACCGGTCGAAACCGAATTGCTTCGGGTCTTGTTTCTTCAGCAGCAGCAGGGACACCAGCGCCACGTCGCGGACCTGGATCTCGTACTGGACGTTGTCGACTCGATGCGCCGTGATTCGCGCGGCGTCGCCCAGGGACGGCTCCAGCAGTCCGACGTGCGAAGCGTCGCCCAGCTTGGCCACGGTCATCAGCGCCGCCTGCCGCACGAACGGCGATTCGGCTGGATTGCGGAGGATCCGTTCGGCCGGGATCAGGCCCTCCTTCATATCGTACCGCACGGCCAGGTACATGCTGTGCTGGGCCATCGAGCCGGAACTGTGTGTGATCCAGCGTCCGATCATCTTGCGGAGGATCTTGCCTTTTGCCGGATCGCTCATTCCCGCCATGAAGGCGGGCTGGCCGCAGAAATTGACCACGATGGATTGGGCCTGCAGTCCCAGGTTGCCATCCTCGCCAATGGCGACGAACAGGAACGCACTGATACTGCCCAGCGAAGGCGTCTCGCCCGCGCGGCGCTGCCGATTGAGCAGTTCCGCGGCGCGGCTGTCGGCCGCGCGGGTGACGGCCTGCCGGCCGTTTTCGATCGCCTGCATCAACTCGCCTTCCGATTTCTGCATTTCGCCGAACAGGCTGCGGGTCTCGGCGTCGTCGCCGTACAGGTCGCGAAAGCGGCGCCAGCCCGGCAGATCCAGGCCGTCGCTGCGGCCCGCGGTAAAGGAGGTCAGGCGGCGCTGGAAATCCAATTCGGCGACAATTTGAAAGATGCGTTCACAGCGGTAGCGGATCTCGCGATCCGGATGAGTCCGCCCTTCGTCGACGGCTTTCAACGCCCCCACGCCCATCTCGATCAGCTGTGCCGTCGCCCGTTCGCGCTGCGAGAACTCCTCGGCGCCCAACTGCTGGACCAGTTGAGCCGCAGCGGCAACTGGTGGCGGCTGGTCTTGGCCCTCGGTCGACGGGACCGCCCCGGTCGACAGCAGTGCCAGCAACAGCAGTAGAGCCGCAGTTTTGTTCATGCCCAGTCTCCTCGCGATCTCGCGCGCCGCTGTATTCTAGGCACGGCACGGGGGATCCGTCCAGCGATGGGAGGGTATCATGACACTTCCGCGGCCAGATCCCGGAGAATCGCGGCGGGGAAGCCGCCGACAGTCTGGATCTCGAAGCGGCGAGCGGTGTCGCCGACGACATGGATGTGAATCTCGACTCGCTGCGGAGGCAGGCAGTCGATGACGCGGTCGGCCCATTCGATCAGCGTGATGCCGTCCGAGGCGAAATACTCCTCCGGTCCCAGTTGCAGGAACTCGTCGTCGTCCTTTAGGCGATAGGCGTCCAGGTGATACAGTGTGCGCCGGCCGTGGTACTCCTGGCACAGCACGAACGTCGGGCTGACCACCGTTTCCGGCGGGACGCCGCAGCCGGCGGCCAGGGCTTGGACCAGCCGCGTCTTGCCGGCGCCCAAGGTCCCGATCAAGGCCACGGTGGTGCCGGCCGGGAGCACGCGGGCCAAGGCCGCGCCCAGCCGCTGGGTGTCGGATTCGCTGTTGGCCACGAAGATCCATTCGTCCATAGGGTCGCTTTCGCGAAGAGTGATCCAGGTGAGGCTATTTCAGGGGTTCGCCGAAACTCATGATGGTGACGTTGGCCCGGGGACGGACGTCGCCGGAGGCGTCCCAGTCGAAATGCAGTTCGTTCGCACCCGGTTCGAGCCACGGGATTTCGCCCTCCGGCACGACGGAACGCAGCACTTGGCCCTGGGGGCCGTACAGCCGGCAATCGTCAGCCGACCGGCACTCGAGATAGCAGCCGCTCTCGATGTCGACGGGGAACACGACCCGCCGGCCGCCGCTCGTCACGACGGGACGCACCAGCTTGGCCGAGACCACTGGCAACGCCTTGATCGGGCTCAGGTAGCAGGCCGCCCGGCGGCCCGGCGGCAGGTTGTTGTACCACAGCCCCAGCGATGCCACCTGGCCGTAGGCGACCGACTCGCGGTAGATCGCGTAGATGCCGCCGTAAGGCCAGGCGTAGTCGGCGTGCCGTTCGCCCTCGGGCTCGATCAGCTCGAAATACCGCCAGCCTGCGAAATCGATGGGGATGTAGTGGTCGCCAATGCCGTGCGAGAGATGCGGCGGGCTGCGTAGTTGGAGATTCAAGACCTGGTGCTGGCCGTCGCCGTGGACCCACAGGCCCAGTGCCTGGTGCTGGCTGAGGTCTCGTGGCGGCTCGAATGACCGCTCGACGCGCGTCCAGGCCCCGCGCGGCGTGGCGGTCGGATTGGTGGCCGCGTACAGGCCGCTCGCGCCGCCCGCCTGGACCTGGTCCACGGAAGGCTTGAACTCGACACGGAATTCGCCCGCCGCGGAGGTCTGCGGGAATTCCTCGGCCTGGCCAAAACCGGCCAGTTCGACATTGCCCGGTGCATCGTAAGGACCAGCCGACATCAAGGCTTCGATACGGATCCCGGCCGGTTGCCGAGCGAACGCGTTGTCCACGCGCCAAGTGCGGCTCCAGTCGCCGGATTCGACGCGGTGCCGGGCATACTGGGCGGGCCGGAATTGCCAGCCGCCGGCGAGGTCGCCAGTCAGCGTGAACTCGGCGCCGGGCTGGCTCAGCCGCGTCTTGATCGACTCGGGAACCTGGCCGGAATGACGCAGGTCCTCGTAGCGGCGAATGAGATCGGCCAGGATCGGCAAGGCGGGGATGTGGTCCACATTGCCGGGGTCGATGCCCATCATCGCCATGCCGGTGTCCAGTCCCAGGCACTTGCCCATCAGGTATTCGATGTCGTCGGGGAACGTCCGGTCGCCCTGGGCGCCGGTCCAGCTCTTCAGCGCCCACCAGCCGAACTCGCCGGGCATGAACATGCGGCGGTTGCGGAGGTTGTCTTCCAAGTGGATGTCGATGAATCGCTTGTGGCTGCGTGTGGGATGGTCCCAGGCGCAGTACCGCGAACGGATGTACCAGAGATGATGATGAAAGGTGCTCATTTCCATCAGCGCCGGCTTGTCCAAACGCCGGAAGATCTCGAAGGCGAACTTCGCGCCGTAGTGCCAGCCGTTTTCCGGGCCGCCCAGGATGTCCTCGCCGTCCAGGGCGTCCAGGTAGATCATGTCAAAGCCGCAGCGGTTGTACGCCTCGGCCGTCTTGCCGGCCACTTCGGCCAGCAGCGTCGAGTCGCCGTCAGGCACGAACAGGCCGAAGCACTCTTTGAGATGTTTTACCGCGGCGCCCCTGGCGTGCGCGGCGACGGCGGTCCCGCAGGCTCCACGGCGGCAGCCGGTGAACTGGAA
>CAIYOB010000259.1 GCA_903927685.1 uncultured Planctomycetaceae bacterium
CTGCGGGTGACGGTGAACACGCCGGGGTTGGCCGTCGCCCCGCTGGCCGTTTCCGCGGCACTGGCGTCGGTCGCTACGAGGCTGACCGTCGGCAGCGAGGACGTGTCGTTGTCCAGGATGCTGACCGTCGCGGACGCCTTGGTGGAATCCACGGTGTAGGCGGAATTGCTGACCAGCGTCAGCACCACCGTCTCGGTCGCCTCGACCAGGCTGTCGTCCAGCGGCGTGACGTTGACGGTCGCCGAGGCGCTGCCGGCCGGGATCACCACCGAGGCGGCCAGCGCCGTGTAGTCCGTGCCGCGGGCCGCCGTGCCGGAGACCGACACGCTGACCGTCAAGGCGGCGGTCGTGGCGCCGCTGCGGGTGACGGTGAACACGCCGGGGTTGGCCGTCGCCCCGCTGGCCGTTTCCGCGGCGCTGGCGTCGGTCGCCACGAGGCTGACCGTCGGCAGCGTGGTGGTGCCGACAATCGAGTCGATCCAGGCGGCATAGGCGTCCACCCGGGTGTCGAAGGACTCGTCGCCCAAGCCCGCGTCCGCATTGCTGCCGCCGGAGGTGATGCCGGCAACGTAATACGAGCCGCTGACGTTCAGGAAAGCAGGCCCACCGGAGTCCCCGGGCGCCGTGTTGCTTTCGCTCTCGTTGTCGAAGTCCCACCAGATCATCTTCGAGGTGACCGCGTCGATCGGCGTCGTGCCGACGCGCTTGGTGCCAAAGTCGCCCTGGCTGCCGCTGGCGCCCGTGCCGCCTCCGCCGAACCCCACCAAGGTCAGCACCTGACCGACCTGCGGCGTGCTGCGATAGATCGGGTAGAAGGGCACGCTGGTGACCGCCTGGCTGAGCTTATAAATCGCGATGTCATTGGACTGGTCCGGTTCGGCGTTCTCGTTGTATTGCGGATGGACGACGACCTGCGAGGTGCTGTACGTCGTACCGCCGACCTGAAACCGGCCGCGGGTGTTGGCGACACCGGTCGCGCAGTGTCCGGCCGTCAGAACATACTGCGGGCTGATCAGTACTCCCGAGCAGAAGAACTCCGACGAGTCGCCGACCAGGCCGACGCCTTCCCACCCGGAGGTCGGCGTGCCGTTGATGATCCGGGACACATAACTCGACTCGCCTTCCGCCCCGAGGGAAGCGGGATTGGCGGACATGAGCTGGCGGGATTCGAGCGATTCGAGCCGCAGGCCGCGGTGGCGAGTCGGCGTTCCCAGGCGACGGCGGCGAGGACGAGCAACAAACGGGCGCAGCAGCGAAGCGAACATGGCAATGTCTCCGGGAGGAAAGCGGGAAGAAAGCGGCGATGTAGACCCCGCAGCGTGTGTCATCGCTGGCCAGGCGAAGGCGACAGGAGGGCTGCAAGTGCAAGTCTGAAGAGTATTGCCCGCCGCCCCCGCGGCGTGACATGGTTTTCACGCGGGCGGATCGCCGTCCCGCCCTCCGGCGACGCGTTCTTTCAACGCCGTGCGGATCCGGTGCAACCGTTTGCGGACGGCGTCCTCCTGGATTCCCAGCCGCGCCGCGATCTCGCCGCACGTCAGCTCCTGCTCGTACTTCAACCGCAGCAAGTCGCGGGACTCGGGAGCCAGTTCGGCCAGCGCACGCCGCAGGACGGCGGGCCGCTCGTCGGCGGACGGGTCTTCGCTCCGGCACAATTCCCCCACGGCCTGGTCCGCCAGTTCGCTGTCGAACAAGACGCGAGCTCGCCGGTGCGAGCGCACATAGTGCAGGTACTCGTTCCGCGCGATTCCCAGGACCCAAGCGGTGAACCCGCCCTGGTCCGGGCGGAACGAAGCAAAAGCAGTCCACGCCTTCTGCGCGATGACTTGCCCGAGATCCTGGCGATCGGTCCGGGAAAATACGGCGGCCCGCAGGAACACCGCCACTTGGAGTTCCGCCGCCGCCCAAAGTTGCTCGAAACGGCCCGCCGACAACGGAACCTCGACGGGAGCCGATTGTACCTCCGCTTCCAGCGTGTGGTCGAGTTGGGGTGCGCGGTTCATGACGGCGGGAAAGCTTGCAGGAGAGAACGGAGCGGCGGCGGTATTCGCTCCACGGGAGCCAGCGGTCCTGGGGCCAACGGTGTGCAGGTTCAATTCAACTTGTACTCCCGACGGCGGGCCGCGTAGGTCAGCGCGGCGGCCTTGAAGATGATCCGTCCCACAAGTAGGATGACCACCAACAGGCCGAGCAGGCCCCAGATGGTAAACTGACGCTCGCTCCTCCAGATGGACGCCAGCCGGAGAAAGGGAAGCACGATAAACACCAACGACATGGCGGCGCTCAGCAGGCCGTAGCTCAGGAAAATCAGTCGTTCCCGGGCCGAGTCCGGCTCGCCCGACGGCCCGCTCGACCGGCGGAAGACGGCCCGCAGGCGGGCTCCCACGTAGGCGAAAGCCCGCCGCTGCAGATTCGGGATGCCCGTCCAGTCGACCAGCATGTAATAGGCGTCCATGCGGATCAGCGGATTGAAGTTCATGACCAGCGAAAAGCCGCCCATCAGCACCAGGCACACCCAGACCGCCGCCCAAGGACTGCCCGCGGCCAGAGTCGCTGCGGCGCACCAGGCCGAGATGCCCCACAGCAGCCAGGACATGAGGGGCCCCGCCAGCGAGACCCAGATCCGCTGGGATTTCTTGGGAAAGGTCCAGGCCGAGGTGGTGTCGCAGAAGAAGATGAACATGGCCAGGTACCACATCACGCCCAACTGCTTGACGGTCCCGCCAAAATGCTTGCAGGTCACGCCGTGGGCCAGTTCGTGCAGGGCGACGAACAGCAATCCCAGGCCGTACGTGGCGGCCAGCAGCCAGGGCTGCTGGGAGAACTGCCGGTCCAACTGCGGCACCATGGCGCGGAACGTAGGCGCCTGCTGATGCAAGGCGAGGAATCCGGACAGTCCGACCAGGAAGAACCCCACCGCGCCGAGCGGCCGGAACAGGAACCGGGTACGCTGATGCACCCAGGTGACCGTGCGGTCCGGCTGAGGCAGGGAGAACACGGGCGCCAGCCAGCGGCCCCACCGTTCGCCCCACGCCGCCTTGCCGGCGGGGGCGTCCAGCAGCCGAGCTGCCTCCAGTCGCTCGTACAACTGCCGGACTTGATGCGGCGATAGCGGGCCCAGTTCAGCGGCATGCTCCAAATAGATGTCCCGCAGCGTCCGGACGCCGTCCAGGCGGGCCGCCACGAAGGCTTCCGAGCGGGAAAACTTGAGCACTGACCGCCCGCGCAGATCATGCAGGATCGCACTGCTGGGAAAGGCCGAACCACGTTCGCCCGGTGGGACTTCGAGCGTCAAGTCGGCTCGCAGCTTGGGCCGCCTCCCCAGCACCCAGGCCTCGCGCGCATGCCGCGCCTCGCGGTAGTACTTGACCATCACCAGCGACGCCCGCGAGCCATCCAGGCGAAAAAACACCCGATCCATCGTGCGTTTGATCATGTGCAGCCAGAGCCCCTCCGGGGACACATCGGCCAGACTGCTGCCGGCCGCAGGCACTTCGTACTCCGGCTCGCGGTGAGGGTTCAAGGGAATACTGGCGGCGTACATGAAATGGATGCCGACCGCTTCATCTTCCCAGACCAAGCCGAGCTCGAACGGCAACCGCAGGCCGCGGGCGATCTGCAGGCCGATCATCTGCTCCGCCGCCTCGGTAATCGCCGCCAGGCAGTGGTCGGTCAGTTTGGCGGGAAAGCCGCGGACATCCAGATACGTGCGCGCGGCCCGATCCATCAGCGGCAGCCACTGCTCATCGGGCTGAACACTCAGCACAACATCAAACTCCGGGCGTATCGTCAGCGGCATGCGCGCAATCCATCGTGGCCATGTCGACAAAGTCGGGGCAGAGCAACCTAGAGAAAATGTCGGGATCTGTCTAGGAAGAAAGATTCTCGGTTCACGCGGGAAAAGTCCTCATGCCGCAATGAATCCCACGCAGGCCAACTGGGTGAATGACCCCAGAGCCAGGCGGAGCGACGCGCGGAACTAGAGCTCCGCGAAGCCGGCTGGTGGGGCGAAAGCGGGATTGCAAAGTGAACGCGACGGCGTCACACTTTCTAGACGATGATGCTGCAGAACTTCAAACGTGTCGTGCTGTCGTTGATCTTGCTGGGCGCCGGGGCGCTGACCCTGCTGCTGTCGGATCTCCACTCGCGAAACCGGGGGCGGAGCGACATTGCCGGGCCGCCTGCCCAGACGCGGGTCGCGCTCCTCAAGCACGCCTCTAACTTGCTGTTGGACGACGTCGAACGCGGGGTCCTGGAGCAATTGACCGCCGCCGGCTACGACGATGGTCAGCGCATCAAGCTCGACCGGTTCTGCGCCGAAGGGGATCTGCCCACCGCCAACGCGATTGCCAAGCAGGTGACGGACGGCAGCTACCGGATGGTGATCACGATCAGCACGCTGTCGCTGCAGTGCGTGGCCAACGCCAACAAGGACGGCCGGGCGATTCATGTGTTCGGCGGCGTGACCGATCCGGCCGGCGCGGGAGTCGGGATCCAGCGCATGGACTCGACGGACAAGCCGGCGTGGCTCGCCGGCATCGGGACTTTCCAGCCGGTCGAGCAGATCCTCCGCGAAGCGCGGCGGCTGTGGCCCGGCCTGAAGACGGTCGGCGTGGTTTGGAACCCGGCCGAGCGGAATTCCGAGACCTGTACGATCAAGGCCCGCGAAGTGTGCAGCGCCCTGGGGCTGCAGTTGCTCGAAGCCACCGTGGATCAGAGCAAGGACGTCCGCGAAGCGGCCGATTCCCTGGTCGCGCGCGGCGTGCAGGTTTTCTGGACGGGGGCGGACGTCACGGTACTGAACGCGACCGCCACGCTCTGCGAGTCGGCCCTGAAAGCCAAGATCCCCGTGGTCTCCAACACCAGCGGCCAAGTCCGCGAAGGCACCTTGTTCGATCTGGGAGCCAACTATCAGGAGGTCGGCCACCGCATCGGCTCGATCGCCGCGGCGATCCTGGACGGGCAGGACCCCGCCACGATGACGGTCACCAACTTTATGCCCGAACGCCTGATGTTGAACCGGCAAGTCTTGCAGAAGATGCGCGACCCGTGGCAGTTCCCGGACGACTTGGTGCAGCGTGCCGAACTGATCATCGGCGCGGACGGCAAGATCGAAAAGGAGGTGGCGACGTCCGCCCCGGAGGCGTCCGCGGGGATGGCGCCGGCGGGCCGTCACTTCACGATCGCGCTGGCTTACTTTGGCCCGGACGAAGGCACCGACACGTGCATCGCGGGCCTGCTGGACGGCCTGGGCAAGAAGGGCTATGTCGAGGGCCGCAATCTGCAAGTCCAGAAGGTGCACGCCAGCGGCGAGATCGGGGCGATTCCGTCGATCCTGCATTCGCTGGATGCCAGTTCGGCGGACGCCATCGTGACCTTCTCCACGCCGGTGCTCACCGCCGCTTGTGCCAGCGTGCGTCACAAGCCGGTCGTGTTCACCTATGTCTCCGATCCGTTGGCCGGCGGCGTGGGCGCGAGTTTCGAGGACCACCTGCCGTTTGTCACGGGCATCGGTTCGTTCCCGCCCGTGGAAGAGGCGGTGTTGCTGATGAAGCGGACGCTGCCGGACTTCCAGCGGTTGGGGACGCTGTACAACAACGCCGAGGCGAACTCAGTAAAAGTCGTCTCGGTGCTCCGCCAACTGTGCACCCAGCACGGCATCGAACTGGTCGAAACGGTCGCCAACGGTACCAGCGAAGTGGTGCCGGCGGCCCAGGCGCTGGCGAGCCGCCAGGTTCAGGCGGTCTATATTCCCGGCGACAATACAGCCTATCAGGCCTTCGACGGGCTGGTCGCCCAGTTTGGCAAGGCCCGCATTCCCCTGGTGATCGATGCGCCCGAGTACGTCGATCGCGAGATCCTGGCAGTGATTGGGATCGGCTTCTATCAGAGCGGCTTGGCCGCGGCGGAGCCGTTGGCCCGCGTGCTCGCCGGCGAGAAACCCGGCCGGATTCCGATCCGCAACGTGGCGGACAAGAAGGTGCTGCTGAATCGCAGTGTGGCGGCCAAGCTGGGCCTGACGTTCCCGCCCGAGGTGCTGGCCATGCAGACCGGCGACGCCAAGCCGGCCGCGGCGGCCCCGCCCGCGGCTTCCGCCGCGCCGGCGGCCAGGCCGCTGGGCAAGCGTTGGCGCATCCAGCAGGTGGCGTACACCGAGTCGGTGATGGTGGAAGACGCGGCGCGCGGATTCCGCGACGGGCTGCAGCAAGCCGGTCTGGCCGAAGACCGAGACTTCACCCTCCGCACGTTGTGCGCCCAGGGCGACATGGCCACTCTGGGCTCGCTGTTCGACTCGGCCCAGACCGCGGGAACGGATTTGTACCTGGTCTTCAGCACGCCGACCTTGCAGACCGCGCTGCAAAAGGTCCGCGATACGCCCGTCGTCTTCACGGTGGTGGCTGATCCGCTGCTGGTCGGCGCGGGCCGGTCGAATGCCGAGCATGTGCCGAACATGACCGGGGTCTCGACTCAGGGGCCCTATCGCGAGCTGGTCGAGGTGCTGCGGACCCACTTTCCCCAGATCAAACGCGTGGGCACCGTGTTCTGCCCGGCCGAGGTCAACTCGGTGGCGAACAAGGACCTGTTCATCCAAGAAGCGGTGCGCGGCGGCCTGACGGTGGAAACGGTTCCGGCCAATCACGCCGGCGAGTTGCCCGATGCCGCCCTGTCCCTATGCAGCCGGCAGCTGGACGCGGTGGTCCAAATCCTGGACAACCTCTGCGTCGCGGGTTTTCCGACCATCGCGCGGGCCGCGGACCAGGCCCGCTTGCCCGTGTTCACGTGCCTGACCACGGCCGTCCAACAGGGCGCAGTCCTGGTCGTCGCGCGGGACTATTACGACGCCGGATACGAGACGGCGCGTCAAGCGGTCCGGGTCATGCGTGGCGAGAGTCCGGCGCAGATCCCGTTCTCGCCGCCGATCAAGTCGCAGATCCTGGTGAACCTGAAAAACGCCCAGCAGCTCCGGCTGACCATCCCCCCGGCGTTGCTGCGGGTCGCCCGGCCCGTGACCGACGACACTCCACGCTAGCCCGAGTCCGCCCATGGAAATCACTCGTACGGCTGCGGCCGATCACGTCGAACTCAAGTTGAAGGGACGCCTGGACGCCATCTGGAGCGACCACGTCGGGCGGGCGCTGGCCGAGTGCGTGCGGGCGGGCGAGCACGCCTTGGCGCTGGACATGGCCGAGGTGGATTACATCAGCTCGGCGGGGATCCGGATCCTCGTCATCTACTCCCGGCAGCTCAAAGCGATCCACGGCCGGCTGGCCGTGATCAACGCCTCGGCCAACGTCCGGACCGTGCTCCAACTGGCCGGACTGGGCGCCTTTCTGCAGGTCGGCGGTGGTGCCGCGGCGACGGCCCCGTCGGCGGCCGAGCAGGCCCCGGGGGTGTTCACGCTGGCGCTACCCGGCACGCGGGCGGAGGTGTACGAACTGGACCCGCAGGCCACGCTGCAGGTCGCTTGCCCCGGCGATGCGGCGGAGTGGCTGGCGGGCCGCGCGGCTCCGACTTCGTGCACCGCCGTCGAGTTTCCCGTCCCGGCCATGGGGCTCGGCCTGGGCATGCTGGGCTCGGATCCGGTGACGGCAGGAGAACGTCTGGGCGAGTTCCTGGCGGTCGGCGGCGCCGCCGTTTGCCAACCTGCCGATGGGACGCAGAAGCCCGATTACATGCTGTTGCAGGGCGACCTGCTGCCGACGGTGCAGGTCGCCTACGGCCTGGTAGGCCGCGGCGGCTTCCGCCGCTTGTTGCGATTCGACAAGGGCCCGGAGCAGACCAGTGTGCCGCTGAGCGCGGTGGTGCGGGCCTGCCTGGAGGCCGTCGGCAGCGACGCGGCCGGGCTGGTCATGATCGCGGAAACGGCGGCCTTGATCGGCGCCTCGCTGCAAAAGACCCCCGCCCGCCCGCCGGCGGAGCAAGCCCGCAGCATCTTCGCCTTTCCCGACATCCGCGACTGGCTGAATTTCACCGCCGAGCCGGCGTTCATGAACACCACCAGCTTGATCGCCGGCGTCATCACCACCGCCGCGGGGGCAACGCGGGTGCCGCTGCTCAAGCCGCTGCTGCCCTCCGGCGAACTCCACGGCCACCTGCATGCGGCCGCGTTTCCCTATCGTCCGCTCCGCAAAGGCCGGGTCGAATTGGCGGCCACCGTCGGGCCGCTGTTCGAGGGCGAGCAGGTGCTGGGCTTGCTCCACCTGTTGCATGACTGGCGGCCCGCTACGGGGGCCGGGGAGAGCCGGTTCCTCCGCGGGGCGTGCTGGTGTGCACCGCTCGAAGTCTGCCCGGCCGAACCGCCGCCAGCCAAGGCCGCTCTCCGCGCGACGGGCGAGCGGTGAAAACACGAGAACCCCGGGGACCGCCATGAACCTCTTGCTGGGCGCACTGACCATCGGCCTGATCCTGTCGCTGCTGGCGCTAGGGATCTACATCAGCTATCGCGTGTTCGAGATCGCCGACATCACCGCGGACGGTTCGCTCACGCTGGGCGCGTCGATCTGCGCCGTGCTGATCGTCCGCGAGGTGAATCCGGCGCTGGCCACGCTGGCCGGCTTCGCCGGCGGCCTGGCGGCCGGCACCGTCACCGGTATCCTGCAGGCTAAATTCAAGATCAATGCTCTGCTGTCCGGCATCCTGGTGATGACCGGCCTGTACTCGGTGAACCTGCATGTGATGGGCAAAAGCAACGTGCCCCTGTTGTCCGGCACCAGCTTTACGACGTGGGCCGAGCGGCTGGGGCACGCATGGTTCGGCCAGCCCGAAGTCGACGTCTTGGGCTGGCCGGTCAGCGCACGCGACCTGGTGACCCTGTTGGGCGCGCTGGCCATCGTCGTCGCCGTCGGCTTGGGATTGTACTGGTTCTTTCGCACCGAGCTGGGCACCGCCATGCGGGCCTCGGGCGACAACGCCCAGATGATCCGGGCCTTGGGCGTCAACGTCGAGCGATACCGCATTATGGGCCTGGCCCTGGCTAACGGGCTGGTCGCCCTGTCCGGGGCGTTGCTGGCCCAGAATCAAGGCTTTGCGGACGCCCAGATGGGCATCGGCATGGTGGTCTGGGGCCTGGCCAGCGTGATCATCGGCGAATCGCTGACCGGCTCGCGGAGCCTGGGGCTGGCGATCTACGGAGCCGTCGCCGGCTCGGTGCTGTTTCGCCTGCTGGTCGCCATCGCCTTGCGTTGGGGCCTGAATCCGAACGACCTCAAGCTGGTCACGGCCCTGTTCGTGTTCGCCGCGCTGGTGCTGCCGCAACTGCTGCAGCGCCGGAAACGGTCCGCGTCGGCCGCAGCGCCGCGCAGTTAGCTGGAAAGGCAGGCCATGCTCTCCGTCCGCAACGTGTGCAAGACGTTCAACCCCGACACGGTCAACGAAGTCCGCGCGCTGCGCGGCGTCAGCGTGGACCTGCCCGCCGGCGCCTTTCTGGTCATCCTGGGCGGCAACGGCTCCGGCAAATCGACCTTGCTGAACGCCGTCGCCGGCTGTTTCCGATTGGACGAAGGCGAGATTCACCTCGGCGCGCACAACGTCACCCGCTGGCCCGAGCATCGCCGGGCGCGGCTGATCGGCCGCGTGTTTCAAAACCCGTTCACGGGCAGTGCCCCCAACATGTCCGTGGCCGAGAACCTGGCCTTGGCGGCCCGCCGAGGCTTGCCGCGCCGGCTGGGCTGGGCTATCCCGAGGCGGCTCCTGGCGGAGCTCCGCGACCGGGTCAAAGAGCTGGAGATGGGCCTGGAGGACCGGCTGGGCAACGCGATCGGCAGTCTGTCCGGCGGGCAGCGTCAAGCCCTGACGTTATTGATGGCCACGTGGCGCAGGCCCGACCTGTTGCTGCTGGACGAACACACGGCCGCGTTGGATCCGAAGAGCGCCGACCAGGTCCTGCGCGTCACCGAGGCGATCATCAAGCGGGACAAGCTGACGACGCTGATGGTCACGCATTCGATGTCCCAGGCCGTCAACCTGGGCGATCGAATCGTGATGATGCACAAGGGCAACGTGGCCTACCGTTTCGCCGGCGCCGACAAGCAGCGGTTGAGCGTCGACGACCTGCTGGGCCGCTTCGAGGACCTGCGGCGGCGCGAACTGCTGGACGAAACGGCCGCCGCCCTGTTGGAACAGACGTACGTGTAGCACCGCTTACGAAAGAGAGTCCGCGTTGAACGCCAAGCCGGCAGGCGACGGCACATCCGCCTGCGGCTCAGCATCGCAGACGGAAATCGCCCAGCACAAGACAGCGATCCGGCGGCCAAGTTCTTCGCTGCCGATCAAGTACCCGTTGCGCGACGGGTCTCTGACCCACGAAGTTCCGGAAGACATCAGGTCCAACGAGAGCAGCTTGGGCGAGAATCGAGTTAGCGAAGTCGCGCGAATCCCGTTCCGCCCAATCTAGCGCTGGCGTGCCCCCGATGTAACTCGCTGAAATGGGCTCATGCGACGGGCCGAGATCCTGTGACCGACGTCGAGGTGCCGTTGTTCAATCCTCGGACCCAGCGATGGACCGACCATTTCGGATGGTCGGCCGACGATGCGACGGTGATCGAGTCGCAAACGGCGGTTGGCCGGGCTACCATCGCCTTGTTGGAGTTGAATGCACCGCGACGACGCGAGATTCGCCACTGGCTGGTGACGCTGGGAGAGCCGTGAGCGAATCGCAGGCGGCAGCGCTCGGGCAGGCGTGCCAATCGAGACTGGCTTAGGTCAGGATGTCAGGACGCTTTTTCTCGCACAACCGCCGCGTGGTCTTCGCGCGCGAGGCGCGTTTGCCGGCGGTGGCACAGGAGGCAATCCAGCGTGCCGCCGAACGCGGCGGCCGCGATGCCGGACAGGACCGCGACGGTGGGGGTCCCAATGACGATGCGGAACAAGCCGACCAGATAGCCGCCGAGAACCGAGTTGCCGCACGCGGCCGTGCCGGGAGGGGGCGGGGGCGGCGACCAGTCGCGGTACAGGATCGCGAAGGCCAGGCAACCGCCGGCCAGGAACCCGGCGGCGGCGAACCACTTTGCCAGACGCCAGGTCACATCGCCGCGCCTGAATGCCTTGGCTTCGACTTCCGACACCAGTGATTCGTCCAGACTAGCGTTCATAGGTCCCGCCCGACGCCAAGTCGAGTCATTCATTGTACCGTCTCTGCGTTGCCGCGAACACCGCCGGACAGCCCAAGGATTGCGATCCGGCGTTCTAGCACTGCGGGTGGCGGGACGATAGAATCAGCGGCGCAGCCCCAGGACTGCTGACATGACCACCGGTCCCCTCACCCCACCGCCCCGCCGCCGTTCGCAGTTCCGCCTGCGGACGCTGCTCCTCCTCGTCGCCGGCCAGGCGATTCGCCTGGGCATCGCAGTCGCAACTCGACGCGATCGTGGAGTACGTGGTTCGAGTGCGGTTCAAAAGACAATCCTCATGAGACCAACATCGCAGCTGATCTGCTGGGCGGTCGCCCTCTTGCATGGGGCGGCTGCGAATTCGGTTTTCGCGGCAGCCGGTCCCTGCGTCGAGGGCCGGTTCCCGGGCCGCATTGCGTACCGTTGCGACGGCAACCACAACGACCCCGACGACTGGGCCGCGTCGCCCGCAACGCTGGCCATCCTCGCCGAAGCCGGCCTGAACGAGCGGTTGGCCCACTTCGGCGACAACGGCATCCCGCCCTTGACCGATCCCGCGTGGAAGGCGTTTCACGCCGCGAGCGTGCGGGGCGGTGCAGCGCGAAATGGCTTTGACCAAGGGCGGTTCTGCGATTGCCGAACGGACCGCGGCGGCGCCGGCATCGCCAAGACGATCGCCGATTCCACAGCGGCGGACCCGTTGTACTTCGCTGCCAAGGGCTCACGCTGCCGCTGGGCGCCGTCCGTCGCCGGCGCCGCCCAAGGAGCGGCCAGGGAGTCGCCCGGTGAGGGTCGGGGCCGGACAAGCCCCGAGGTGGCGTTCCGACGCGGCGCTGAAATCCAGGTCGACGTCCAAGGCGATAGCGCCGGAGCCGGCAAACTGAACTACGTGCAGTTCAACGACGTCGCCGCCGCAGCCGCAGACCTGGCCGCCGACTACTTCCCGCCGCCGGAATCGGCCGGGGGCTGGCGTACTTTGAACAGCGCGGAGGATCGCCGGCAGATCGCCGGCGTGGATCCCGCGAAATTGGCGGCGTTGCAGCGGTGGCTGCTGGATAGCGATCAACGCGACTTTGCCGCCGTGGTCGTTCGTCGCGGGTACGTGGTGCTCGAAGTCGAACGCGGCGACAGCGCGCAGACCGACGCCCGCCGGGTCGCGTCCGTTTCCAAGGCCATCTGCGCAACCGTGCTGGCGATTGCCGCCGAGCACAGCCAGCACGGCCGGACGCCCCGGCGGATGACGTTCGACGACCGGGCGTTCGACTTCATCCCTCAGGCCCAGCCGCTCAGCGATCCGCGGAAAGCGAACATCACGATCCGGCAGCTCTTGAACCACACGTCCGGGATCACGCCGGAAGCGACCGGGGCGAAAAACCAGGGCCCGTGGCGGCACGTGCTGGGACACGACGGCGATCCGCTCACGGCCAACCTGGCTTTCGCTCCGGGATCGAAGTGCGGCTATTCGAGCTTTGCGCTGTATCACGCCTCGCTGGTCTGCGAAACCGTGACCGGCAAACCCTACGACCAGTTCGCCATCGAAGCGTTGTTCCGGCCGCTCGGTGTCGAGCATTGGACGTTCGAGTTTTTCGACGGTGGCGGCCCGGACGGCGAGACGCGGTACGGGCGGCATCCGTCGCACGGCATCGGCATGCCAGCCCGGGACTTGGCCCGGATCGCCTACTGCCTGTTGCGCGGCGGACGTTGGCAGGACCAACAGGTGGTCCCGCCGTGGTTCGTGGAAGAGACCGCCGCCCCGACTCACGACGTCCAGGAACCGGAATTGCGATTCCACCGCGCCGCCCAGTCGTTTTCGCACGGCTGGGAACTTCCCGCGCGGCTCACCGACGGCCAGGGCGACGGCATCCCGGCCGACGCTCGCTACAAACCGGGCTCCGGCGGACAACTGATCGCCTTCGTCCCCAGCCTCGACCTGGTCATCACGCGCCAAACCGGCGGCAGCGGAAGCTGGGACTACGAACAGTATCTACGGCTGGCGTGCGAAGCGGTGGCGCGATGACCACAGCCGTCGGCGGAGGTAGAATGATACGGCAGTAGTCAGAGTCTTGACGATTGGAGCCGTAATGCTGCGACGAACTCAAATCACGCCGGCCGTGTCGCCCTCCGCCGCGGCCTTGATCGGCGGCCTGCAAATCCTGTTGGCGGCGGCGGTGGTGTCGGCAGCGACGCCGCCCCTGAGCTGGGTCGAGGGCGACGGGGCGCAGATTCCCGTGCCGCCGCCGGAACATCCCCGGCTGTATCTGCGTTCGGAACAGGCGGCCCAGTTGCCGGCACGGCTGCGCGAGCCGGTGCTGCAGCCGGTGGTCAAGCGATTGGAGGCGCTGGCCCGCAAGTCGCCACAGGGCCGAGTCGAATGGGAGGCATTGCAGTACCTGGCCGAGGCGGATCCGGCCGCAGGCCGGGCGACAATCGCGCGGACCCTGGCGCTGTTGCAGCGCACGGAACTGGCGGACCGGCAGGACGCCTGTCGCGAGACGGGCCGGATGATGGTCACCGGGGCCGTCGTCTACGATTGGCTGTACCCGCTGTTGACGGCGGACGACAAACGGGCGTTCATCGCCGAACTGGTGCGGTTGGCCAAGACGCAGGAGTGCGGCTATCCGCCGACGGGTCAGGGTTCGATCACCGGACACAGTTCCGAAGCGATGCTCATGCGCGACATGCTGTCGGCGGGCATCGCCGTGTACGACGAGTTCCCGGAGCTGTACCGCCTGGCGGCGAGCCGATTCTTCCGCGAACACTTGCCGGCCCGCAACTGGCTGTACCACGGCCAGGCTTACCACCAGGGCGATTCCTACGGCACGCATCGCTTCAGCTGGGACACCTATCCGTTGTGGATTTTCGCCCGGCTGGGCGCGGGCAACGTGTACAACCCGGCCCAGCAGTTCGTGCCGTACTTGTGGGTCTACACCACGCGGCCGGACGGCCAGCGGCTGCGGGCCGGCGATACGTTCAAGACCAGTACCCCGCGGGGCCAGCCGTGGAGCGAGTTTGTCGGGACGCTGTTCACGGCCAGCTATTATGGCGACGGCACGCTGCTGACGCAGTTTCTCCGGCAAGGCGGCGCCGGCGATAACGAAGCCCTGTTCGAGTTCCTCTGGCGGGACGCGCAGCTGCAGCCCCAACCGCTCGCCGCGCTGCCGCTGTCCCGGTATTTCGGCTCTCCGTTTGGCTGGATGGTGGCCCGCACCGGCTGGGACCAGAACGCCGTGCTCGCCGAAATGAAGGTGAACGAGTACAACTTCGTCAACCACCAGCATCTGGATGCGGGGGCGTTTCAGATCTACTACCAAGGCGCGTTGGCCATCGACTCGGGCTCGTATTCCGGTTCGTCGGGTCAGTACGGCAGTCCCCATTGCCGGAACTACTACTGGCGGACGATCGCCCACAACAGCTTGCTGGTTTACGATCCCCGCGAAGAATTCGGAAAGCCCGGTTATGGCAACGACGGCGGCCAGCGTCTGGCCGGCGGCCGCAGCGAAGCCCGGACGCTGGACACGCTGTTGGACCCGGCCCGGGGCTACCGCACCGGCCAGGTGCTCGCCCGGGGCTTCGGGCCCGATCCGCAGATGCCGGACTTTACGCTCTTGACCGGCGATCTGACCCACGCCTACAGCAAGAAAGTTCAACAGGTAACGCGTTCCTTCGTCTTCCTGAACTTGCGCGACGCGAAAGTGCCGGCGGCCTTGATCGTCTTCGACCGCGTCGTCAGCGCCGCTCCCGAATTCCGCAAGTACTGGCTGCTGCACACGCAGGAAGAGCCGGCGCTGGACGGCGCTGCGGCCAGCGTGGACTGTACCCAGCACGGTCAGCGCGGCCGCTTGACGCTGGACATCCTGCTGCCGCCCGAAACCAACCGGCAGCTGAGCCGGGTGGGCGGCCTCGGCCGGGAATACTGGGTGTTCGGCACGAACCACGCGAACGACATCGAACCCCGGCAGTTGGAACGTGGCTCCCTGGAGCCCGGCGCGTGGCGGATCGAGTTGTCGCCGCAAGCGGCCGCGCGCGAGGATCTGTTCCTGACCGCGATGCAGGTCACCGACCGGACGGCGCCTGGTCGCTGGCCCGTGCGCCGGGTCGAGCTGAGCGAGCGAGTCGGAGCCTGCATCGAGCGTCCCGCAGGCAGCCGCCTGGTGCTCTTCCGCCGCGACGGTCAACGTTCCGCGGACCCGGTAACGATCGACGTTCCCGGTCCCGGACCAACCGGGATCCTGGTCACGGATCTCGCCTCAGGCACCTGGCGTGCACGGCGAGCCGGCCAAGCGGACGCCCACGAAATCCCCGTGAGCCCGGAACTCGGTGCGGCGTGGTTCGCCGCTTCGCCTGGCACGTGGCAGCTGGAGGTCGCGACGCCGTAGCGACTTGTCCAGGCTGAGTATTGGGTTTGGGTGCCTGGGGTCGAGCCACGAGGTACGAGTGGCGAGCCCCCAGGTTCTGCCACTGGGGGCTCGCTGCGCTCGACCCCAGGCACCTCGACCATTCGCCTTGACGACGCCGTAGCGACAGGCGGACAGCGAAAGCAAGGCCCGCTCCGCATGCTCAGGCGGCCATCGTGAACCGCCGGCGGCGGGGCAGGTGGATCAACCCCTCGCGGCACATCTGGCCGGCGAGCTCCGCCAGTTGCTGTTGCGCCAATTCGATATCCCGCAGCCGCGTCGGTCCCAGGGATTCGAGCTGCCGCCGCAGGGTCCGGCCAGCCGAAGCGGGAAGATGCCGAACGATCCGGTTGATCAAGTCCCGGTTCGCGCCGGACAGGGCCAGCAGGACCGTCGCCGGCTCGGCAGCGGCGAACACGCGGGCCAGCGCGGCATGGTCCAGACGCACCAGATCGTCAAATTCCGTCACTTGGGTCGCCTCGCCGGGCTCTGCCGCGCAAGCCAGCGAGCGATCGGCATGGCGCCGCGTGGGAGGACTCGCCGCCGCCGCGTTGGTCCCCGCTGGCGGTGGGAAGCCCGGCGCCGCGGGCGGCGAACCCACGGACCGTTGCGCGGCATCGCCTGGCGGCCGCGGGCCCCACGGCTGCAGTGCCTCGCTCAAGCTTTGGAGGACTTCCGGTGCCGCGGCCTCCAAGGAGTCCAAGCGGCGCAGCACCTCGGCTTGCCGCCCCGGCGATAGACACTGCAGCAGGTCGGCTGCCCTGGGGGCCGGCAATTGCGCCAGAACCTGGCAGATCGTCTGCGCGTGTTCGTGTTCCAGTCCGCGGGCCAGGTGAGCGGTCGCCTGATCGATCGGCGGCGCCGCGGGCTCGGGCGAGGAGCCGGGCGCTGGCACGCGTTGGCCCGACGGTTCGTGGAGAAACTCGTCCGCAGCCGGAAGCGGTTCGTCAAAGACCACACGAACCGCCTGCCGGTGCACATCGCTCAGCGCCGGGACGGCGACGGGAGCGGAGTTCGTAGCGAACTCCACCGCCGAGATTTTCAAGACGACCGGGGCCGGCTCGCTTGCCTCCGGTTCGGGGCCGGCGTCCCGGCTCGCGTCCAGGAACTCGGCGAAGATCTGCTCGCGCTCCGAGGGGTCGACCTCGCCCAGCGCTCTCAAGGCCGCGCGCACTTGCGCGGCCAGTTCGAGCGGCAGTTCGGCGAACAGGGTCTCCGCCGTAGGCGGATCGAGACTGGCGATCAGGATCGCCGACTTCCGAATCCCGTCGTCCGGCGTGGGGATTGGCGCGGGACTCGGACGGGCGGGATTCAGTTTGGGCCGAGCATCATCGTTCAACATCGAAAGGTCTCCGTCGGCCGAGCGTGGATTCTGGACGTCTGAGCCTTGGCAGGCGCGGCTCACGCCGGCTTCCGCAGCCAGCGCTGCAGCGTTTGGACCGCCGCCTGGGGATCCTCCTGGATCACACGGTGGATGCGGACATGAAGTTCGGGGGCGGCCGCCCGGGGCTCGGGATCGGGCGCCGCGAACGTCTCGGGCAGCGCATCGGACCCGGACTCCAGTCCGGCCGTTTCCCGCAGGCGGTCGGCGGGCCGCACGGAGCGGCGCCGGCCGGACAACAGCAGCCACAGGCCGGCGACCAGCAGGCCGCCGGCGGCCAGCGGAAACCCGTGGGCGACGAGCCAGCCCGCGGCCAGCGAGCGCAGTTCGGCGGCGTCCGAGGCGTTCGGCGGAGCGGCATACGACGTGACGACGACCTGCGGGATTTCGCGCAAATCGGCGGCGGGCGGCGGCAGCAGCGCCAGCACCGCTTGCTCGACGGTGCGCTTGATGTCCTCCTCGACCGCCTGCAACGCAGCGCGGTCCGGCGGCGCGTCCCCCGCCTGCCCGTTGCGCTCGCGGTAGACTTGGACAAAGTAGCTCTGCGGCAGATCGATCGACGCCGATACCAGGGCGGGCGTCAGACGGCGGCTTCCGGGGCCGGGGTCGGCCTGCAACGGAGATTCGAACGGCTCTTCCATCTGCACGTTCACGCCGACGATCAAGCCGGGATAGGCCGTCAAGCGGTTCTGGATCTTGGTCCGGTACTCATTCTCCAGGCGAGCTTGTTCGGCGCGCGCGGCGTACGTCGCGGCAGCAGAACCGAGCCGATCGTCGCCGGGGTAGGCCCGGCAGGCGTTGAGGTCCGAGATCGTGACGTGGGCGCGCTCCAAGCCGGCGACGAATCCCGCGACCGTATCGCGAATGGCCTCGATCTCCTGGTAAGTCAATTCCCGATTGCCGCTGGCGCGCACGGCCACGACGGCCCGGACATCGGTGGTCGGCGGGAAGCCCGGCTTCTTCACCTCCGCGTATTGCACCGAAGCGGTTTCGATCCCGTTCATGCCCGCCAGGATTCGCGCCAGCTTCTTCTGCTCCGCGACGCGATAGCCCAGTTCGGTCTGCTGTCGCGAGGCGAACAGACTGGTCCCGGCGGCGGCCTCTTCCAGCGAGTCGTCGAAGTCCGCGGGCAAGGCGTCGGCCTTGTCCAAGGCGACCAGGTAGGCATCCAGCTGGGCCTCCGGAACCAGGATCTGGCCGTCGGTCAGCCGCGCTTCGGTCAGGCCCGCGGCCTGGAAAGCGGCGGACATCTGGGCCAGTTCGCGGAACGAAAAGGAACGGCCTTCCAGCAACGGCCGGTACGGCCCGCTGACGTGCCCGGCGGCCAGCAGTGCCAGACCGGCGAGGACGGCCGCGGCCAAGGCCAGGCAGGCGATCCGCGTGGGACCAGCCAGAGCGCGATATCGCTCGACAACTTGTTCACTCAGCTTGCTGAACCATTCCATCCGTGGAACTCCGGCGCGTCCGTCAAGCGGCCTTCCTGGAACCGCCCTCGTCGTCGGTCCACCGCGGGAATTGCACCGTCAACGCGATCCCGCCGTCCGGACAATCGGTCGCATAGATCTGCGCTCCGCACCCGGCGACCAGCTGCTGGACTTCGGACCAGGACAGCCGACGTGCCTCGCCGACTCCGCCAGCCAGCCCCTCGTCCAGCAACAAGTCGACGCATTCCGAACGATTGTCGGCGACTTCGACCTCGATCCCGTCGTGATCGCTGTAGGCGGTGATAATGATCTGACTGCCGGCGGGACTGGCCGCCACTGCGTTGCCGATCAGGCGGAGCAACAGGCCCCGCAACTGGCGACGGTCGCCGTGGACCATGGTGTAGGGAGGAGCGTCGATTTCGATCGGCACGCGCCGCCGCACGCTGTCCCGTTGGAGAATCTCGCAGACTTCCTGCAGCAGATCGCTGAGGTCGAATTCCGGCAAGGCGACGGACGACAGAGGCGCAAACGGCACAAGGCTGGTCATGGTATTCTCCCGCTGCGTGAACCAAGCCGCGTCCAGCAGTTGCCGGACGGGCGGCGCGGAATCGCCGGGAGCTTGTACCCGAAAAGCCCGAAGCCTGTCAACGTGCGTTTTTCAGTTCAGACGCTCCAGGCAGCTGACCTGCGCCTCGTCGCTGGTCTCCTGACTCACGCCCGTCACACGTTCCATCATCCAGGTGTTCAGATCCGCCAGCATCGCTGTCGTCAGATCGTCGGCGACGGGGTACTGGCGCAGCGTCACGTGCAGGCTGGCCGCATGAAACAGGTGCAATTCCGCGCAACTATGCTGCAGCGGATATTCCAGCGAGTCGCGACCTTGGGCAATGAACAGCGGCAGCCCGCGCAACTGCCGGAGGCGGGCCAGGGGAGCGGAGCCTTCCGGGAACGGACCGCCGATCGAGGCCACACCGGCAAACCGCTTCGGGTGCTGCAAACCGATCCGCAGGGCCATCGTGCCACCGCATTGAAAGCCGGCCAGGAACACATGCTCGGCCGCGACCCGATAGCGGGTACAGGCGAGGTCGATACTGTCCAGCACGCGCTGCTCGGCTTCCTCGATCGCCTGGACGGTCTGAGCCCAGCGGAAGCCGGGCTCGCCGGGCAGCGGCCGGCTGCAACCGCGGGGACAGACCGCGACGTAGTTCCGCAAGCTGACGTGCGGCATGATCTGCTGCAACTGCCGCTCGTCGTCGCCGGGGCCGTGCAACCAGACCAGCAGCGGGTAGGCGAAATTCGGCTCGTAGTGGTGGGGAACGAAGAGCGTGCAATTCGGACTGCGCGACGGCGGCAAATCCACCAGCGCGCGATCCAGACGGGAAGTGAAAGGGGACGCCGACACGGCCCCGAGGGGCCAACTATGCATGCGATTCATGATAGCGAATGAAGGCCGAGTGTCGTGGATGAAGGGTAGGTACTGGCGTTGTAAACCAGCCATGCGACGCTGTCAATGTCAACTGCTCTGGAGCGTGGCCAAGGACCAGCGCTCCCAGCTCAGCGAGACGGCCGAACGATCTGCCGTGCGGCAGGCAGACAGATGACACGGGCCTGCCGCGGACGGAATGCTAGCTGGCCGGAGCCGCGGCGGTCAACTGGTTCATCGTGCTGACCAGGCCCTTGACGGCGTCGACGCTCTTCTGGAAATCCACCCGCTCCTGACCGGCCAGATCGAGTTCGATGATCCGCTCGACACCGCCGGCGCCCAACACGACGGGCACGCCGACATAGTACCCGCCCACGCCGTACTCGCGGTCACAGTAGGCCGCACAGGGCAGCAGGCGTTTCTTGTCCTTGACGATCGCTTCGACCATCTGCGCCACCGCGGCCGAGGGAGCGTAATAGGCGCTGCCGGTCTTGAGCAGATTGACGATCTCCGCGCCGCCGTCGCGCGTCCGCTGGACGATCTCCGCCAGCCGTTGCGGGGCGATCAGCTTGGTCACCGGAATGCCGCCGACCGACGTGTAGCTGGGCAGCGGGACCATCGTATCGCCGTGGCCGCCCAGCAGCAGGGCGCTGATGTCTTCGACGCTGACACCCAATTCCATGGCCAGAAACGTCCGGTAGCGGGCGGTGTCCAGGACGCCGGCCTGACCGACGACGCGCTGCGGCGGGAAACCGCTGATTTGCCAGGCCCGCTGCGTCATCACGTCCAGCGGATTGGTGACCACGATAATGATCGCGTCGGGACTGGTCGCCCGGACTTGCTCCGCCACCGCGCCGACCACGCGGGCGTTGGTGACCAGCAAATCATCGCGGCTCATGCCGGGCTTGCGCGGAATGCCGGCGGTGATCACCACCACGTCGCTGCCGCGGGTTGCTTCATAGTCGTTCGTGCCGATCACGTTCGCATCAAATCCGGCAATCGGACCGGATTGCATCAAGTCCAGCGCCTTGCCCTTGGGCATGTTTTCCGTGGCCGGAATGTCCACCAGCACAATATCGCCAAGCTCGTACACGGCACACCAGTGTGCGGTCGTGGCGCCAACGAAGCCGGCGCCGACGATCGTAATCTTTGCCCGACGCGTCATAGCGAGTTTTCCTTTCAGACCGGGAAGGAAAAGAAATGATGCAGTACGAAGGAACGCCCGCAGGCCACTGCCCGATGCGGGAACCAGCGAACTACGAAAGTACGAATATTGAAGGTCTGCGCCGGCAAGTCAAGTGGGGCGACCGTTTTTCGAAATCGCCACGGGGTGCTCTGCCGAGCCGCGGGCGCATGCGGTAGACTGTGGGGACCATCGATCCGGCATTGCTGTCCCGCAGAGGTCCCGACGCAACATGGCTGCTTCCATCCCGGAGCTCTGGCAACTGCTGCTGGACAGCCGACTGGTGACCGCCGAACATGGCCGCCAGTTGATGGCCAGCTTCAGCCAGGTCCCGGGGGCCGCGGCTTCGGGCCCGCGCACGCTGGCCGAGTGGCTGATCTCGCGCGGCGTGTTGACTCGCTACCAGTCCCTGGTGTTGCTGGCGGGACGCTCGGGGCCGTTTCTGTACGGAGATTATCGACTGTACGATCGACTGGACAGCGGCGCCCTGGCCGGCATGTTCCGCGCCGTGCACGTGCCCACCCAGCATCCAGTCGTGCTGCAGTTCCTTACCGGCCCGGCAACCCGGGATCCGCGGCAATGGGCGGCGTTGGCGCCGCTGCTGCACGTGCACAGCGCGGTCCAGCACGCGCACTTGCAGCGCTGTTTCGAGGTCGTGGACCTGACCTCCTATCGGTTCTTGGTCGTCGAGGATCTGCGCGGACAGGGGGTCGATCAACGGTTGCTGGGCGGCCAGCGTTTGCCACCGGACGAAGCCTGCCGCATTGTCCGCTGTGCGGCCCTGGCCTTGCTGCCACTACATCAGCGAGGCGTGGCCCATGGCGACATTCGTCCCGGCTGCCTGTGGCTGGAGCAAGGCGGGAACGTCAAGCTGCTGCGCGATCCGCTCAGCGGGTTCGCGCCCGTTTTTCCCGCCCAGCCGGAGGCGGCGGACTGGCTCGCGCCGCGGGCCGATTATCTGGCCCCTGAATTCCTGCAGGATGGCAAGACGCCAGACACGTTGACGGATATCTACGCGCTGGGCTGCACGCTGTACGAATTGCTGGCGGGCCAACCGCCGTTCCCGGGCGCGGATCTGCGGACCAAGCTGCACCAGCACGCGACCCAACCGATTCAACCATTGGAGACACTCGGTGTACCGCCCGCGGTGAGCCAAGTTGCGGCCTATCTGATGGCCAAGAACCCCGCGGTCCGCTACCAACACTTGAACCAAGTGATCGCTCAGATCAGCCCGTTCGTCGATCCCAGCCGCCTGAACCTTGCCTCGCCTCCGCCGCCGGCGACCCTCGTCGTCTACGAGCGGGCGATCCTGCAGCGCACGACAACTGCGGGAACTGCGACAGCGCCGCTGCCCGTTCTTCCGACTGGCGGCGGGGCGGGCCCTGCCGCGGGACGTCCCGCCGCGGCACTTCCGGCGCCCGGCGGCGATCCGTTGACCGGCTCGTTGGGAGACGTCGTGGTCGCCGCCAAGTCCGCCGATTCGGTGCTGCAAGGCCGCCGCCGGTACAAACCGGCCCAGCAAAAACTGCTCTTCCAAGTGGCCCTTGCCGGGGCGATCGTCTTGCTGCTGCTGATCGTGCTGATCTGGCTGAATCTGGCAGCCGGAGCAGGTGCCGCAACGCATCACGTCACGCGCGGGCCGGTGAGCTTTCCAGGCAATCCCTGGACAACTGCCACGGGTTCCATCCCGTCCGGCCCAATTGCGTTTCAGCGCCGGCGACCAGCCGTCAACTCGGCGTACTGTAGGGCTGGCTCCAGGCCGCAGGCTTGGCCTGCCAGTCGGGCTTGAGGTCCGCGGAGACGCGCACAATCTTCGCTCGGACGTACAAATCGTCGGCCCGCAGCGTATAGGCGCCCTCGGTGCCCTCGATCGTGTCGAGCACGATTCCGATCTTGTCTGCGTAGACATCAATCTTCCGCGCCGGACAGCGGGGCCCCTTTTCCACCTCGATCGCCCGGCTGGACGGATCGTAATCCTGCTTGGTGCCGATGAACTGAATCCGGTAAGCCCCCTCCTCCCGGACGTCGATCCGAACCGACAGCGTCTTGCCATCGAATTGTATGTCTGCGAAATCCAAGCCGTTCGAGGCGTAGAAATCGCCGGCGGAAATTGCCGCCAGAATCTCCCGAGTGTTCAGACTCGCCGCTCGAACGACCGTCCACGCCTTGGCAGCCTGGCTGTAGCCGTGCCGGTCGTCGGTTCCCAGGCCCAACAGCAATGGCTGGTGATGGGCGGCTCGATAGGCGTTGACGACATCCCAGAATTTTTCCGGCTGCCAGCCCTGCGGATGCGAGTCCAGCCCGTTGGCAACGCTGTTGTTGTTCAACTCGAACAAGCGAATCTGGGGAAGAGCGATCAGATCGGCCGGAGAATAGTCGTAGTACCGCCAAAGCGGATGGTTGGCCATGCAGAGGTAATCCTGTCCGGCATAAATCTCCTGCCCTCGAGCGAAGGTACGTTCAAGGATCTCCCCGGGGGTGGCGGCCGAAATGTACGGAAATACCTCCCGCACATTGATAAAATTCATGTGGACTTGCTGATCATTGCTGCAGCCGCCGGTCTGTTCGTACGCGGGAATCATGAGAAATTTTCCCGGCTCGACGAATTGCTGCTCCAATTCCGCAAACGTCTTCAGGCGAACAAACGTCTGCCCGCCGACGGAAATCTTCCGGACCGAATCCGTGCCGAACTTTTCCATGGCCTGGTCGACATAGGCTTGCACTAGTTTCGGCCAGCCTGGAGCCGGCGAAATCACCTTCCACAAGGACGTCTCGTCCTTGAACGCCGCCAAGTCCGTCGGCGGGCCGTCGAACCCAAACCCGCCGAAACGCAGCTGGTCCGATTGAAAAATATTGTGATCCGATGGGCAGATGAAGTGATAACCGTGCGATTTATACCAGTCGACAGCCCATTCCGGCAGCGGCTCGCCGTCCGACCACTGGGTATGCATATGCAGATTACCCTTGAACCAGTGCAGTTTTGGAGCGTCGTTCGCCTCCTGGCACGAGCCAGCATTCCGACCGCCGAGCAAAGCCGCAGCGGAGACCGCAGCAGAAGTTCTCAGAAAATCACGCCGCGAAAAACGATTCCTCATGGATCGGACTCCTTGAAAACGCAATTTCTACTCTGTGTTGTAGGCAAGCCCACCGTTCGACCCGCCGTCAATTCCTGCAACGGCTTGCCGGCCAGAAGCGCCAACCCTACTACGATGCAGTACCAGTGTCAACCACGAGGCTGCCCTGTCGCTCGGTCGTGCAAGAAACAAAAAAAGCCCGCTGGGACAGGTTGTACCCAGCGGGCTCTTATCAGTAGCTGCGGAACATACATTCCGCGTGACCTTTCGATACTCGAGATCGTGTCCACGGTTTGTCTGTCACCGTCGCCAGTGTCAGACAGGATATCCTTAGAAAGGAGGTGATCCAGCCGCAGGTTCCCCTA
>CAIYOB010000260.1 GCA_903927685.1 uncultured Planctomycetaceae bacterium
GCAGGTCATATCCAGCCAGATCGGACCCGGCGTCGATGGCCTCGCATTCGACGCCGAGCGCCGCCAATTGCTTGCGCGCCTCGCCGAGGGGGTCGAACACCGCCACTTTCCCCGCCTGTGGTGGCATCGGAGCGGGCGGCAGGACATGAACTTGGAATCGATCCACCTGCTGCTCGCCCGACACCGCAGCCAGGCCCTCCGCGGGACGAAACTGAGCCGTCAGCGTCAGTTCGTAGCCGCCGGGCGGCAGGTCTGTCGGCAGGACGACGCTCACTGGGATACGCAACTGCTGGCCGGTTTCGATCCGCCCGGCATGAGTCCCACCGGTCGGCTGCGGCAAGGCCCAAGACCATGTGCATTCGCAACTCATCGGAACACGGGAATTGTTGATCAGGATGATCTGCTTCTCGACCTTTTCGCCCGGCAGGAAGTTGTGGTCCTGGCTGGTGAACTGATCCGGTTTGCCCCCGAGGTATGCCAGCAACGGCCGGTTGTTGCGCAGCATGGCTTCCGCGGCAGGCGTGGCGACCCAGTCGGCAGGGTCGTAGGCCAAGTCCATGCGCTCGTATCGTTCCTCGACGTAGTCCGGACTAAAGCCCGGCCGCTGCAGGTGCTCCCAGTCCGTCGGCAACTCGACGCGTCGATTGCGGTTCATGCCGGGACGCAGCTTCCAAAACACGTTATGCTCCCACGGCGAGATCGCGGACACGCCCCAGGTGCGAAACGCCCGCCAGTTGTCCGTCAGGTACTTGGCCAAGACGGGATAGCGTTCGTCAAAGTCGCTGGAGCCCAACTGGTGCGGATAGTCCCAGCGATGCCACAACCGCCCGCTGCGGAACTGGTCGGCCTCCCACCGCAGGTTTCGCCGCTCCTGTTCGCTGATCCGATACGCCGCGTCACCGAGGAACTGGGCGTTCCATTCCGCCAGGCAGAGTTCCCACGGCACGGCGGCGCTGCCGAACTCGCGACTGCCCTGAAACCAGCCGCGGTACATGGCCCAATCCCAGGTGAACGGGGCCCCGTACTCGCAGGCGAAAAACGGCTTCACCCCGACCGTCGCCCAGTGCTCGAACCAGTCGGACAGTTCCTGGATCGGTACGAAATTCGGGTAAAAGTTGCTCGTGTGCATCGAACCGAGGTTGCCCGACGAGTGATGATAGACGATCCGGCCGGGGTCCAACCGCCGCAGGATCGCCTCGGCCTGCAGAGCGCGGCGGACGTTGTTCATGGCCCACGCGTTGCGCTGGTCGTAAATCCCGTCGATCGCGTCGGGGTTCATGTCTTCGTTGTAGCCGGTGGCGTTGTGGCTGGTGGAGTACATCACCACGGACGGATGCGCCCCGGCGACGCGGACGTAGAACGCCGCGTGCTCGGCATAGCCATTGGCCCGGTCGGCGTCGGCGGCCTGCCAGTCGTAATCGGAAAAGTGCGGCTGCGACAACGCCACCAGCATCCCCAGGTCGTCGGCGGCCCGCAGGATTTCCTCAAACCCCAGGTGCGACCCCGGCTGGCAACTGTAGTTGTGGGTGTACACAAAATTGATGCCAAAGCTCTGCAAGCGTTTCAGGCTCTCTCGGGCTCCGTCGTACGAGGCCAGGGCGGCCCCGATCTGCGCGTTGTCCAGCGGCACCGCACTCAGGAAGATGCGGCTCCCATTCAGGTAGAAATCCCGGCCCTCGATCCAGAATTCGCGAAACCCA
>CAIYOB010000261.1 GCA_903927685.1 uncultured Planctomycetaceae bacterium
CTGATCGCCGCCGACCAGCCGCTGCCGGAGTGGACCGCGAAGATCAGGCCAGACCATCCACGGCTGTTCTTCAACTCCCAGACGTGGCCGGCCGTGAAGCAACGGGCGTTGGGCGCCGAACACGACTGGTATCGTCGTGTCCAGCTGCGCGTCGATGGCGTGCTGGCGAAGACCACCGCCGGCAGCCAGACGGAACCGCAGGACCTGGGGCCGGAAGCCGCCGCCGCGGCCTTCGTCTACCGGATGACCGAGGACCCGCGTTATCTGGACTTGGCGAAGACCTGCCTCCAGACCAGTGTGGCGTTCTACGAGCAGTGCTACGACCAGCGGAAGACGGTCAACTGGTATTCCACGTCGCGGGTGCATGCCGTGCTGGCCTGGGACTGGCTGTACGCCGCGCTCAGCGACACCGAACGCCGCGAATTCATGTCGCGGTTGATTGTCACGATCGATCGCGTCTTGAAGGCCAAGCCGCCGATCTATCGGGAGAATCTGTCGGGCTACGACACGGGGTTCTACGGAGTCCGCAACTGTCTGTGGTTCATCGGCTGCACGGCCTTTGGCACGGGGATCGAAACGGACCTGGTCAACCAATGGCTGGTCTGGGGCCATGACGAGAACCGGAAACTGCTGACCCATCGCCAGCGGGCCTGCGGCGACGACGGCGGCGGAGCCTCGTCGACGTTGGGCTACGTGTTCGGCGCTTACCCTTGGTCCGAGCAGAACTTCTTCTATTGCCTGTCCACCTGCGGCGGCATCCTCCGCCAGCACCGCCACTACGACGCCTTGAACTTCGTCATCTACCAGCGCGGTTTCCTGGCCCTCGATTCGGGCACGCGGTACGAGGAATTCACCAACGGCCAGCACCTGGCCAATTACTATGCCCAGACCGTGGCCCACAATTGCGTGGTCATCCATCAGCCCGGCGAGCCGGTCGCGCCGTATTGGGGCGGCACGGTCGAGGGCAATCACGGCGGCCAGCACCGGCAACTGGGCTCCGTCCTGCAGGCGTTTGAAACCAACGACGATTTCATTTACGTCGCAGGCGACGCGACGGCCTGCTATCAGCATGGCGTCGTCCGCCGCGAGGGCCAGGCGGAACTGCCGGAGAAGTGCAGCCTGGCAACCCGGCAACTGGTCTTCCTGCTGCCGCGGCATTTTGTGATTTTCGATCGGGTGACGACGACCGACGCCGGCTACCGCAAGGACTGGCTGACCCACACGGCGCACGAACCGGTGCTCGACGGCACGGCGTTTCGAGCCGATCATGGCGCGGGGCGGATGTGGTGCCGGACGCTGCTGCCGAAGAACGCCCGCTTGACGCCGGTCGGCGGCCCGGGCAACGAGTTCCTGGCGGCCGGCAAGAACTGGACCATCGACGCCCGCGGCTTGCGTCCGGAGCATCTGGCCATGCTGGGTCAATGGCGAGTGGAAGTGACCCCGCCCGAGCCGCGCAAGGAGGAGCTGTTTCTGCACGTGATCCAAGTGGGTGACCAACAGCTGGCCGCGATGAGCCCGACGTCCCTGATCGAAGAGAAGGGCCGCTGCGGCGTCCGTCTGACCGCAGCCCAGGACACCTGGGAAGTCACCTTCAGCACGACCGGCGACCTGACCGGCCACATCCGGCGGACCGGCCCAGCCAACCCCATCGACCGCCCCCTGACCTCGTCCGTCCAACCACAAACCGGCCTCATGCTGCGGCCGAACCCACTGACAACTGACCGCTGGCAACTGACAAAAGGCCCACCATGACACGCACCACCGTCATTCTGTTCTTGCTTGTCGCTTTCACCCCGACTGCGGGCGGCGAAGAGATGACCTACGAGCAAGCCCGACAGCGGCTCAAGCCGGCCGCATTGCCCGAGTTCTGGATTGGCGATCTTGCCGGACTGCCGGCTCGATGGGAGCAACTGCGTGCCGGGACGTGCCAAGAGTTGGCGCGCAGCCCCGGCGGCCGTCCGCTGCACTTGATCGCCTACGGCGAGCGGGAAGAAGCGCGGCACCGCGCCAATTTCAATTCCGCGATCGGCGGCCAGGATCCGTCCGCCTACCTGGACAAGCGTGCTCGAAAGAAGCCGGTGATCTTCTTCGTCGGTCCGGTGCACGGGCACGAAGTCGAAGCGCTGACGGGATTGGTGAATCTGATCCAGATCATGGAAACGGGTTGGGATCTGCGGGGCCGCGACCAGGGCCAACTCCGCGAACTGGGGCGGCGGTGCCGGCTGCTGATCCTGCCGGCCGGCAATCCCGACGGCATCGCGCGTTTCGAGCCGCGGACGGCCTTCGGCATGACGCACGACGAGTTCCAGTTCTGGGGCCAGGGCACGTGGCAGGACAACAAGATCGCCTATTGGCCGGACTCCAAGCGTCAGCATCCGCGCACGGGGCCGGAGATCGGCTTCTTGGGCTGCTACTTCAACGACGCCGGCGTCAACCCGATGCACGACGAGTTCTTTGCGCCGCTGAGCACCGAGGCTCCCGCGATCTTGAAGGCGGCCATGCAAGAGGGCCCGGATCTGGCGGTGTCCCTGCACAGCCACGAGGCGGCGCCCGCGCTGCTGCGGCCGGCTTACGTGCCGCTGGAGGAACAGCAACGCGTGATCGCCTTGGCGGAAAAATGCTATGGCCTGCTCGAAGCTCGCGGCCTGCCGCACGGCAAACCGTTCACGGCCCAGGCCGAGAGCGGTCCCCGGCCGGCCTCGTTCAACCTGGTCAGCGCGCTGTATCACGTCAGCGGCGCGACGAGTTTCACGTTCGAGTGCCCGCATGGAATCGACGATCCCAAAGCCTGCCAGGTCAACCCGGAACAGATCCTGGACATCCAACTGACGCTGTACGAAGCGATGTTTCAGTTCGCCCTGGAGGCCAAAGCCAGCCCAGTCAGCTCGGGAGGATGATCCACTTTTGTGACGGCGCAGCTGCCGAACGGTTGGAGTTCTCGCTTCAGCGTGCCCGCGGACGGAGTCCGCGAAGATAACACGCTAACCCGGATTATCATGGCCCCAGCATTTCGCGGCAACGCGCGCTACTGTAACCCAAAGCGTCAGCGAGGAGAATGCGTCATTGCTGCCAGCCGATGGCCTCACCGGCCCCGTGCCGAATGGTACGAGGTTAAGCGGCGAAGCCGCTGATCAGCGGGTTAGGGGGAGGTCTTTCGACCTCCATCCTCCCCGCTGATGGTGTCGTGGTTGGACGCTGGCTCAGGCCTCCGCCGGAGCGGGGGTTTCCAAGTCCTTCAGCGAGCGACCTAATCGCTTGCGCTGGTTGGTGTTGCCGACGTTCTTGGCGCCCCCGTCGCCGCTGCCCTGCTTCATGAACTCCAGCAGGCGAGGACTGATGTCCTCCGAATTGTCGGGGATCCCGATTGCTTCGATCGCATCGGAAACCCCCAGCAAAACCGACTGTTTGACGCCTTCACGGATCCACAGGAACAGGTTGAAGTTCATCGCTCTCCTCCGTCCTTGACTAGATTCGCCAGAGGTTACAGGCCGCGTCTTGCCAACGATCTTTCGGCCGCCTCGGCGGGGCGGGAGGATATCGCTTCGGGTACCCTTTGTCCAGACGAATATCGCCCGACGCGAGACTCGCACGGGGCCGCCTGCGTGCTTGCGCTACCGGGAACGGGATGGTGCGAGTACCTCGCCGCACGCGGCGAAATCGGCTATCTTCACACGCAGCCTGCTCGCAGCCGTCGGGTTGGCCCAACGTCAACTTCAACCAGGAGAATCACGATGCGACGAATACTACCCCGTCTGGTCTTGGCCTTGACCGCGGCGGCATGGACAGGGAACATCCAGGGGGCCGAGTACCAGGCCGTCCCGGCCCAGAAGATCCGGCCTCGCGAAGGGATCGGCCACGTGATGGCCAAGATCCGAGCCGGCCAGCCGGTGACCGTGGCCTACCTGGGCGGATCGATCACCGCTGCCAATGGTTGGCGGCCCAAGACGACGACATGGCTCCAGAAGACGTTTCCCCAGGCGAAATTCGAGGAGGTCCATGCCGCCATCGGTGGCACGGGCAGCGATCTGGGCGTGTTCCGCGTGGGGCACGACGTGCTGCAATTTAACCCCGACCTCCTGTTCGTCGAATTTGCGGTGAACGACGGCGGGGCGCCACCGGAGGCCATCTGGCGCAACATGGAGGGGATCGTCCGACAGACCTGGCGCAAGAACCCCCAGACCGACATCGTTTTCGCCTATACGATCCACGAGGGCATGCTCGACGAACTGAAGAAAGGACTCTGCCCTCGCTCGGCCTCGGCCATGGAACTGCTGGCCGACTTCTACGGCATTCCGTCGGTCAACTTCCAGGTGCCCGTGGTCGAGTTGCTGCAGCAGGACAAGCTGGTTTTCCAGGCCGACAAACAGCCCGCGGGGGACAGGATCTGGTTCGCCGCCGACGGCTGCCATCCGCGCGACGAGGGGCACGAAATCTATCTCCAACTGATGGCCGACGCGATCACGCAGATGCAAGACAGCCGCCCCGCCGACCATCAGGCCAAGCTCGCCACGGCCTTTGTGGCCGACAACGCCGAAGCCGCCAAGATGGTTCCCGTCCAGGAGAAGATGCTGACGGGCGACTGGCAAGCCCTGCCTGCCAGCGACGACAAGCAGCGCGCGTTCGGCAACCGCCTGGGCCAGATCTGGATGGCGGCTCAGCCCGGCAGCAAGCTGCAGTTCAAGTTCAAGGGGTCGGAGGCCAAGCTGTACGATCTGCTCGGCCCCGACGGCGGCCAGGTCATCATCACCGTCGACGGCAAGAGCGGTGCGCAGCCCGTTCCTCGCTTTGACAGCTATTGCACCGGCCATCGCCTCGCCACGCTGCAGCTCGTGGCCAACGCGGATCCGAACCAGGTCCACGAGGTGACGGTCGAGATTCACCCCGACCAGCCAGACCGCCGGAGCGTGGCCTTTCGGTTGACGGATCCGGAGACGGAGCTCAAGCAGCCCAAGTACCAGGGCACGCGTCTCTGGGTCGGCCAGATCCTGCTGCTGGGCGACCTGGTCGAGTAGCCGCCCGGAGCCGTTTCCCGAGTTGTGGCACCTGCCAATCCCGGCGGCACCGCCTTGGGTTTCACCGCCTTTGTCCCTCACGAGCAAGGAGTCAGAACATGCAGAATCGTTGGAGCGTACTCAGTTTGGGCCTGTGCCTGTCCACCGCCATAGCCTGGACGGCGGCGGCGGCGGAGACGTCGTCCAACCAGTACGGCAGCACGACCAGCAGCGCGCAGGGTAGTGCACGGGGCAGCACCAGCCGTAGCATCTCGCTGAACGAGAACGGCAAGCAGATTTCGATCACGGAGGACAGTTCCGGCATCACCGTCACGACGACGGAAACCGTGGCTGGGGAAGAGAAGAAGACCGAGGTGAAGGCGGCCAATGCGCGGGACCTAAAGGCCAAGGCCCCGGAGGCGTATCGTCTGTACGCACAGCACCTGGGCGGCGCCAAGAACTCGGCCAGCGCACGGGCCGGCAGCGGCTTCAGTTCGGGCGGCGCAAGCAGTTCCGGAGGCGGTTTCAGCTCGGGTGGCGGTTTCAGCTCGGGTCGCGGGAGCAGTTCCGGAGGCGCAAGCAGTTCCGGAGGCGGGAGCAGCTCCGGAGGCGGGACGAACCGTAGCGTTTCGTTCACCGAGAACGGGAAGACGGTCACCATTACCGAGAGCAGTGACTCGGGGATCACCGTCACCGTTACCGAGACGGTCGGCGGGAAAGGGAAGAAGACGGTTGCGAAAGCAGCC
>CAIYOB010000262.1 GCA_903927685.1 uncultured Planctomycetaceae bacterium
ACCTTCCTGATCCAGTTGGCGGCCCCCGGCCCGCAGCATGCGTACTATCTGCCCACCCCGCGCGCGGTCGCCGGTGGCGGGCTGAACGAACAGCCCTTCACCAATTACAGCGCCACCGTCATGAACAACATGGTCGGTCCCGAAGGCGGCCAGGTCCTGGTCGACCGAACCGTGGATGCGATCCAGGCCCTCTGGGCCGCCGGCGAGTGAGGACGCTGCCTGAGGAATGGGATGCCCACGGCTTGTCCGTGGGAGTTTCACGTTTGTCGCTACACCGGCGGACATATCGCGCCCCCGTTCCCGAGCGGCGGCGGAGCCGCCGCTCGGGAACGGGGCGTGGGGCTGGAAAGCGTTCGTGTGTAGCACCGAGCGTAAGTATCCCACGGACAAGCCGTGGGCATTGATTAGCCCGAGCGTTGCCCGCTCTGCGGAGGGGCGGCGCAGGGCCGCCCGTGCAATTCGGACACTAATTCCACGAACGGTGCTTGCCGGTTGGTGCACCTGCCGGTTGCGAACAGCGCATGCGGCTCGAAATCTCGCCGCGGAAATTGACTTGGCGGCCTGCCTTCCCGTACCATGAGCCGGGCGGGGAAAGCGGAAGCGTGCCGGATGAACGAGAGAATGCACATGGGCGACGCGGGGGGACGAGGAGCGAAGCGGCCTGAAGCCCTCGGGGTGATCCCGACGGCCTGGGCGCCGTTGGCGTGCGCGCTGCTGATTGCGGCGGGGCTCTCAGGCTGCGTGGCCGAGGCGTCGGCGCCCGGCCAGCCCGATCTGGTTTGGGGCCGGCCGGGGCTGTCGGCGGGACGCTTGATGAAGCCGCGGGCGATCGCCTGCGACGCCCAAGACCAGCTGTACCTGGTCGACATGACCGGACGCATCCAGGTGTTCGACGCCGACGGCCGGTACCTGCGTGGCTGGCGGACGCCGGAGAGCGAGAACGGCAAGCCGACCGGACTGGCATTCGATCGGCACGGCAATCTGATGGTCGCCGACACGCATTACTTTCGCATTCTGTTCTACACGCCGCAGGGGCAGCTGCTGGAATCGCAGACCATCGGAGGCAAGTACGGATTCGCCCCTGGCGAATTCACGCTGGTGACCGACTGTGCCCAGGATTCGCAAGGCAACTACTATGTGGCGGAATACGGTGAGTACGATCGCATCCAAAAGTTCTCGGCCGAACGGAAATTCCTGTTCCAGTGGGGCGGCCACGGCAGCGAGCGGGGCCAGTTTGCCAGACCCCAGGATTTGGCCTTGGACGAGCAGGACCAACTCTGGGTGGCAGACGCCTGCAACCACCGCATTCAGGTCTTTGACGCAACCGGTGGCGAGGCCAAGTTGCGGGCGGTCTGGGGCGAGCAAGGAACCGAGCCGGGGCAACTGCGCTATCCGTATGACCTGGCGCTGGACGGCCCGTACGTGTACGTGGCGGAATTCGGCAATCATCGCGTCCAGAAGTTTACCCGGGACGGCCGGTTCGTCGCGGCCTGGGGAGTCCAAGGGCGACAACCCGGGGAATTGTTTCAGCCCTGGGCTCTGGTCGTAGATTCCCAGCGGCGAATCCATATCCTGGATACTTACAACCATCGCGTCCAGAGAATCCGGCTGTGACCGCCGCCGGAGTCCTTCGTTCTGCGGTTCCAACCAGGCAGGAGCATCCCATGATCTCTCCTCAAGATCGAGGCGTCATTCGGAATCTGGCCAACCAGTGGATGGAGTTTGCCGCCCTCCCCGTCATGGCCGAACGAAAACGGCTGTGGCGAGCCGTGCACGACCTGCGTGCCGAACGCCCCGTGCTCCTGTTCGAAACCGATTGGATCGACAAGTACGTCGCGGACGACGAACTGCAGTGCGTCGATCCGTTCCTGCGCAGCATCGAAAAGGCGATGCGGATCCGGCTGCGGCAAGCGGAGGAGTTGGGGGACGACCTGGTCATCGAGCCGCATTATCAACTGGGCTGGAAGATGGTGTTCTCCGACTACGGCGTCCCGGTCGAAATCCGCACCGCACCGGGCAAGAACGAGTCGATTGCGTACAGTTTCAGTTTCCCCATCGCCACCCCCGAGGACATCCAGAAGTTGCGGCCGCGAACGTTTGCGGTCGATCGCCCCAAGTCGCTGCGGTTGAAGGAAATCCTGGAGGACACGATGGGCGATATCCTCCCGGTTCGACTCGGCAACTACGACCCGTTCGTCTACGAGTTCGACGTCGGCGAGTTCGGGGACCTGGGGTTCACCGGTAACTACTTCTTCGGGCTGACGTGGCAGGTGTACCGGTTCATCGGCAATCAAGGTTTGCTGTACTGGGTGTACGACGCCCCGGAGGCGATTCATCGGCTGATGCAGTACATGCTGGACGACCGCTTGGCGTTCTTCGACTTCTTCGAGCGGGAGGGCCTGCTGGCCTTGAACACGGACAGCCAGATGGCGGGGCCGCGGAGCTACGGCTACGTGTCGGATCTGCCCGAGCCGGGCTCGCGCGACCAAGTCACGCTGAAGGACCTGTGGGGCTGGGCCGAATCGCAAGAGGCCGACAACATCTCGCCCGCCATGTACAACGAGTTTGTGCTCCCGTATCTGGCCAAGTTGAGCGAGCGGTTCGGCCTGGTCTACTACGGCTGTTGCGAACGGGTCCACGATCGGCTGCCGGCGATCTTGGCGGCCATCCCCAATCTCCGCTCGGTGTCCGTGTCAGGCTGGTCGGATTTGGCCAAGACGGCGGACCTGTTGGGCCGGAACTACGTCTACTCGCGCAAGCCCACGCCGGCACACATCAGCGGCGCCAGTCCGAATTGGGAGCTGATCGAAAGGGACATCCGCAACACCTACGCCGCCGCGCGGGACTGCAATCTCGAGATCCTCTTCCGCGACGTCTATACCACAGGCGGCGACCGCACGCGGTTGCGGCGCTGGGTGGAAATGACGAAAGCGATCTTCCAGATGTGAGCCTACCCTGGACCGCTCGGAACGCCGCCTGCCGCCGCCGTCAGTACGTGCTCGCGCATCCAGCGGACGTAGCCTGCGGCGTAGGCATCCAGGTTCTCCGCCGTACCTCCGCCGCGGACAGGTGAACACATTTCGTAATTGGCCCAGCCGGTGAAGCCGCCGTCCTGCAAGCCTTGAAAGAACGCCCGATAGTCGATGCAGCCCTCGCCGAACGGGACCGCCCGCACCAAGTCGGGCTGAACGCGTTCGTAGTTGACGACCTCGGGCCGGTAGCGGAACCTAGGCAACCGGACGTAATCCGCGTTGGTGGTGAGCGCCGTGTGCGGGGCCAGCCGCCGGGCGGCCGCATACAGGTCTTCGCCGCGCAGGGCTGGCGACCAGGCGTCGCAGCCCAGCTTGCAGTTCGGCCGGTCGATGTCGCTCAGCAGTTCCAGCAGGGCGTCGCTGTGCACCGCGAGGTCGTGATGGTTCTGCACGGCGACGGTGACGCCGTAGGCGGCCGCCCGGTCACAGGCTTCGCGCAACGCCCGGACCGCGCGATCCCAAACCGCATGCGGGCTGTGGCCCTCGATTTCATAAGCCGTAAAGACGCGGACGAGCGGCGCGTTCAACTGTTGGGCGAGGCGGGCCAACGCTTCGACGTAGGCGAGTTGCATTTCCAGGAACGGCACCTCTGCCGCCCCGCCGCCCGAAAAATCGGTATATCCGGCAATCGCGGCACAAGCCACCCCGTGCCGCGCCAACGCGGCCTGGAGCGTGGCGACGGTTTCTCCGTCGGCATCCAAAGGCGACAGGTGCGGCCGTTTGCCCATCAGCATCACGGCCTGAAATCCCAATCCGGCGGCTCGTTCGATGAATTCGACGAGGCCGAGCCGCTGCTGGCCCCAGAGCCCCGCATAACTGACGGAAAATAGGCTGAGTTGCATGCTGTTGTCTCCGCGGAAACGAACACGGTCAATTCGGCGATTCTATCATATTCCTAGCAGGCCAATTATCCTGGACGGTCACGCGACCTTTCCTTAGGAAGTTTGGCACGGGGTGGGCAGGGAGACAAAGATGGCTACCGCAGGCGAGTCCAAGTTGAAACGCAAGTCGATCTGTAACCGGTTGCGACTGATTCTGGCGTCGGTGGGGACCGACCTGCTGTTCTGGCTGGGCGTCGGTGCAGCGATCGCCGTCCTGATGATCCCGCAGATTTCCGCCGTTTTCCTGGAAGTCGAGTTTGAGTGGGAGAGTCTCTGGGAGTCGGGCGATCGTTCCCAGGCGTTGCAGAGCCTGCTCCTGTTCCTCGGCTTCATCGCCTATCTGGATGGCGTAGCGTTGTTTGCCCTGGCCTCGATTCTGTATATCGTTCCGCCATCCTGGTTCTCCGAGCGCGGGCGGGGCTTGACTCCCCGGACCTTTCAGAACCTGTGGCCGGCGGCCGTTTCGATGCTGGTTGTGACCGTCCTGGGGCTGCTGCTGCTACTGGCGATGGGCGAGCGCGAAGGGCTGATACTGTCAGCGTTCCTGCTGGGTCTGATGGGGCTGGCGTTGACATTCGTTGGGCACGGCGTGGCCTGGGCCTGTTCGTGGCTGGTGCGTCTGAACACCAGGCTCTCGGTCGAGCGGCGATACCGGGTCGCCGGCGGCTTGGCCATCGCGGCTGTGCTGCTGTTCCTCATTGTCCCGGCCGACAGCGGCTGGTTTTACTGTTTGTCCGGTGCGGCGTTGCGTTGCCTGGCGGCACTGTTCCTGCTGGTGGCGCTGTGGCTGGTCGTGGTCAATCGGTGGGGCGCGCGGCCCAGACTCCAGCCGTTGATTGAAGCCGCGGGAAGGGCGTTGGGCTGGCTGGTCCTGGTTAGCTGTGGCGGCGAACTGGTCTGGATCCTGGCCGGAGGCTACTGGACGGAACAGGTGATCTCGTACCGGCTGTACACGATTTGGGCCGTGCTCGAACTCTGTGCGCTGTTCATCATCGTCGGTTCGTTTCTGGATACCTGCGACAACCGGACGCGATATCCCGTCCGTGTCGCGGCGATCCTGGTGCTGCTGGCGGGGCTGGTATTGACGAAGACCACGGCCCCGGAATCACTGCCCGGCGCCGCGCCCCAGTTGGCGGCCGCGGCGGCCGGCGACGGCGAGAAGGCGGCCGCGGACGCCTGGTATATGGCCTTTGGGCAACGCCTCCGGTCGATCCCGGAAGGCGAACCCGTGCTGTTGGTCGCGGCCAGCGGCGGCGGTTCGCGGGCCGCGATTTTCGCCGGCCTGGCGCTGGAAGCCCTGACGCGGACGCCGTGTGGAACCCGGGAGGGAGACAATTGGGGCCGGCACGTCGCGCTGATCAGCTCGGTCTCGGGCGGCAGTCTGGCCACCGCCCAGTTCGCCCAGCGGCAGGGCGGCGAGTTCCCGGAACCGAGGCCCGAACTGCTGAACTCGATCCCGAGCGAACTGCGGATGCGGATGGACCGCGCCGCCCAAGCCGCGCATGTCCGGTACAAGAAACTGCACGCGTCCGACGGCACGGCAGGCGACGTGCAGCGTCGGCTGCAGGCCTGGGAGAAAACGGAGGACTTCTGCCAGCGGCTAGTCCACGGGCAGTCGGAGGCGCGCGACCCGGCCTGGGTGGTCCAGTCAGCCTTGATGGACGATCTGTGCACCGACTTCATGGCCCCCGTGCTGCGCGGCGTCTGGACACCCACCCTGTCCCGCGGGGAGTGCTTGCGGGCATTCTGGAAACAGCGTTTCGGCTGGCGCCAGAGCAATGGCCAGACGGGCTACGTCCTGGGAAAGACGCCGCCGAAATTCGATTGGACACGACACCCGCTGGTGGCGTTCAACGCGTGCGAAGTGCTGCAGGGCACGCGCTGCGTGATCGGTTTTCCAACCCTCCCCGACGAACTCGTCCGCTCCGTCGGCAACGTGGACCGCGAGCCGCATTCGCTGGCGCATTGGGATGCGGCCCGGGCGGTCGAATTGGGGCAAGCGGTGGGCATGTCGGCTAACTTCCCCTTCGGCTTTAACCCGATCGAGATCCCGACCCAAGGTCCGGGCGACCGGCCGCTGATCCTGGATGGCGGGATGTCGGATAACACCGGCTTGGACACGCTGTACCTGATCCTGCAGAACCTGCAGCGACTGAGCCAAGACAAGGGGCGGCAGCCGGTGGGCGAGATCTGGCACGCGCTGCGGGCGCGGCACGTCGTCATCCTGGAAATCGACTCGGGAGCCAAACCCAAGCGGGCCGGCACGTTCACGCGGCTGCTGTCCACCGTGGCCGCCCCGCTGCATGCTTTTGGCCAAGTCGGCTATGTGCGGTCGCAGGACGTCAAGAGCCGCTATCTACAGGAAATGCAGCGGATGCTGCGGCAGGACGTCGACTTGAAGTCCGAACGGCAGCGTCTGCTGGACGGCACCGAGTCCGCCGCGGGCGGGCCGCAGGCGAGCGTTCCTCCGGCCCTGGCGAGGCTGAACAGCCTGGAGGCCAAGGGCGTCGAGGGACTGTTGCACGTCAAGTTCGAGTGCAATTACCTGGGCGAGGACAATGTCCTGACGGCGTGGGCCCTGGGCCCCGCGGACAAGGCGTCCTTGCTGGTCCGGTTCCTGAACGAACAGCAGTTGGCCCTGGCGGACCTGGCGCAGGTGCCGTTCGTGTCCCCGAAGCAGCGGCAGCAGCAGGTCCAACGCACCGCCGCCGAACTGGTGGACAGTCAATTGCAGGAGACCAAGCTCGGCAGCGTCGAGCGGTCTCTGGATGAATTGTCGAACGTCATCCAGAAACTCGAGAAGCGGCCCCCGTCTCAACCCGACCCGGCGCTGGAGGCAGCGTGGAAGGAACAACTGACGTTCCTGCGCGACCGGGCGGAACAGATTGGCAACCAGCTGCAAGCGACCGCGGAACGGACTCCGGACGAAGCCCGGGCCCTGGCCGAGAAGCTCGAAACCGTGCTGCAGCGGTCGCCACGCAGCAGCCTGACGCTCAAGGAAATGCGCGCGGCCGTCTCGCGACTGAACGCCATCCAGGCCAAGACGACGCAGGAGGCCGAGGCTCAGATTGATCGCGAGCAGACGCTGCAGAAGCGGTTCGACGCCCGCGTGCTGCAGAACCGGCAGGATATGCGGCAATCCCTGAGCCCGCCGTAACCGAAAAAAGCGGGGCGTGCGTGCTGACGTTGTCCCAATACGCTCTAGCAGCACGGGGCCGGTTTCCCAAACACGGCCTTCTCGGGGGCGGCCTGTTGTCATGGCCACGTTACAATGCAGCGCATTCGTTGTGGCGAATGGAAGCCGAATCACGTGTCAGCCTGATGCCCCCCATGATCTGCATGGTCACAATCGCAAGACGGAGTCCCCCCCTCGAGTTTCCACCGATCGAACCTCGGGACGATTCCGGTCATGAGGACAAGTGTCACGATGAAAACCTCAGCACCACTCAGTGCGACTGGGTGATCGTTCGTTTTCCTGCCGTTGTTCTCCCCGGCGTTGGATTCCTCACGGCACCGCTACCAATCGCAACGACCGCATTGACACAGCCGCGACGAGTCACGGCATCATCCCCACCGGCCAGATCCCGGCTTCGTTACCGTGCCAAGTTGGATGCCCGCCTTTCGCCTTGCGCCCAATCGGACGCCGGGCCGTGACTGTCATGCGACCCTCAACGCGGTCAGTATGGCACGCACGTACCGTTCTGGCGAGTCATAATTGCCTAAGGACAACGATCCGCCTTCCGCGCCGGTCGGGCATCGCGGGTAGGCTTGCCGAACCCGCGGCCGCTCGTTACAGTTGAGGCGGTTTGGGTCTGGTGCGGCCAGCGAGTAACAGCCGAGGGGATCGTTATGTCACGTATACTGATCGAAAACGGCCGGGTGATTGACCCCAGCCAGCGTCTGGATCGGGTCACGAACATTCTGGTTGAAGACGGCCGCATCGCGGCATACGACGCCGTCGCCACCCGCGGCGAGCAGATCATTGCGGCCGCCGGCAAGATCGTCTCGCCCGGGCTGATCGATCTGTACGTCCAACTCCGCGAGCCGGGACGCGAGGAAGACGAGACGATCGAAAGCGGCACGGCGGCGGCCGTGGCCGGCGGCTTTACCTCGATCGTCTGCCTACCCAATACCGAGCCGCCGATCGACACGCAAGCGGGCGTCGAGTTCATCCGTCAAAAAGCGGCCCGCGCCGGCAACTGTCACGTCCTGGTCGCCGGCTGCGTCAGCAAGGACCGGGCCGGTAAGGAGTTGGCAGAAATCGGCTCGCTGGTCGAAGCCGGCGCGGTGGCGTTCACCGACGCTCCGCGGAGCATCCAGAACGCGGAACTGCTGCGGCGGGCGTTCGAATACTGCCTGATGTTCGACAAACCCATCCTGAGCCACCCCGAGGATCTGGAATTGTCGCACGACGGGATCATGCACGAGGGCACGATCTCGATGCTCTTGGGCCTGGAGGGGCTCCCGGTCGAAGCCGAGGACGTGATGACCAGCCGCGATCTGCGACTGGCCGAAGCCACCCACGGTCGCCTGCATCTGTTGAACGTCTCGAGCCAGAGCAGCGTGGATCTCGTGCGCCGCGTCAAGTCGCGAGGCATCGGCGTGACGGCAGGCGTCTGCATGCACAACCTCGTGCTGACCGACGAGTCGCTGCGGACCTTTGACTCCAACTACAAAGTCAATCCCCCGCTGCGGTCCCAGGAGCATGTCGACGCCTGTCTGCATGGACTGAAGGACGGGACGATCGACGTGATCTCCAGCGCGCATGCTCCCCGAGCCTCGGAAAAAAAGATGCTGGAACTGGACCGTGCGCCGTTCGGCGTCGTCGGCCTGGAGACGCTGCTCGGCCTGGTCATCACCAAGCTGATCACGCCCGGGCATTTGGATTGGATGACCGCCCTGGAAAAGCTGACCGTCAACCCGGCTCGCGTGCTGGGCATTCCCAAGGGCACGCTGGCGATCGGAGCCGAGGCGGACGTGACCGTCATCGACCCGGACGTCACCTGGACGGTCGATCCCAAGCAATTCCGTTCGAAGAGTGTGAACACGCCCTTCGGCGGCTGGACCTTGCAGGGCCGAGCCGTCCAGGTCCTGGTCGGCGGCCAGCCGCGGCTGTGAGAGTTCGGGGCTGCCAGGACCGTCGACCACTGGGGTGCTGAAGGAAGAGACTGGTTCCGCAACCATTCGTTCGCTCCATGTCTGCTTGCTCCCTTACCGACGCCAGTTCCCACGATGCGAGCGGACTGCTTCAGAGCCAGACGACGTTCGTGTTGGCGACGGCCGACGAAGCCCCCTGGTCGGCGCCCGTCTACTACGTGTACCTGCGAAGACGGTTTTATTTCTTTTCCAGTCCAAGCAGCCGGCACGTTACCGCGGCCCTCGCCTCGGGCCGCTGTGCGGCGTCGCTCCATCGCGACAGCGTTGATTGGCGCGAAATCGAGGGCCTGCAAATGGACGGCAAACTGGAGGCAATTCGGCTGGGTGGCGAAGCCCTCGACGCGTTCGTGGCGTACCTCAGGAAGTTCCCGGCCGTCCAGGGTTGGTTCGCGGACTCCCTCCTGGATTTCGACAGCTTCACCCAACGTTTCCGGACACAGCTGTACGCGTTTGTCCCCGTTCGGGTTTGGTACTTGAACAATCGGGCCGGCTTGGGCAACCGGGAAGAAATTGAACTGCCGCTTTGAATCCGGCGCGAGCTGCCGGCCTGACACAGCGACAAGACGTAGGCAAGGTATCGCCGCGGGACCGTTGATCTTCGGACGGGCCGGCACCGCAACCGCTGACCCCAAAATGCTGTCCGGTGCTGCGGACGACCTGGGGAACCAACCAAGGAAGTAGGTGGTCGAATGCCCGCTTTGCGAATGAAACTCGGATGCTGGATCGCGTTGACGTGGATTGCGGCCGGCTGGAACTCGACGGTCGGCTCGGCACCGACCGTGTTTGTCGAGGCGGAGTCGTTCGTCCCAGCGTCGGATGGTTGGCAGCCGGCGACCAATCCCCAGACCAAGCGGGCGTCCCGAGCGACCGCGTTGCACGGGGCCGGCGGCGATCCCCGCGGGACGGCGTCTCACACCGTGACTCTGCCGCAAGGCGGGGAGTACCGGATTTGGGTCCGCTATCTCCAGGTCGCGGCCTGGCGGGGGGCATTCCGCTGTGACGTGCTGGCCGGAGACAAGCTGTTGGGCCGCCGCGATTTCGACTTGGCCGCCGACCCGGATACGCCCGATTGGCATTACCGCTGGGCAGCCTTCGACGCCGACCTGCCCGCCGGCGACGTCGTCTTGCGGCTCAGCAAGTTCGAGAACCAGAATTGCGTCGGCTACACGCGGCACGTCGACTGCCTATTGTTGACCACTGACAAGTCGGCGTTGCCGGACCATCTGCCGTTTGGCCCGCAGACGTACGTGCGGGTCACGATCGGCCCCGGCTACGAACGGCCGCTGTATGTCCACCTCTTTGCAGATCACTATCGCGATCCGTGGTACTCGCACCATTGGCTGGCCCGAGACGGCCGCGGGGACGGCCTGGCACCGCGGGCGAACCAGCTGCTCCACAGCGGCGACCGGACGCCCTGGTGCAATCTCACGCCGCTGGTGTACCAGGACTCCGGGGCCATCTTGAACCTCTCGGCCCGGTACGCTTATCACGACAAAGCGGACCGTTTACGGGCGCGGTTCGAGTTCGCGACCGCTCCGCAGGAGGACGCGGTGGTCCGCACGGTCGAGGCCGACTGCTGTCCGAATGGTCTGGTGATCGTCATGCCGCCGGATCTGACCACCGCGGAAAACCTGGCGCGGTTCGGCCGCGACCTTGATCTTGCAGCACGGTTCGGCAAGCTGGCCGACGAGTTCCGTTGGCCGCAGCTCGGCCGGCGGCCGGAGCGGTTTCCCTTTTTCGTGAGCGCTTCGCTGGGCGGTTACGAATTGCCGCTGGATGAACGAGTCACCGCGCGGGAACGCCGGACGCTGGACTATTTCGGTTTTTCCAACGACCGCCAGACGCTGCTCCACGGCGGGATCTGGCTGCTGGACCAGGGCTCGTACTCGCGGCCCGACGAGGCGGCCATGCGGAGCAAGGCCGAGCAGCAGGCAAAGGAGTATCGCGGCTCGAAGAACGCGGCCAGGCCGATCGCGTTCTGCCTGCTGATGGACGAGCCTGCCGGGCAGGCCGATACGGTGCTGGCCGCGGACGCCGCCTCGCTCGAGCGATTCCGCGCGTGGCTGAAGCAGTTGGGCAAGTCCCCGACTGACCTGGGAGTCACGGATTGGGAGCAAGTGACACCGGTCGTGGCCACGGACCGCGAGGAAAAACCCGAGTTGTACTACTACACCCAGCGGTTTCGCACGCGTTCGCTGGGCGACTTCCTGGCCCTACAACGGCGGATTCTCTGCTCGGCCTATGGCACCGAGTTTCCCACCGGCGTCAACTTCAGCGACGGGGCGGTGTACTGGGCCAACTTCTACGGCCAGGGCGTGGACTACTTCGAACTGCTGGACGGTCCGGACCAGAACGCCATCTGGAGTGAGGATTGGGCCAACCTCGCGTCGACCTACCAGTGCAGCGCGTACAACATCGAGCTGATGCGGGGCGCGGCTCGCCAGCGGCGCCAGACGCTGGGGCACTACCTGATCGCGCACGCCGGCCGCAAACCGTGGGACGTCAAACTGAAGGCGGTCGGCGAAGTCGCGCGCGGGGTCAAAGTCCTGGAGAACTTCTCGTACGGGACCAGCTGGGGGAGCCACGAAGGAGGGCCCGCGTGGCAAAGCCACGCCTGGCAGGCCAAGCCGGACACCTGGTACGCCAACGCCGAGATCGTGCGGGAGATCGGCGCGGTCGAGGATCTGCTGGTCCCCGCGCTGCCCGTGCCCGCCCAGGTCGCGCTGCTGGTGCCGTCGTCCGCGGATATCTGGACGCTGGATCGGAATCACAGCTACGGCTTCGATCGGATGCACACCTGGCTGGCCCTGGCTCATGCCCAGGTGCCCGTGGACGTGCTGGGCGAGCGGCAGGTCGAACGGGGTGCGTTGGCCGATTATAAGGTCTGCTACTTGAGCGGCCCGAACCTGACGCAGGCGGCGGCGGGAGCGGTCCGGCAGTGGGTCGAACAAGGCGGCACGCTGTGGTTGACCGCCGCCGCCGCCGGCCGCGACGAGTTCAACCGCCCGTCGAGCCTGCTGTCCGACCTGCTGCCGGTCGAGCGGTCTGCCGCCGTCGACGCGAATCCGTTCCTGTACGGTGGCAGCCTGATCCGCAACCTGCCCGTGCTGGACGAGGTGCGAATCGGCGAGTTCATGGCGCCCGTGTTGTCCGTGAAACAGGCGACCACGCCGCGTGCCCACGCTGCGGTGTCGGCCCGCTTCCGGGACGGATCGCCCGCCTTGACCGTCGGCTCGTTCGGCGCAGGCCGCGTCTACTGCGCCGGCTTCTTGCCCGGACTGTCCTACATCTATCCGGCCCTGGTGGCGCGGCACAAGTTGGAGCAGGAAGGAAGCGGCGAAGCCACCGGCTCGGACAGGCTGGCCCGCTCGGACAATCCATGGCAGTTTCCGCCCGAAGTGCGAGAATGGTTGCTGGAGCCGGTCAGATCGGCCGGCGTTGTTCTTCCGCTGGACTGCACGGAGCCGCTGGTCGACGCGGTCCTGATGGACGGCCCCGCCGGCGGCTTGCTGCCGTTGGCGAACTATTCGCTGCGGCCGATCAGCAAACTGGAATTCCGCGTGCGCACCGCTCGTCCGGTGCGGCGAGTCGAGTCCGTGCATCACGGGCAACTGGAGTTTCGGCCGGCCCGGGACGGGGGCGTTGAGTTCAGCCTGCCGCTGGAGAGCACGGACTTCGTGCGCCTGGAATACTGACAGGGAACACCGCATTGCTAGTAGAACCCCGCCTCGTAGGCGGCGTCGTACATGGCGACGATATTCTCCGCGGGCACGCCGGCCTGGATGTTATGGACGTTATTGAACACGTACCCGCCGCCGGGCTTAAAGGTCTCGACGTTCCGCCGCACATGCTGGCAGACCGTTTCCGGATCGGCGTGAGGCAGTACGTGCTGGGCGTCGATGCCGCCGCCCCAGAAGACGATGCGCTGGCCGAACCGTGATTTCAACTCGGCCGGGTCCATGCTGGCAGCGCTGATCTGGACCGGATTCAGGATGTCGATGCCGTTGTCCAGCAGGTCGGGAATATAACCCTGACAGGCGCCGCACGTGTGGTACCAGATCTTGGCGTTCGTCCGCGGTTTGATCGACTGGACCAGTCGCTTGTGACGCGGCTTGACGACCCGGCGGTAGAAGTCCGGCTGGAACAGCGGCCCGCCTTGCCCGGCCAAGTCGTCGCCGATCATGATCACGTCCACCACGTCGCCCACCTCGGCCAGAAACCCGTCGAACCAGTCCAGCCAGAACTTCAGCGTCTGGTCGATCAACGCTTCGCAGAACTCGGGCTGCTCGATCATATCCATGAACCAACGTTCCAAGCCCCGCATGTACCAGCAAATCTCGTAGACCACGCCGCTGATCCCGCTAATCACGGCATAGGGCGTTTCGCGGCGGATCTGCAAGGCCCGCTCGCGCAAGCCGGCAAAACGGCCCGGATCGTTGCCCTTGGGAAAGGGGAATTGGCGGATTTCCTCGAGTTTGGCCTCGGCCAGCGGATGGTGTGTGATGTCCATGTACAGCGGCGCATCGTCCGGCATGGACCACGTCACGCCAAATTCGTCCGTCAAGTCGTGCCACGTGCGTCCGTCGCGCTGGCGAGTCACGACCTGGCCTTGGAAGTCCGCCGCGGCCCCGGCGTGGATGTACCGCGTATCGACGCGCAGCCGCTGCAGCACCGCTTCGCAAGGCCGCGCCAATTGCTGCACGGCGTCCATGATCGTGACCTGATCCTGGATCCCCAGATGTTCGAGCAGGGCCTCGTAGGCGACCCGGTGAATCCCGGTCTGATTGCCCCCCAGATCGATCGGCACGCGATCCGGCTCCTCGTGATTCAACGCCCTCAGCAGTCGCTCGCGCGGTGTCATCGTTTCTTTGCGATCCGGCATCGTCCGCTTTCCTTCCGCATCCAAGTCCCAAGGCCGTCCACCCAACATCGAGTGGCTGACAGCATTGTACACTGCCACTGGACCGCCATTGTAGCTGTTCCGGTGCCTGGGGTCGAGCGCAGCGAGCCCCCAGCAGCGAGCCCGCCTGGGGGCTCGCCACTCGTCCCTCGTGGCTCGACCCCAGCCACCCAATCCCAAACCTCACTCCGGCCGGAGCATTAGCCCGCCTCGCTCTCGCGGTTTCCGAACAGCAGTTCGATATAGGCTCGGTCCTCCTGCCGAAAGAAGACGTACACATGGTCTCCCGGCAGCAACACCGTCGGACCGCGCGCGGCGACCAGTTGCTGGTCCCGGACGATCAGCATCACAGCGGCGTCAGGGGACAAACCGATTGCAGACAGCGGCGCTCCGCACACCGCCGCCTCAGGCTCGATACAGAAGGAGGCGATTTCGCGATTCAGTGGATGCGCCGAGTTGATCTCCAGCACGGCGCTCGGCCGCGGCTGGTCCGGCACCGCCAGACGCAGCCAGCGGGTCACCGGCCGAATCGTGGCTCCTGGCAGGATGCTGCTGATGACCACGATAAAAAACACGAGATTGAAGACCCTTTCCGCGTTGGGGACCTCAGCCAGGACCGGCATAGCTCCCAGGATGATGGGGACCGCGCCCCGCAAGCCGATCCAGCCGATGTAGCTGATCTCCCGAGCGGGAAACCGAAGCGGCCACAGGCAGAGCCAGACGGCCAGGGGTCGAGCCACGGCGGCCAGGAACAGCGACGTTGCCAGCCCCATGCCAGCCACCGGCCACAGGCGGGAAGGAAAGACAAGCAAGCCCAGCATCAGGAACAAGGCGATCTGGCTCAGCCAAGCCAGCGATTCGTGCACGCGGGCCAGTCCGGCCCGATACGGCAGGGCCGAATTGCCCAGAACCAAGGCCGTCGCGTAGACACTCAACAGCCCGCTGCCGTCCAGCAACGTCGCCACGCCAAACGACAGGAAAGCGATCGCCAAGGTGAGCGCGGGATACAGCCCGACCGTCGGCGGACGGATCCGCCGCAGGACGAACAGCCCCCCGAAACCCAGCAGAACGCCCACGCCGGCGCCGACTGCCAACTGGAGGGGCACGCCCAGCCCCACGGTCCACCGCAACGCGTCCGGAGCTTTGGCCACCGAGATCATGATCAACGTCAGGATCACCGCCATCGGATCGTTGACGCAGGACTCGACTTCCAGCGTGTCGCCGACCCGCGGCTGGAGCTTGAGCC
>CAIYOB010000263.1 GCA_903927685.1 uncultured Planctomycetaceae bacterium
CTTAGCCTCAGTCCTGTGGCGGAAAAGCAATTTCCTATCATTTCACTTGGGGCCGTGCAGCCGGTCGAGCACCGTCTGCCATTCTGCGGCGAGATCGAGCTCTCGGCTCCAAGCGTCCACATACGCCGTATCGATTTCGTCGCCACTGACCTGCAACATGCCGGCAATGTCACGGAGGTGCTTCTCGGAACCGCCTTCGCGGTAATACCACAACTTTCCGAGGATCACGTCCTCCGGCGCCGCCGTGTAGCCGGGGCGGCTCGGCAAGACCAGCTCTTGGCGCCGACGAGCGATCTGGCAACGCCCCCGAGGCATCTGTTCGAGCAATGATGAAGTCGATCTTATTCCCGGAAGCAGGATGGATCACGTTGAATTGGCCGCCCCTCGCGACCGCCTGGCTCGCGGCTGTCTCGCTGACGTAATACTCCGGGGCGGGAAAGGCGGCACAGAGCTTTGCTGCCTGCGGCAGGTTCAATTCGACCACGACATCGACATCGGCCGTCAACCGTGGCTCGCCGTACACACTGCTCGCCAGGGAACCCACCAGCAGATACACGATGCGCTGATCCTCCAAGACATCGATGACCCGGCGCAACAGATCAGCTTGCTCCACGGCTCATCCTCCGGGCGATCTCTTGCATTACGGCTTGGTCGTCCCAATCGGGGTGCTGCGAGCGAAGGTGACCCTCCAAACGCAGACGCATCGTGCGATTGGCCGCAAAAACCATGGCTACCCGCTCGGTCGGCGTCTTGCGGCAAAGAACCTGAATCATGGCCGGGTCGAGAAGCTCGACGCACGGTCGCCGGTTGTTGCCACGTGGCGCCATGACGGAGCCCGATGCAGACACCGGCGGGTCGGTATTCGAAGGATAGGAAAAAGGATAGGAAATCTGATTCTCATCCACGTTAGTCATTCTCTCAGGAGGAACTTGTGATTCGAGGAAGCCGCGGCGCAAGAGCTGGCCGTTGCCAGCCCAGATCATTCAGCCGGCGCTGCAGCTCGGTCAGCGGGAAGCCGCGCAGGCGAGAGTTCGGACCCTGGTCTCCATCATCTTAGCACCACCGCCCGGCGCAAGGCCAGTACCCGATGCCATCATCCAGGTTGGCACTCCCTTCGGCGAAACGGTCTGGCAGCAGGCCACGGCGAAGCGTCTGGGATTGGAATCCACGTTACGTCTCCCTGGCCGCACAAAACGCCTCCGTCCCGACCGGTGAACGGTCGCACGACGCGGCAAATCGCCACAAATGAGACCCGACCCAATTCCCCCATTTCGCCACCGTCCATTGGTCCTTAGTCCTTGGTCCCTTGTTCGCTGTCTCCTGCCACTGACCACTGACCACTGACGAATTTCCAGATCCTCGACCCGCTGGACTTCCTGGCCGAGTTCACGCGACCCGGAGTACCGGGTACCCCATTCCACCCCAGGGCGCGCACCTGATTCGTGATTACGGCTGGTAGTCGAACAAGAGTCGAGGTCTGCGGCGGAAGCAGGCCGAAGCCGCTGCGGCGGAGCAGCCGGGAAGCTCGGCCAGTCCGACCGCCGAACCGGCGCCGGCCCGCACGCGGGCCAGCCAGACTTGGGTGATGCTGATGAAACGGATTTTCGAGATCGACCCGTTGATCTGACTGACCTTCGTGGACGAAGCCACCTTCTGGTCCACCTTCTGATTCTCTTTTTCCCGACGCCTGTCGGGTGCGTGGGCGATCCGCGCGGACTTGGA
>CAIYOB010000264.1 GCA_903927685.1 uncultured Planctomycetaceae bacterium
CAAACTGGAAGAGCCGTTCACGGTCAAAGAACGCCGGATCGTCGCTGAGCGTGGCTGTGTAAGCGCCCGTCTTCTCACCCATGATCCGCAAGGCCGCTTCGCCCCACGGAATCGAGTCGTGAACGAACCCATCGGCTCGGGGCGAGAGGCACTCGCCGAACACATCCCATCGGTCGATCCGCTCTCCGATTCTGCCGCATTCCCCCGCCGGCGTCGGCCCCATGAATAATTCGGAGGCCAAAAGGCGGGCCAGCTGCCAACGCCCAGACTCGGCTACTCACAACTCAGCTGGTTTGGGCGCAGACCGACTTCCAGCCAGGCCTAGATCGCGAGAATCCGTGCTCGGGGACCCCGGTAGTTCCGCCGTGCCCTCGCCCTGTCTCATCCTTCCCGGTCGCGCGTCGGCCCACCGACGAGCGAGTTTCTGCCCAGGGCGGGCTCGGACACCGGGACCCGCGGCGACCTTCTTGTTGCACGGGGCCCGGCGCGGTAGCTGGTCTCGGACCGCAACGCGAAGTTCACTGCAGCGGCAAGTGGCGTTGACCCTGGCGGCGGAAACGGCTACTCTCTGCGGGGGGATTAGGAAAATCCTAGCGATCGGCGCGGAGGGCGACATGACACGGACGTTCTGGCGGCTCATCGGGCTTTCCTTCGCCTGCTTGCTCGCGGCACCGGGACCCGCAGGGCACGCCGCCGAAAGCCTGTCGATCACCACCAAGAACCGCAGTGGACAGATCGAGTTCCGCCTCGATTTGAAGGGCGGTGCCGTCTCCGGCTCGTTCACCGCCGAAACATGGAACAACCTGCGCGATTGGATGCCCTCGGGCACAGGGCTGTGGACCGAGTGGCTCCGCCTACGAACCACGGGGACGTTCCAGGGGAAAATCGACGCGGACCGACGGATCACCGGCGAAGTCGTCACCGACCGCTGGGAGTACGACGGCGTTCGCCCCACGAGCGAGCAGGCGGCCGGCATCGCCAAGGAAGGCCGGCCGCCGGACGGCGAGCAGTTCGCTCCTCTCCACGAGAGCGTACTCCGCATGGTCGAGCGGAGCCTCAAGCTGAGGACGCTGAACACGAAAGGGACGCTTCGCGGCCGTGTGAGCGAGGAAACCGGCGTCGGTTCGATCGGCGTGGCGTTCCGCAACGGTAAGGTCGGCAGTCCCCGCGACCCGCTCTACGATCAGGGATTTTTCGGCGTCGATTGGGAGTTCAAGCTGCAACCGGCAGGTTCGCACGGCGACAATTCGGGCAAGATGCCCCCGTCGGCCGACAACGCCGGGCAACCGCCGGCGACACCGCCCAACGGCGCCGGGCAGCGGTTCTTCATCCCCACGCTCATGGCGGACAAGGAGGCGTACTCCAACGGCGAGCGGGTGACGCTCACGCTGGCCGTGAACGAATGGGAGAACTCTGTCAACGAGCAGGGCGCCCCGCTGAGCAAGTGGGTCCGAGCGGTAGACGACGACGTGGCGGCCTTCGAGACGACGATCTACTTCCCCCGCGTGGCCAACTTGCGGCCGTTGCGGCTCCAGATCGCCCTGCCCGACGACAAGGTGTTCGTCCCCTTCGCCCCCTTTGTGCCGGGGATGTACCGCGTCGAGGCCCGGATGCTCGGGCCGCAATCGCGTCTCGACGCCAGTCGCAAGGTCTTCGGGACCGACTGGGACGCGACGGCGCGGGTGGAGTTCGAGTGCCTCCGTGTCACGCCGCTGGAAGGTAAGTCGGCCCCGCTGCGGGTCGAGGCGGCCATCCAGCGTTACCTGAAGGAAACGCCCTCGCACCGCGACGAGGTGCAGCGAGCCATCGCCGCCGACTACGCGGAGCTGCGTCTCGGGAACCCCGGCGTGACCGTGTATCCCGTGTCGCCGCCGCTCGTCGGCGACATGGAATGGGGAGGCTGGAACAACATCTACTTCGGCGAGAAGGAGTGGAATTGCGCCGGCTGCTCGAAGCGGACGATCGATTTTCTCAACGACCTACGGTTCCTCGATCGGGATCCACGGAGCATGGTGGGCGTGCACTACGCACCGTTGTGGCGTGGGTTCTCCAACGGCTCGAAGCTGCTGGCGGGCGAGCACTACGCGGTCGCCATCTGGCCTGACGGCGAGCCGATGATCGACGAAGCCACGCAGATCCTCGACACTTGGCCCAAGCAACAGCCGGGCGTGTTCACCATGAAGGACTTCCGGTGGTTTTACGGCTGGTGGTACGCCATCGGCGCGGCCTGGGGCGTGGAACCCGACACGAAGCAATTCGACACCGGCAGCCGCGGCGGATTTCCTCCGCACGGCGGCGCGGTGTATTGGAACCGCCGCTGGAGGAAGTGCCCCACGGCCGGGGGCGACGGAGGCGAGGCGGCCCTCGAGGTCGGCGAGCGGGGCGATGAGCCACCCCCGCGCCGCGAGCTACCGCGACCGATGACCCACATCCTCGGGCTGTGCCCGATCGGCCTCCGCGTGACCAGCGCCCGCGGCGAACACCTCGGACTGGTGGGCGGAAAGATCGCCGGCGAGATCCCAGGCAGCCAGCTCTTCGTGCATCCCCAAGGCCGCGACGACCTGTTCTGGTGCCTCGCCCTGCCTGACGGCTCGTACCTGATCGAAGTCGACGGTTTGGGCCGTGGCCCGTTTGCGCTGGCGATGGCCCGCGGAACGACCTTCGCCCATTACGCGGCGAAGATCGAGAAGGGGCAAACCGCCCGGTTGGACCTCGCGGCCGACCCCGCGGAAGCCCCGCCGCTCGCGCTCCCCGACGGCTCGGAGGTCAAGCCGGCGGTCGTGCGGCGGACCGGCGGTGCCGAGCTCAGCGAGACCGCGGCGTGGGCTGAATTGCGGCGGCGCGGCGGTGTGCTGATCCACTTCCGCCGAAACGAGCCGGGCCAGCCCGTCGTGCTGGTCGACGCTGGCAACCACCCCCGCTTCGCCGACGATTGGATGCCTTACGTGGTCGCCTTCCGGCAACTCGAAACGCTCTCGCTGGCGGGCACGGCCGTGACCGACGCGGGGCTGCACCGGCTGGGCGAGCTCGCCGAACTCGAGACGCTCGTGCTCGACGGCACGAAGGTGACCGACGCCTGCCTGCCGCACCTTTCCGGCTTGGGCAAGCTCCGTCGCCTGGACCTCCGCGGCACGCGCATTTCGGCCGACGGGATCGCAAAGATCCAACTCGCCCTGCCCGACGCCGATGTCGCGAGCGACGATCCGTAGGGCCGGCCCTCACGCCCACACCGCCCCAGCTGCGCACCGCCCCCCCGGCCGCCGATGGCTGTGCGCAGCCGCTTGGCCGCGATCCGGCAGGCGTGGTCACAGGGAACGCTACCAGCCCATTCCTGCTCCGGCGGCCCGCCGTTCGCCCAGGTCGCGTTCACGAACGGAAGTGGCTGGTCGCCCGAGCGTCGCGATTTGGACGACATAGCCGACTGGCCGCGGTCCGGCAGGTTGATCACCGCCAACAGCACCGCTGGCCTCTGGGCCTGCCGTCCAGTATCTTCAGCTGGTCGCCCGTTACAGCCCGTCACGGCAATTGCACCGGAGGCTCCAGTGGATCGTAGGACATTCGTCAAGGCTATCCCCGCCTTGCCCGTGCTGGCCAACACATCCGGCAGTTACGCACAGGCTCCGGCTGAAGCGGTTGGCACCCTGCAGCCTATCGTTCTGCCGAAACCCGACAAAGACGGTGGTAAGTCAGTACTCGCGGCATTGCAGGAACGACGAACCAATCGCAACGTCAGCGCCGACAAACTGTCCCCTCAACTATGGTAGACAATACCCCGCCAATTCGCCACTATTCATGGCCGAGTGTGCCTTCCCGCCCACAAGTGGCGCTCGCCGCGGAGGGCTAAAACGCGTCCGAGAGCGCCGGACGGACAAAAGCCGTGCTTCGACCGGCGATGCGTCGTTGGGGGCCAGAACTGACGTGGGTGCCGGGAGGCGGGGCCAGCTCGCTGCCGGCTGCAACCATGCCCTGGCGATCCGCGAGGAGGCGAATCTGAACTTGCCTCGGCTGCGACAAGGAAGTTCGTCAATCCTTGAGTCGCTGCCAGTACTGAACGCTGGTCTTCCCGTTCAGCACCTGTATAAACTCGAATTGGTCAGGCCCGGTGATCTTGTCTCGGCATTCGCCCGACGCGGCGTTGCCTTCCGCATCGACGAAGTAAACCGTACCGAAGTAGGTGTTGTCGGCGAACTTTGTCACCTCCACCTGCCCCCGCCCGAAGCCGCTTCCTGCCCGTCGCGCCGGAAGACTCCCTCGTAGTTGGGCGCTGGCGAGCAGGAAGGTGCAATTGACGGGAGTCTAACCCGTCAAGGTCATTCCTCCGCTTGTCGCTGACCAGGAGCTTTGGTGAGTTCATCCAGGATCTGCAACCCTTCGTTGCCTTTGGCGAGCAGTTCGTCTTCCAGGCAATCGACGATCTCCTTGTACAGGGAGGGGTCGCTCTCGGCCTCGATGTAGTCGAAGACATGCCACAGCGCCAGCCGGACAGTCAGCTTGGCTCCCGATCGATCCGGATGCCCGCGTCGGCTCTTCGGGCTCTTGCCTGAGTCTGCGTTTGTCACCATTTCGCGTTCTCCCTGAACGGCTTCGCAGGACGCGGGACGGAAACAACGGTTCGTGCCGTCACGGGGCGTCGATCCGCCAGCTTACGAAATGCGCGGCTCGAACGCCAGCACGTCAGGTCCGCTGAAAGGCGGCTCGGCCGTTTTGTAAGAACTGGCGACCTCCAACTGGCTGGATGAGCAAAGCTGATTTCGGGCGGATCGGGCCGGTTTTGGCGAACTCGGGGGAGGGCGGCTCGCGCACCAAAACGCTGCTGAGCACACCGCCGCTTACAGTCCGAGGGCCTTGCGGAGTATCGGCGACAGCTTGGCCGCGATCACTTTGTGGCCGCGTTCGGCTGGGTGCACGCCGTCCCTGGATAGCAAGACGTGCTCGTTGAAGCCGAGCAGATCCTCGCCCTCGACCAGGAAGATGCGCTGGTCGCCTGCCTGAATCAACTCCGCCGCCGCGTCCCGCATAGCCTTCCGCGTGTGGATGCTCCGCTCGGCGTAGGCCGGCTCCTGAACCTCCTTCACCGAGGTGATCGGCGTCAGCACGACAAGTGGCACCTCCGGGTGCTTCCGACGGATCGCCTGCAACATGGCTTTGAACGCGGTCGCGTCCTGCGCTCCGTAGGACTTGCCCAGATCGAATACGTAGCAGCATCCCGAAACCGAGTTCACCAGCTCGACGACATTGGGCTCCGCCTTGCCTGCCCCCCCGAAGCCCAGGTTGACGAAGTCCAGGTTCAGTCCGCGGCAAAGAATTGCCTCGTAGGTCTGCCCCGGACTTGACGAACCGCTGCCCTGGCACACGGACGATCCGTAGAACACTACCGGCAGTGACAGGGCATACTTGGGTTCCGGCTCCCGGAACAGCGCACCTGCGTCCACGCCGAGCGCCGTCACGACGACCTCTTGCAGATGCGGCAAGTAGACAACGATCTCCTTCTCTTCGCCGCCCAGCCCGTCGAACAGTACGAGTTCGGTTGCGGTGCCAGAGTCGCCTGCCGCCATGGAGTGGAAAGGACGACCGTTCACGTAGGCGTCAAACCTCGCCACGCTGCTGCCGCGGACCGCCGTGGACCGCACTGCCAGCCGAGACGTTGTGCTGCGCATCGCAATTCGGCCACCCGACGGACACTTGGACCGGCCCTGCACGCCCTTGGGCAACGACGCCATATCCGTGGCAGGCATCCGCCAGAACCTTGGGCTGTTTTCGGCAAACCAGGGCAAGCCGCGCACCGCGAACTTCACCGCGTCCGGGAACTCGTGCCACTCCAGTGCTGGCAGAGCAGGAGCGTCTGCACCGCAAGCCCGGGTGTTGACCGCGCATGCGGCAACAAGGACCGCGACGACGTTCACGAAGTACTTCATGGCTGTGGCCTAGTGACAATCGCTTTTCCCCGGAAAACGCGGGCGGTGCCGTCATTGTCCAAAGCACGGCAACGGAGTCAACACCTTGACTTCCGGGCGGAGTTTGCGGCCGCGTTTTCCGGGACTGCCTGGGTGCTCTTGCGACTGCGTCCCAATTCGCCCTTGAGGCGAGGCGTGGTACAATCGTGCATCCGGGCAGGCGGTGGTCAATGATGCCGGGCGGAACGGAGAGGCAGCGATGACCATCGACATTAACTCGGTATGATCGTCCAGCGCAGTGTCAGAGCGGTACGTATGACCCGGTCGGTCTCGCGGTTGTTGCACTTGCACGCAGACTCCGCCGACTTCCCGGCCCAGGTCGTTCGCGGTATCCCCGAGGTGAAATGTGGATCAAGAATCTTCCGATCATGCGCAGCACAAGCCGCTGCCGAAGCGAAGGCCGTGGAATCGGCTTGCCGCGTTAGTCGTTGGCCTGATTCTGTTGTATTTGCTGGTGGCATACGTAGTCGTACCCACTTGCTGGGTCCGCTATGCAGACCGCCATCCCTCGCTGAATGACATTCCCGGTGTCACGCATACCGCCGACGGCATCCCAGGCGACCCGCTTAACGTCGCTCTAATCGGCACGGAGACCGAGATTAACACAATCATGGGGGCTGCCAAGTGGTACTCTGCCGATCCGTTGGGGTTTCGCAGCGACCTCCAGATCGCGGCCGACACCCTGCTGAAGCGACCGGACGATCGGGCGCCGGTCAGCAACCTCTACCTGTTTGGGCGTAAAGAAGACCTCGCTTTCGAGCAACCGGTGGACGGCAATCCACGGCAGCGACATCACGTCCGCTTCTGGCGTGCGGAAAGGACCGCTCCGGACGGACGGCCCGTGTGGGTCGGGTCCGCCGTGTACGATGAGCGGGTCGGGCTCAGCCGCACCACGGGCCAAGTCACGCACGTCACTGCGCCCGATATCGATGCGGAACGAGACTATCTTTCCCACTGCCTGCAGAAGACCGGCGACCTATCTGAAACCTATTTCGTGGACGATTTCCACAAAGTGCGAAAAGGCAGAAACGGAGGCGGAGACCCTTGGGAAACCGACGGTCGATTGTCGGTGGGCTTTATTTCGTCTGGAAGATAGGACGGCGAGGTACGGCGGGATTCCCCAACCAGGTCGCGACCGTCGATCATTAGCCCACCCATCTTGTAAGAAAGCGTCAGCTCTTGCCGGCCGGATCAGCAAGCTGATTCTGGGCGGACTGGACGAGATTTCCTGAATTGGGGCAAGACGGATTCGGGTGGGCGTCTGCGCTGTACAATCGCCATTGTGCGGCCCAATTGCGGCATCGCGGGCGATCTCCGTCGCGTCGTTCGGTTCTCTTGTCCGCAGGAGCGAATGTGTGAGCAGATCTCGTATTCCGGCGATTTCATTGTTCGTGGGGTGCCTCGCGTTTTTCTTCGCTGGCAACAGTCTGGCGTCCCTGTCGAAGTACGACTATAGTCCAAGCCGCGCGATTGCGATGACCCTGGGGCCGGCGTGCATGGGGATGATCGGCGGGCAGGCAGCGCTCCACAGCATCTGGTGTGTGTTTGCTCCACTCCACTGGGGCCAGCGTCTTTTGGCAGGGGCAACGTCCGCAATCGCGTTATTCGGAGCCTTCCTGGTTCCGCCGTTCTTGGCCGACGGACTCAGGCACGCGGATGTGGCTGAGCTGGCGGCCCCGTTGCTCCGCTTACCGCTATTTCTCCTGGCCGCGCAAACGCCGCCGTGGATCATGCGGATGTGGTTTCGCTGGCGTATCGTCCATCGGGACGACGCCACGTCCGCCCGTTTCGAGCCACTGCGAATCGGAGGTTTGTTGATCGCAATGACGGTCATTGGGATGGCGCTGGCGGCGGCACAAGCCTCACAGTCGCTGACGGCAAGGTCAGGTGACCCCAGTATCGCCGGTCTAGTAGTCGCGGCCCTCGTCATCATGGTGATTAGCGCGATAACCGTCGTGCCCGCGATCTCTGCTGGTCTGCGCGCACGGCGGTTACTGCTGGCACTTGGGCTGGCTTTTGCCGCAGTCGTGGCAGTCGTTGTCGTTTACGTAGCAATGGCCGTGATCTTGGGGGGCCAGCGGTTGGAATGGGAAATTTTCATCGTCATGCCAGTTTTTGCGGGCGGCTACTTTCTGACTCTGACCGCGCCGCTGCTGATCGCTCGCCGACTCGGTTACCGGCTGCTGTGGGGCCGCGGTTAACGGCTGACCGGCGTGCTGACTCGCGGGGCGGCTGCCAAGTTGGGATGTACCGCTTCAGGATTCCGCCCTGCTGGAGGGAGAAAAATGTTGCCATCGGCTGTTGATCGGATACTCTGGTCCCGTAGTCGGGCTGAACACTGGGAGGGGCCAGCAGCCCGCGTTGTTTAGTACGGCACGACCGAGGTTGCTCGCGAGGATTTGGAGCAATGGTACAATGTGTCGAGTGGCCGTGCAAATCCGGCTGTAGAATTAGGATACATGGCAAGATGCCGAGGGCGTAGCATCGGAATGCAGTCGGACGCATCACCGCAACGTTTCAACGGCGAGCCCGAGCGGGGGAAGTCCGAGCTGCGGGGAATGTAAGATGCCTGACGACAGACTGAAACTGCATGGCCAACGCGAGGCCGTACAAGAGCACATCGCCAAGGCTGAGTACTACAAGGGGCCGGGCGAACGCGAGTTCGCGTTTAAGACCGTCAGGAACGCTCAAGCTCAGATTGCTGTCATTCTGAAACGCCATCCTCATTGGCCAGCAAGCTGGGAAGACAAATGGCTCCCAGGCATGAACCACCCAAAGCTCGACTGGAAGCCTGACGACTAGGTACGAGCAAGAGTACTCTGTGAATCCAACACCTAACCTCTTTCTGCCGCTCCTCCCATCGCATCGTCCTCCGCCTGCTCCTGAACAGCCGGTTCCTAACGCATCCGGCCTTTTCAGGGTTTCTTCCCTGCGTTCCCTTAGAGCTTCGACGTGTCCTCAGCCAACCGAGAACTGAACCAGTCCGTCGTAGGCCGAGTCCTTTTGGCTGTGTGTGGAGAACAGAATTGACTCCGACAGCGAACACGTGCCGTGACGCAGACCGCCAGATCACTGTCTGGCTGCTGGCTATCCGCAACAACAAGCTCAGATGTCCGAGGAGAATCGCGTGCTGAAGATCGCCAACTGGAATCTTGAGCGTGTGGAGCCGTCACTGGGTCGCTGTTCAGCAATCCGCAGACACATGGCGAATGTCGACGCTGACGTTTGGATCTTGACCGAGACCCACGATCAGGTTGCTCCCGGCGACGACTACTCTGCGACGTTCAGCGGTGAGCCGGATCGACAATCGAAACCGGGCGAGCGTTGGGTGGGCATTTGGTCGAGGCTGCCGGTCCAGCCGCTTCCTTCGTTTGCATCGGACTCGGCCAGGTGCGCGGCAGCTCGCCTCGTTCATCCGACGCACGGCGACATCGTCGTGTACGGGTGCGTGCTACCCTGGCACGGCAGCACGTGGCGCGGCATACCGTCCCTCGGCGGAGCCGCGTTTGCCGTCGCGCTCGACCTGCAACGGGCGGATTGGAGACGCCTGCGGAATGCCTTCCCAAACGCCAGTCTGATCGTCGCCGGGGACTTCAACCAGGATCTCGCAGCCCGCCACTACTACGGGTCGAGGAAGAACCGTCGCCTTCTGGAGGACACGCTTGAAGAAGCGGAACTCGAAGTCGTGACGGCTGCTGGCAATGATCCTGTCGCGCGAGACTCGGCTCCGTATGCCTGTATTGACCACATCTGCGTGTCGCGTTCCAGTCAGTGGCGTTTGCTTTCGACAAAACGCTGGCCGGATTCAAGCATGCCGGAGAAACGCCTCTCGGATCATTTCGGCATCGTGGTGGAACTCGGGCAGAACCAATGAGGGTGTGGCGTTAGGGGTGCCGATTGCGGCGGTCGGGCACCGACGACGACTTACAGGATCAAGCAGCGGATCGGCTTCCGTGGCGAAGACGATTCCGCCCCGCCGCAGACTTGGAAACGTTGCAATTGGCGGTGGAGCGGGTATGCTGATTACAGCGATCAGGCCGTCGCTTGGTCGCCAGCGGCCAGTCAAGGGGTTTCGGCATGTCCAACGACCCTCGCGAACCCGACGAAACGCTTCCGTCAACGGAAGATGGTGCCGGAAAGCCGGCAGACGCCGCCGCTCCGAAGCCGGACAACGCGCAGCCGCAGCAGCCGGCCTGCCCGTCGCACATCGGGCGTCACCGCGTCAAACGTCTGCTGGGAAAAGGCGGGTCTGGGCTGGTCTACCTGGCGCACGACGATCAACTGCGGCGGCAGGTCGCCATCAAGGTGCCGCACCGGGAATTGACATCGCAGCCGGCCGATGTCGAAGCGTACCTGGACGAAGCCCGGATGCTGGCGCACCTGGACCACCAACACATTGTGCCGGTCCACGATGTCGGCAGCACGCCGGAGTTCCCGTGCTTCTTCGTCCCGAAGTACATCGACGGCACGAGCCTTGGCCGCCGAATGGAGCAGGCCGCCCTCCCCTACGCCGAAGCGGCGGAATTGACTGCGACGGTCGCCCAAGCCCTGCACTACGCGCACAAGCAGGGGCTGGTCCACCGGGACATCAAGCCGGGCAACATTCTGATCGACCGCAATGGCAAGCCCTACGTCGCGGACTTCGGGCTGGCGCTGAAGGAGGCCGCTGCGAATCGAAACAGGTCAAACGTTGCAGAAATCCCGGCGAGCGGTGGGCTTAAGCCAATCGGTGCCTTGTCTCGGCGACCACTTTTCCGACCGTCTGCTGATTTCACCGAAGGTGATATTGCGAACTCCTCGCGCAAATCTCGGGCATGTGGGAAACCGGCGGGCTTACGCGGGCCGCTCGCCTCTCGGTATGCAACTACGGGGACAACTCCGCTCTCGCCGTCCGCTTCTCAAAACACATACGGGGCGCGCTGCGGGCGACTGAGCAAGCGGTTCGCCTCCTCGTCTCCGATCAACTGTTCCTTGGTTCCGTCCCACGCCAGCTTGCGGCCGAGGATGTACGAGAGGTTGCCGAGGTTGCAGAGATTGGCGACGCGGTGCGCCACCTCGATGTCCATGCACGGCTTCTTGCCGTCTTTGATGGCTTGGATCCAGTCCTCTTTGTGGTTCTTGTTGTAGTCTTCGTATTTGGCCACGCGCTCAACTTCGACGCCGCCCGCGGGCACCTTGAACTTGCGGACCCACTCAGGGGCCGGGATGCGGGTTCCGTCGCGGCTGACCGCCAGCGGCTCTCCCTCGCCGTGGAACACCATGCCGAATCCGCCTTCGCCGCGGACATCGCCGGGTTGCTCCCAGATCAATTCCCAATCCGGATCCTTGAACGTGTAGACGACCTTCATCTTGGGCGGACAGTCCCACGGGCCTTGCGGACGCGGATCGCCTGTCGCCTCGATCGCGACCGGCGTCTGGTGATCCGCGTTCAGGCACCACAGGATGACGCTCATCACGTGAGCCCCGCGGTCGCGGATCACGCCGCCGCCGGACTCCATCATCCAGCGGAAATTGCCGGGGTGGTATGCGCCGGGGATGTACGGCCGCGACTTGAGCGGCCCCAGCCACTGATCCCAGTCCAGTTCGGGCGGCGGCGGGGCTTCGCGAGTCGGCCCGCCCGCCGGATTCAGGGAATGCCAGCAGGTCACCTTGCGGATCTTACCCAGCATCCCGTTACGGATGTAGGTGCACACCTGATGCGCCGGTTCCGCCGATCGGGCTTGCGAACCAACTTGGACCACGCGTTCGTGTTTCCGCGCTGCTTCGACCATCGCCTGACCCTCGGCGACCGTGCAACTAGCCGGTTTCTCGACATACACGTGCTTGCCCGCTCGGCAGGCATGCACCATCTGCGTCGCGTGCCAGTGGTCCGGCGAGGCAATGATTACGGCGTCGATCTCCCGGCGATCAAGCAGTTCTCGATAGTCACGGCAAGTCCGACAGCCTTCGCCGACTTTCTTGGCGGCCGCGGCCAGCCGGTTGGCATCGGCCTCGGCGATCGCCGCGATGTTCAACAGGCCTGCTTGGCGGAAATCGAGCGAGATCGCCAGATGGGTCCCGCCCATCCCGCCCACGCCAATGTGGGCCACGGTCAACCGGTCGTTCGCGCCTGGCTGGCCGGCCCAAGCCAGGGTTCCCGAAGGAACAACGAGCGGCCCCACGGCCGCCAGCGCGGTCAGGAAGTCGCGTCGCCGGAGTCGTAGGGAGGGCTTCTTCATAGAATCGTTCTCCTAGTTCTGGTCTCATTCGCGTTCCAGCGTCCAGCGGATGGCATTCACCAACAGCCGCCGGAACGCCTCATTCTGGAAATCGCCCGGATGTCCGAGCGTCGTGTAGAATACGCGGCCCCCGCGGTACGTGTTCGTCCAGGCGACCGGCTGTTCGGGCTCCTCCGCCGACCAACGGCCCATCAGCAACACGTCCACGCTGTCCGCCAGCGGCTGCTGTCGGTAGATCCAGCAGGGACTGTGAAACTTCGGCTCGACGCCAGCCAAGATCGGATGCCGGGCCGCCTCGGGCCGAGTCCACACGTCGCAGCCGGTCGCCCGCGATTGGGGATTGTACCCTTGATAGTCGCAGCCTAACACTTCCTGGTCGAAGCGGTCCCAGACCACGTACCCGGGCTGCGGATCCCGCTTCGTCTGGAACGCCACGACGCTGGTCCGCAGGGCCACGAGCGGCTTGCCGGCACGGAGGTAGCGTTCCAAGTGGTCCATCTGAATGACTGGCAAGCTCCGGCGGCGCATGCTCAGCACCAGCAGATCCGCGTCGTACAAGGCGTCCAAGCCCGGCACGTCGTCGCGGTCCGTGCCTTCCGGCCCCGTCGCCGCGAGCAGGGTACAACGGAAATCCTTGGCGAGTTGGTCCTGGACCAATCTCCGCAGCGTGTCCTGGCTGTCGTACTCGGCCTCGGCGGCGACCAGCACGAGGTGGGGCCGCGGGTCACTGGCGTGCGGTGCCATTCCGGCAGCGGCAAGCAACTGCCGGCTCTCGACGGTAGCGGCCAGGTAGCGTTCCAGATGCTCCTGAATGCGTGCGGTTCCACCGGCCGGGGTGAAATTCAGGTTCTTCACGCCCTGGGCGTCGAGTCCGTTCGACGTGATCGCCTCGACCAGGTCGGCTACCATAAGCACCCTCAGGCCGTGGTCCTTCAGATTGCGGAGGCCCATGCTGCGGTACTGGACGCACATATTGCTGGCGACCCCCATGTACAGCAGCGTGTCGATCTGCCGGGCCGCGCACAGGTTGAGCAGTTCGCGGCTGTTGTTGCAGTCGCCGATCAAATCCCCTTCGGCGATCCGCAATCCCGGATGCTGACGCGTCCACACGCCGCCGGTCTTGCAGGGACGGCTGGGGCCGCATTCGCAGAAGTCCGTGGGGCCGGGTGGCGGCGGAGCGGTGCAGCCGATCTTGTTGGGCTCCGGCTGCGCGGGCACCGCTTGCATCGCGTGACGTTGCGGCGCGTCCCGGTAAAAGCCGACGACATCGGACGGCGCAAAGACGACCTGGATGCCCAGCTTGCGCGCCGCGTCCAGCGTCTGGTTCATCCGTGGGACGAGGTTGCCCACCCGCGCGGTGTACGTCGTGCACCAGTGTCGATCCCACATGTCGATCACCACCACGGCCGTCTTGGCCGGATCGAAGGCGAGTGTTTGCCGGACAAGCCGCCCCTCCTGATCGCGGCTCTGTGCCGTCAACTCCATCGTCGCTGCCGATGTACGCGGTTGACCCGTGGCGAACGCAACGCCCAGGGCTGCCAGCGCGGCCGCGATGACGTGTCGGTGGAACATGCTTTGCCTCCCTTGCCAAGGACCAGACACACGCGTTCCCAATCTCCCTCGCTCCGGTGCTGCGGCGAGCCGGTCGGGGCGCCCGTTGAAAACCCGGGCTTGGCTGCCAACGGTCTTCTTCCAGATTCTATCGCGCCCAGGAATAGCATAGCGATATCACGGATGGGCAAGAACACGACGTCGGTGGCAATCGCATGGAGCAATCAGGACTGGGGTGGCGAGTATCGCCGCGATGCGGCCGAGCATGCCGGTCGAGCAGGTCGAGCCCTGGGCCTGGTGGGACTTCACGACCACCGGGATCTACGACCGGGCCCGACGATTCAATCAAGCCAAGCTGTCCGGCGGCGCGAAGATTGACCGCGGATGCCTGGTCCTGGACGGTAACCGTCCGGCGATGCTCGCCACGCGGGACGGCGAGGGCTTCGACACGGCCCAGATCCCGGCCAGTTGTCGAAAGCCGGCAGGTGATGGCGGCATCTTCACTGGTTCGGCCTGCGATTACCTCGATGTCCTTTTAGCTTTGGCCGCCTTGCGCGCGCCCCGTTCAGGAAACCACTTCGGGTCGATGTTGCCGACGTTCCAAGTATCCCACGCGGCCACCAGTTGCTTGACCTTTTCCGGTTCCTGTGCGGCGAGGTTGTTCGTTTCGCCGATGTCTTCCTTGAGGTTGTATAGTTCAGCGCCGGTCATGCTGGCTTTGCCGCTGCGCTCGGCGCCAACCACGTCCGCGCTGCCCACGCCCTTGACCAGTTTCCAATCGCCCATGCGAATGGCGACCTGCTGGCCGAATCGCCAGTACAGGGCCTCATGCGGCGAGCCGGACTCTTCGCCTGTCAAGTAAGGGAGGAGGTTTACGCCGTCGAGCTTCCATTCGGGCTTGGCGGTCACGCCGGCGGCGGCTAGTGCCGTGGGCAGAATGTCCAACTGGATGACCGGCCGGTCATCTACTTTGCCGGCGGGGATTTTTCCCTTCCACTGCACCAGGAACGGAATCCGGATGCCGCCCTCCCAAGTTTGCGCTTTGAAGCCGCGCAAGGGACCGTTGCTGGAAGTGGTCGACGGCGTCGGCCCGCCGTTGTCACTGAAGAAGATGATCAACGTGTTTTCCTCCTGGCCGAGCGTCCGGATTTTTTCGAGCACGCTGCCGATAGCATCGTCCATCGCCGACTGCATGGCGGCATAGGTGCGGCGTTTGGGCTCCGTGATGGACGCGAAACGACTGAGGTACTTATCTGTGGCTTCGAGCGGGCCGTGGACGGCGTTGAACGGCAGGTAGCAGAACCACGGTTCGTCCTGGTGCTTGTCGATGAAGGCTACCGCCTCGCGTGCAAAAGCCTCCGTCGCATAGCCGCCGAACTTCCTCACGATCTCCGTGCCGCGTTGGACGGGGCTGCTCAGGTCACCGTCGGCATCGAAGTAACTGCGGGCGCCGCCGAGGAATCCGTAGAACTCGTCAAAACCGCGGTGCAGCGGATGAAACCGCGACTCGTAGCCCAGGTGCGACTTGCCGAACCAGCCGGTCGTGTAGCCAGCCGCGTTAAGGCGGTCCCCGATCGTACTTTCTGTCAGCGGCAGGCCGAAATCCTTGCTCGCGGTCTGCTCCGGCCCAGGATTGAACTCATGGCCGAATCGCTGCTGGTAGCGGCCGGTCATCAAGCCCGCACGCGTCGGCGAGCAATACGGCCCGCTGACGTAGCCGCTGGTAAACCGCACGCCGCGACTGGCGATGGAGTCAATGTGTGGCGTGGGAATCTCGCGGGTGAACCCCTGGCAGCCCAGTTCCCCCCAGCCGAGGTCATCCGCGAGGAAAACCAGGATATTGGGTTTGCGTTCGGCGGCCATCAGCGAGCTGAAGAAGAAATTGGAAAGCAATAGGACCAGAAAGCACAAAGTCGTTCTCATGGCAGGTCTCCGAGGTAATGTGGGCGTACTCGTTTTGGCGCTGCGCTCGATACGGACGATATTGGCCTCAGGCTGCATTCGTCGTGGCTCGAATGGCGTGCGAGGAACCATGGAGCTTTCGCCGGCGAATCAAGAGCGCAGGCCTGCAATATACTGCAAAGTCACTCAGATACCATACAATGAGGAACGAGGGGCACTGATGCCCTCGTGTCGCGTGAACGACGGAGTAAGCCACATCAACCGCGCTGTATGGGGGTACAGATATGAAGACTACACGCGTCAGGTTCATGGTGTTCATGGGCCTCCTCGCCTGCTTGCCTGGATCGCGGGCATCGGCCGATACGCCGCTTCCGCCTCCGCAGCGGAAGGAAGTGTGGTGCGGCAGCCGTCACTACTGTGCCGTGATGGACCCGCGGCTTCGACTAACGACGGTCTACAAAGTGGACGGCGACACGCGAAAGAAGCTGTGGGCGATGCCGGGTTGGTACAGGACGGCTTTCCTGGCCGACGACGGCGAACACCTTGTGATCGGCCACGAGGGCGTCAACCTGCTGCCGTTGAGCGTTGAGAGCAGCGACATCCTAGCCTACTTTTTGCGAAGAGGCGAGGTGATCGCCACCGTCACGTTGTCGGACTTGATCGAGGACAAATCAAGCCTGCGGCGAACGGCTTCCCATTACCTGTGGGGCGAGTATCTGGGGATCGACGAGGATTGCCGATTCCGCGTGAAGACGGTCGAAGGCAGGCGATTGTGGTTTGATGTCCAGACCGGAAAACAGGTTCTTTCGGCCGTCACCCCGGCACCACCGTGAGTCAACCTTTGTAATCCCATGATCAACGACTCGTAGACCTCGATTTCGTCGCCTTCGACCTGGAGAGGACCGGCCTGTTCCCCGTCGTTACGGATCGTCGAGTTCGGAGGCAATCTTGTTGGCCCACAACGCCGCGTTCGACTTGGGCTTCCTGTGCTTCGCAGCGGCCAAGTCCGGCTGGAATCTGTCCGCCAACCCGGTGATCGACACCCTGGACTTGGCCCGCAGTTGCGTCCGCGGTGCCCCCAACTGCCGGCTGGAGGATCTGGTGGTGCATTTGGGGCTGGCGGAGTTCGAGGACCACAGGGCCTTGTCCGATTCGCGGCTGGTGATGGAGTTGTTCCGGCACGTGGTCGGGCGGATCGAGTGGCTTCGCACCGTCGGCGACCTGTTCGGCCTGACCCCGCCACTGACCTTCGAGAATACCCGGACAAATGTGATCCAGCCGCCTGCGGGCCTGGAGGATCTGGCCGTCGCGATTGCCGAACAACGGACGGTGGTAATCGCCTACGACGGCGGCACGCGGGGGCCGTCCGACCGCAGAATCACGCCTCGGGCCATGCTGCAATCCAATGGACGGCAGTACTTGATCGCCTACTGCCATGCGGCCGAGATCGAGAAGACGTATCGGCTGGACCGGATTCTGGAGGTTCGTCCCGCCAGCGTCGTTACCTGAGCCGCGTTCCTTGGCTCGCGGATCTTGTCGTCCAACTGGGAATCCACGGATTCGGCCACCCACATACGGTTTTCTTCCGGCGAGATCCTCGGGGCCATTATTGACCAACCGTGTCACAGCATGCGGCGATAATGCAATCGTCAGCGGAAGCGGAGGCCAAAACATGCGTCAAATGATTTACCAAGCCATGCGGCAATGCGATGATCTGGTGGTCGAGTTCGATTACACGGACGCCAACGGCGTGGCGACGCACCGGGTGGTCAGCCCGATCCGGTTCCTGGGCGGCGATCGGTTCCTGGCCCTGTGCCTGAGCCGCGAAGAAGGCACTAGACGACGTGGGCTACAACGGCTGGCTCACCGACGAGACCGGCCTGGGCTGGCCCGAGCTGTCCATTCGCCTCGACCGCATTATCGCGGGCGAGCCACCGATGCCGGCTGCGAACTAAGTAGCTGGGGAAGCCACCTGACCATGATCTGGCATCTGGCGACGGCAGTGTCCGGCGTGGCCCCGACACGCTGTGCGCGTATATGACCACATGGTCTCGCGCGCTGTCGCATGCATCCTGCAAGGACTCGGTCTGCAACGCGAATAGCAGATTGCCCGCCAAAGCTTACGTGATTCCCGTTCACATTCCTCGACCTTCGACCCTATCCACTGCACGAGGAAATTGTTGACATCCAGCGGCATACCTTGCTTGTTTTGCGCCCGCGGGGCGACTATCCTCATCTCCATCTGCCATCCGAGTCCCACATCACGAAAAGGACGTTCTCATGCGCCGAGTCTTGATGGCCTGTGTCGCGCTGCTTGTTTCCATGGCCGCCGCCCGCGGAGCCGAGAAAATCGATCTCGCCACGAAGGACGGCGTCGCCAAGGTCAAGGGAGAGTGGCGGTATGCCAATGTGAAGATCATCGAGGTGCCGGGGCGGAACCCCGATGGCTCGGCCAACACCACCTACAGCATCGAGCCGCGGGCCCAGGGCCCCGACTTCGACGATTCGAAGTGGGAGGCGATCGATCCCACCACGCTTCCCGCGGCCCGTTCGACCGGGCAGGTCTGCTTCTGCTGGTATCGCATCCGCATCACCGCACCGCCGGAATGGAAGGGAAAAAAGGTGGCTTTTTACACCACGGTGGACGACTACGGCGAGGTCTGGGTCGACGGCAAGCTGCCCTTCCAGGTCGGCCAAGTGAACGGTAACCTGGTTCGCGGCCACAACGTGCCCAACCGCGTGGAACTGCCCGACGTGCAGCCCGGCAGGACTTGGTCGATCGCCATCTTCGGCATCAACGGCCCCCTCTCGGCCGTCCCGTCGAACTGGATCTTCCTGACGAACACGTACCTGGAAATCTCAGAGTGATCAGCCGGCCTGCATCGCCCCACGATCGCCGCCGACGTGGCGTCAGCCGTGCGGCTGCGCCCTGGCAGTTGCCGCCATCCTCCGCCTCCCGCCGTTCGCCCATGCCGGGTTCACGGGCATTGTGGCCCGTCGACCCCGGCCGGCCTGACCGCTTGGCCGCGATCCAGCACGTGCTGGCTGCCAAGCGATAGTCCGCCTTGATCGCCAACGTCGCGGTCGTGGTACGCCCGAAGGACGCCGGCGAAGCTGGTTTGGCCTTGGGTGGCGACAGACGGACGTCCGCGTCGTTGGCCAGCTCGGCGGCCCGCTGGCGGGCACGTTCCGAAAGGTCGTCGGCCAGGGACTGCAGCCGCCAGGCGATCCGTTTGACGAGCCAGACCTTGTTGCCGGCCCGTGTTTCTTCGCCGAAGACCTCGGCGTGGCGTATCCGCAGCTCGCGGACGGTTATCCGCTGGAGCGCGGGACCTCTTTTCCGACGTCCAGTTTCATGTGTCTCTCCTTCTCTTGGGGTCTCGGAAACCGTTAACCGTTGTGGATACTGAGCACGGTTTCGCCGGGAACCTCAAGGCATGGAGAGTCGGATTTCGCCGGGTTTTCTGCGGCGGGAAGCTGCTCGGCGCCATCGGGGATCGCCGCACGTATGTGGAGCCGGAGAACGCCGACGGCCAGAATGCCGGCCACTTCGGAAAGACGCTGGTCGGGGGGCAGAAGGGCTGGGTCGTCGATCGATCGCATGGGACGCCTCCTGGGTGGAGTTGCCCACAACGACCTTCGCTTGGCGACCGGACCGCGGTCTGGAAGGGACAGTCGAGTTAACAGGCTCTATCTGTTAATCAAGACGTCTCCGCGCGGCGACTCGGGCGTCCGAACCGAACCTGAACACGCCGCGGATGCGGTTGATCTCGTTGCCCACCGACTCGGGATTGCGGGTCTTGGCGATGTCTCGGCGCAGCTCCGCGAAGTCGTCTGCCGCCAGATCATCCACGAGCCGGTTCTTGCCGAACACCCGGACGACGCGATCCGTGGTCATCTTGCAGTCGGCGAAGGAACGGGGCGACAGCTCGCCGCTTTGCAGTTTGGCGTACTTGGCATCGAGGAATCGCGAGCACAGCTTGCCGACCGTCAACTCGTCCCCCGGCACGCGTGGGGTGCGGCCGGCAAGCAGGTCGTCCTTCTGGTTCAGCCACTGTTCGAGCGCCTTTTGTCCGTCGGGGTCCGATTCGATGCGCCCGAAATAGTGCAGCTTGCCTCGGACCTTTTTGCACCAGTAGCCGCGGGGGTGTTTGCCGAGCGGGAAGTCCCCGACACGGGAAGTCCTTGACAGGCTTGCGACGGCGCGGCTTTCGGGTAGACTTCTGCATGGCGTAACCTCCGGTCGTAGGACAGGTATGCCGTGCCGCGCTGGGCACCATCCAGCGGGGCGTTTTGGGTTGTACGCGGTTGTACAACCACCCAAGACCATGACAGCGGTTGTACAAACAGTTGTACACAAGAAATAATAGGTTTTCAGAAACCGAAAGACCCGGTAAAACACCGCACGAGCGCCCATAGCTCAGCTGGATAGAGCAGCGGACTTCTAATCCGCAGGTCGTAGGTTCGAATCCTACTGGGCGTGCTCATAAGACGTTGGACTGCAAAGGCTTATGTTTTTCACTGGGAGAATGTAGCTTGGTAGCGCCGATCACTTGCGCTGACTGGGCCGGCCTCGAAGACGCCCGGCGTTCGCCTCTCGCGCCAGCCGTGACGGATCCCAGTCCAGTCCGAGGACGACTCGCAACCGCCCTTGCGAACCCGTGATGCCGACCGCGGCCTGGCATGACCTCGAATCTGTTGGGGTTTCCGGCAGGATTTCTTTCAATCGTCGGTCAGGATATTCGACGTGCCGTCGAGCGTCTCGCGCGTGCTTCGTCAATGCTGAAAGTCAAACCCGATTCTTCGCCGACAGCGGAATTCGCGGCGATTGCCGGCCACTCCTAGCGGTCGGCGGACCGGCAGCGCAAATGCGAGGAGCACGGCGAGCGTTGGATTTCGCCAAGTCCGCTCGGGTGACAGGCCGATACCATCGGCGGCACAACACCTGACCAGGAGCCCCTTGGTATGCCGGACGGAAAGCGCAAACGGAGACACAGCTCGGACCAGGCCAAACGCCGCTGGTACGCGACTCACCGCTCCCGCCGCTTCCGCCGCCGCTTCTGGCTGCTGGGCAGCAAGTCCGAGCGGCCGTCCTCGATCCTGCCCTTTTTCGGGTCCTGGCCCAGCGACGCGCCGACGGACGCGATCGTCTAATCGCGCGTCACCGGCTGGGCAGTTCCTTGATGCGGAGGTTCCTGAATTGCACCTCCATCGGGCCGCCGCTGTGGATCTGCGTGGCGATCACGCCTGCGCGGGCGATCCCGGGATCGGTTTCGGTGTACTCGACGGTCGTGACGCCGTTCAGCCGCAGCGTGATCTTGTTGCCGACGGCTTGAATCTCGTAATCGTTCCAATCCGTCGGCTTCACGGCCTTGTCCAACACCGCCTGCGGTGGAGCGGCCAACACTTTGTTGCGGCGGGATTCGTCGTACAGCTTGCCCCACCAGCCCTCCGAGATATCCGCCTGGTAGCCCGATACTTCGTGTGACGGCGGCGGGACGCGCTGCGAGCGGAATTGGACGCCGCTGTTGCCTTTGTTTTCCAGCAGACGCACCTGGAGACGCAGGACGAAATCGCGGTACGTCTTCGCGTTCGTCAGAAAATCGTTGTACTTGATCCCCGCCGAACGGCCGATCAACATCCCGTCGGCGACGATCCAGAGCTTGGCATCGCCTTCCCAGCCGGTCAAATCGCGGCCGTTGAACAAGGGCACGAAACCCTGTTCCTCGTCCGCGGCGGCCTCGGCCGCGGCCGTTGTGCCGCCGAGCGCGCCCACGACCGCCAACAGAAAACCCGCCAGGACTATCCTCGTCATTCCCCGACCTTGCTGCGTGCTGTTGCCCATGCTTGACCTCCCTACTTGATCCGGCACAAAGCCGGACCGGCTGCCGAAGAAAAAAAAGTCGCCTCCGATTCATGCTGGGGAAACTGGCTCAGGTAGGCCCGTCGCCAGTCGACCAGGAATTCGGATGCCCCGTTGGTCGGGACCAGAGCCCAGACGCTGCCGCCAAAGCCGGCGCCGAAGGACGAGGCGGCCGCCGCTCCCAGTTCCCGTGCCTCCGCGGCCAGGAACACCGTTTCCGGGACCTGATTGCCCAGCAGCGTTTCGGCGGCGTGCTGTGACTGGTCGACCCAGCGGCCGAAGGTCGCCAGGTCTCCCTCCAGCAGCGCCGCGCCGGCCGCCGGAATCACGGCTTCGTTCTCGATCAGGAAATGCTCCCAACGCCCCAGCAACTCGCCGGCTTGAAACTCGCCGTGCGCCGTGCCCGCCAGAATCGCCCGCAGACGGTCGGCCGCGCCCGCCTGGCCGTGCGCCACCGCAGCCAGGTGCGGCGCGTCGCCGCCCGTTTCGCAGCGCCACCGCTCGGCGACCGCCGCAGCCAGCCGCGCCGCCCGGTTGTATTTCTCCAGCGCGGCGCCCGTCTTCTCGGCGGCCACGCCGCAGGACGCGATCGCGAACGTCCAACCGGCCGGCAGCGGAAACTGGCGCTGGAACCGGACCGGGCAATAAGCGTATTGGCGGACAAACCCCGGTTGGGAGCACAGAATCGCCGTGTGGTCTTCGCTGCCGCCGAACGTGCCGACGCCGCGGTCGCCAGCCAGTGGTCCGTAGCTCTGACCGTTCTCGATCGTGGCCAGGTAGCCCGCCAGTCTTAGCGGCTCATGCAGTTCCGGCAGGAACCGTTCGTGGCTCCACAGGTCGTTGGCGTCCGCCAGGGCAAAGGCGATCGCCACCATCAGCGCGCTGGAACTGCTCATCCCGGCGGCTGGCGGCAGATCGCTGGCCAAGGCGATTTGGACGCCGCGTGTGGCGCCGGGGAAATTGCGGACCAGTCGGCGGGCGACGGTCAGCGGGTAATTGGACCAATGGCCCGGCGGCGCCAGCCGTTCCGCAGCCAGCGCAAAGCGGGTCGTTTCGCCGCGGACCGCGTCGGCGATCCGCACCTCCGGACCATCCCCGGGGACGGCGAGCAGGCAGAATCCCTGCTCGGCCGCCGCCACCAGACTGCTGCCGCCGGCATAGTCGGTGTGCTTGCCCAGGACTTCGATGCGGCCGGGCACACAGTAGGCTCGTCCCTCCTCCGACGCGGCCCACTGCAACGCCCGCAGCGTCTGGGCACACCGCCGGAACAGTCCGGCCTTGGCCGCCGCAGCCGGGGCGCTGAATCCGCCGGCCTGCAGGTACACGGCCAACCGATCCGCAGCGTCGAACGGCCCGTCGTAGCCGGGCGCGGGCACGCTGGCCGTCAGTCCACCGTGGGCCGAGCAGGCATTCTCGCCGGCGGGCTCGGCGGCCGCGGAATCGCCGTTCACAGGCGGACCTCCATGCCGGCCAGGCGGGCTTCCAGCGCGGCGATGTCCCGGCGGCCGGTCAAGTCCAGGACCGGTGCGTGCAGCGGAACTACGCGGAACTTCTCGCCCAGCACATCGATCGCGTATTGGACCGCCGCGGTCAACTCGAATTCGCCGCGCGGCGAGCGGGGGATGGAGCGGCAAGCCCAGAAGATCGAGGGGCCGAAGCGGTAACAGTTCATGCTGACCCACAGCGGCGGAGTCAGGCGCGCGAGCGCCTCGGCGTCCGGTTTCTCGAGGATCTTCCGCAGGCAGCCGCCCGAGTCGACTTCGCCCAGCGCGAACTTGGCGATGCGTTCCGCCGGAATGTTGCTGCCGGCCAGCAGCGCGTCGCGTTCGAACAGCGCCACACCGGGGCCGGACAGGCCGAGCAGGGCCTGGCAGGCTTCGAGGGGATAGAAGTTGTCCGAGTTCAGCATCAGGAACGGGTCGTTGCCCGCGAAGTCCGCGGCGGCCGAGACGGCATCCGCGGTGCCCTGGGGTTCTTCCTGGATCGCAAACTCGATGCTCAACCGCTGCAGGGAAACGCCCTGCGTATAGTAGTCGCGAATCGCCTGGTGTTCCGGACCGATCACCAGGCAGACACGGCGGCAGCCCGCGTCGGCCAGCGTGGACAGGAGGTAATCCAGGAACGGGCGGTCGGCCAACGGCATTAAGGCTTTGACGCCCGTGGCCGCCACAGCCGCCTGGCGAGGATCCAGCGAAGCGGCGCCGTCCTCGGCACGCATCCGCGTGCCCTGGCCCCGTGCGAGAATGACGACCTTGTCGGTAGTGGTTGGCATCGTCTGGCTTTCGGAACTTGAAGGATCATGGGGGGAGGACGCGGGACTTGGGAATCGTGCCCCTCGCTGCGAGTGCGGACGCGCGAAGCCCCACTGCCACGCCACGATACACGATTCCCGTCCCGGCAACCAGCAAGCATCCCGCTTGGGGGGGCACGCTATGATGGCAATGGCGAAAAGTGTACCTTGGTTGTCGGCGAGCCGAAAAGCCCCCGCGGATGGTCGGCCGATCAAGGACTTGGTTGACGTAGTTTCAGGAGCAGCGACGATGGGCAAGACGGTGTTGATCACGGGAGCGAGCACGGGCATCGGAGCCGCCACGGCGCGCCATTTTGCGGCGGGCAACGAGGTGCTCGTGCATTACCACTCGTCGTCCACCGCGGCCGAGCGGGTCGCGGCCGACGTCGTGCGGGCGGGCGGGACAGCGCATCTGGTCCAGGCCAACCTGGCGACCGAAGCCGGGTGCCAGGCGCTGGCCTCGTTTGCCGAGGAAACCTGCGGCAAACTGGACGTTCTGGTGAACAACGCAGGCGGCCTGGTGCGGCGGTGCCCGGCGCGGCAACTGGAGTGGCAGCTGATGCTGAACAGTTTCGCCCTGAATACGTTCTCCGCCATGATTCTCTCCTCGCGGTGCATTTCCCTGCTGGAACGCGGCGAGCACCCGTGCATCGTCAACGTCACCTCGATCGCCGTCCGGCACGGCGCGCCCACCGCGACGATCTACGGAGCCAGCAAGGGCGCGTTGGATACGTTTACCCGGGGGCTGGCCAAAGAATTGGCGCCGACGATCCGCGTCAATGCCGTGGCTCCTGGCGTGATCGACACGCCCTTCCACCAGCACGTGACGACGCCGGAGAAGATGGCCGAGTTCAAAGCCAACACGCCGCTAAAGCGCGTCGGCCAGCCGGAGGAGATTGCGGCCGCCATCGCCTTTCTGGTCGACAACCTGTTCATGACCGGCGAGACGCTGGACGTCAATGGCGGCTGGTTCATGCGGTAGTCCGCCGATGGCGTTCGGAAGCATCCTCCGGCGGGGGGCCAGCCCCGTTGTGCAAGGAGCGCCCAGAGCGTAAGTTCTCCAGAATGGGAAGCCGGTAGACCGACGCGGCAAGCGGAACAAGCAGGTGAGTTTTTCGAACCAAGGAAGCTAAGGCAATGAAGATCGGCATCGTGGGCTATGCGGGCTCGGGGAGAAGCACGCTGTTCGAGTGGCTGACGGGGGTGGCTCCCGATCCGTCGCACCATCATGACACGCAGATGGCGACGGCCCCGATCATTGATCCGCGGGTCGCCCAATTGTGCCAGATCTACCACCCGAAGAAGATCTCGCACGCGCACCTGGAAATCTGCGATACCCCGGGCTTGAGCCGCTCGCACGAAGGCAGCGCCGCCAAGTTATCCAAGATCCGCGAGGCGGGCTGCCTGGTGCTGGTCGTGGCCGCGTTCGACGGCTCGGACGCCGTCGCCGACTTGACGCGTTTCGAGGACGATCTGCTGCTGGCCGACATGGACATTGTGGCGGGCCGGATCGAGCGGTTGCGCGACCAGATCAAGAAGCCGCGTTCGGATCGGGACGAGATCGCCAAGGAGTTGGCGGCGCTCGAGCCGCTGCTGGCGACGCTCGAGTCCGGCCGCGCACTGCACCAGGAAGAACTGACGCCCGAGCAAGGCCGCGCCATCCGCTCGTTCCAGTTGTTCAGCGAGAAACCCCGCTTCATCGTGGTCAACGTGGCCGACGACGAGGCGGATCCGAACCGGTTTCTCGCCCACGCCCCGCCGGGCGTCGAGATGGCGACCATTTCGCTGAGCCTGCAACTGGGCCTGACCAAGATGGCGGACGACGAGCGCGACGAGTTTTGCCGCGAGATGGGCCTGCAGCCGCTGGACCGTGATGCCCTGGTCCGGCGGATCATGGCCGCCTCCGGCCAAATGCTGTTCTTTACGGCGGGCGAAAAAGAAGTCCGCACGTGGCTGATCCGCACCGGCGGCACGGCCGTGGAAGCGGCCGGCGGGATTCATACCGATCTGGCCCACGGCTTCATCCGCGCCGAAGTCATGTCCTGTCCGGACCTGATCCGGCTGGGCAGCGAACGGGAGATCAAGGCGCACAACTTGATGCGCAAGGAGCACAAGGAATACGTGATTCAGGACGGCGACATTCTGCTGATCCAGCATAACTGACGCCCGGCCGCCCGACGCAGATGCCCATCTGTAGAGTGCGCCGACGTTTCCGACTGGGAAAGGATTAAGGATCGTGCGGCGCATGCCGATAAGGCAAACTGCGGGGTACTAGGGTCATCGGCAGGCCAAGGGGGGCGTTCGCCATGTCCGGGTGGACACTGCGCGCAGGGGTCCGTTTCGTGTTCCGAGATGCGGTTTGCACTCTGTTATTGCTGCTGGTGCTAGCATCGCTTGGCTGGCCCGGGCTGGCACTGGCCGGTGGGGGTTCGGAGCCGGCGGAGCCCGACGAATTCGCGTACGATGACGAGCCGGGCGAATTCGATATGTGCGACGCCTGCCCGTCACAGGCCTGCTGGACGCCCAGGCCCTGGGTGCGGGCCGAGTACCTGCTGTGGTGGCTCGACGGCTACGAAACGCCGCCTTTGGCCACCACGTCGCCCGTAGCAACGGATCGCGATCTGGCTGGGGAACTGGGCCAAGCGACGACGGACATCCTGTACGGCGGCCAGACGTTGTCCAACGACGCCAGCAGCGGGGGCCGGATTTGCTTTGGACTCTGGCTGGACGAGGGCTCGACCTGCGGCGTCGAAGCCAGCTACTTGGGACTGGGCCGCAACAGCTCGACTTTCGAGGCGGCCAGTCCGCTGCCCGGCATCTTGGCGCGGCCGTTCTACAATCTCGAGCCGGAATTCACCGGCCCCGATGCGGAACTGATCGCCTATCCGGGCTTGTTCGACGGCCGTCTGCAGATTCGCCGCGAAACCGAGCTGCAAGGCGTCGAGGTCCTGTACCGGCAGGCCCTCAGCCGCTCGTGCCGCCTGCAATTGGATTGGCTCGCAGGCTGGCGATTCAACCGGCTGGACGAGGACCTGCTGATCTCCGACTTTAAACGCTCGCTCGCCCAGGACTCCGGGCTGCGCATCGGCACCACGATCCAGGAATACGACCACTTTGCCACCCGCAACCAGTTTCACGGCGGCGAACTGGGGGTGAGCGCCCAGGGACGTCGCTGCCGCTGGTCCTGGGAAGCGGTCGGCAAGTTGGCGTTGGGGAACAGCCGGAGTCAAGTCGCCATCGACGGTTCGACGACCGTCACGGTGCCCATCCCCGGTGCGCCGCCGGATGTGGCCGTGACGCCGGCCGGGCTGCTGGCCCAAGACACCAATTCCGGCTGGCACACCCGGGACGTCTTTGCGGTGGTACCCGAACTGGGCGTAACCGTCGGCTACCAGCTGACGCCCCGGCTGCGAGCGACCGTCGGCTACACGTTCCTGTATTGGAGCCAGGTGGCCCGCCCCGGCGATCAGATCGATCCGGACGTGAATCCGTCGCAGCTGACGGCTGCCGGCCTGGTCGGCGCCCCGCGGCCGGAGTTCCGCTGGATCGGTGCGGACCTGTGGGCCCAGGGCGTCAGTCTTGGCTTGGACGCGCGATTCTGAAGCAGGCTGGCGCGGGTCATTCGTACAGTCGCGGCTCCTGCTTCCAGTCCTTGTCCTTGTCATGCGCCATCTCGGCGACGCGAGGGCGGCGTTCGCGCAGGCGGACGGATTCCAGGCCGCAGTAGTAGCCGCCGGACTGGGCGTTCTTGCCCGTGCATTCCAGCCGCAGCGTGTAAGCGCCGGGCTCGGGCCAGAAGTCCAGCAGGTGGATCTCCTCGTCGACTACCTTGGCGCTGTAGAAGTCCCGCGGGCCGCCGAGCTTCACGCCGTTCAGCGAGACCTGGTACTTGCCAAAGTCGTAGCTCTTGGTCGCGTTCAGCAGCAGCCGTAGCGGTTCCCGCTTCTCGACCTGGAACGGGATCTCGAGCCACGCGTCTTCCGCTTGCTGCGGCTTGTACAGCAGCTGCGGGGCCGGGTACAGCTCCAGTTGCTGGCTGGCCGCGCTGCCCGTCCCGTGGTGCGACTGGCCGGTGAACTCGGCCGCCTGGATGACCTGCCGCTCGAGGCTGGGCAGTTTCCGCTCGCGGGCGTGCGGTGCCCGGGCCGTGAACGTGGGTGTGCCGCTCTGATACCAGAAAGCGACGCTGGCGTAATCGTCCTCGCGCTCGTTCCAGCTGGTCGATTTGTAGTCCGGGTTCTCGTCGGGCGAGATCCAGCCGAAGTGTTCGAACGTCACCTTGATCCCCGTGTTGAACACCAGCGGGTCGTTGACGTGCCAGCGGTAGGCGCTGGTGTGTCCGCCGACGATGCCCCACTGGTCGAAATACGGCACACCGAAATACGGCGTGCTGGTGGTCTTCAGGCCCCAGGCCGACAGGAAGTAATCCTCGGTGCCGGTGCCCCAAATCGACGGTTTGGCTTCGCCGTCGATGTAGATCTTCTCATCGCCTTCGCCGAACCACGACGGGCTGCGGGTCCGTACGGCCAGCACGGTTCCTACGTAATGGCCTTTGCCCGTGGTTTCCAGCAGCACGTAATCCTGGCCCTTCCGGACCGGGTATTCCTGCCGGTATTGGGCGTAGAAATACGGCGTGTCGTCGGCGATCTGGTCCTTCTTGATCCAGTCGATGTTGTAGTACAGCAGGCCGATCGGATTCTCGCTCTGGTTTTCGATCTCGATCCGTGCCGACTTGCGAAACGGCATGTGCCAGAAGCAGTTGTAGGAATCCGCGTCTTCGACGACCACCGGCAGGCTGACCACCTCGCTGCGGCGGCCGAAGCAGTTGGCGAAAAAGTCGCCGAGCGGCGCTTCCACCGCGGGTCGTTCGCTGCCGTCCCAGTAGATACGGAGCAGCATTTCCTGGTGATTCGCCGAGCCCTTGGGGGCCCAGGCTTGTGGTTCCGGGCCCAGGAACGTAATCCAGATGTGCGTGATGACGCCGGGGCCCTGCTCGTCCAACAGCACGTGCGTCTCGCCGGGCGGAACGCGGAAATTGTCCCAGTTGCTGGCTTCGTCCAGGTCCCCGCGGGGTTCGCCTTGAGGGTTCAGCTTGCGTTCCCCGCCGCCCCGGCGCACCTCGCCGACGCGCATCGTCGAGGTCGCCCGCATCGAGCGGCCGTCCTGCGGCTTGGCCAGCCCGTCCAACGGCCCGTCGGCCGCGGCCTGCGGGGCCGTGGCGGCAAACACGGCCGCAACCAGCAGCGCGGCTCCGGCCAGGCCGCGGCTCCGCAGCCGGCCGCGGCCGCGAGCGTCCTGCGCGGCACCAGCGCCGCGGTGGACCGAAGCCGCGTCTCGTTGACTCCAACGTGTTGTCGATGCGTCGTTCATGGTTCGTCCGGGAATGGAGGATAGGGGCCGGCCAGATCCGCCGTCCGGCAAGCCCAGTTGCCGGGTCGGGGCCAAGCCAGGATTGTAGTGCCCGCCCCGGCAGCCGTCCATCAAGCCGGGCGCATTCAGAGTCGGGCGCATTCACTGTCGGGCGCATTCACACGCCGATCGTCCTCCGTTCCCAGACAATCCGCCGCTTCGCCCGGCCTGGGAACGGCGAAGGAATACCTGACGCATCTTCGCTCGCCGTAGGTTGCTCCGGATGCATGGGATTTGCGAGTACGTGTACGGCACTCTCACGTCCTCGTACACGTACTCGTACACTCCGATCTCTTCCTTGTCGGAATGCGACCGTTATTTCTTTGCCGGTCCCTTTGCCGGTCCCTGGCGGTTGTGCCAGCGGGCGTCAAGGACGAGAATAGCGGCCGGTGGTGGTTCGATTCATCGCGGAGGGAGAGACATGAACCGCAAGTCTGCCTGGGCCGTTTTTCTGTCTGCAGCGGTGGGCGGCCTGCTGCCGGCCCAACCGGCCGTTTCCCAGCCCGCCGGCAGCGGGAACGATTTGGCGATCATCCGCCCGGACGCGTCGCTTGGATTCGCCAATGCAGGCTGGAAGTACGACCGGTACGAAAACCTGCCGTCGCTGGACGCCGGCCGGCAGATGCTGGTCGCGGATCTCCCGGGACCGGGGATCATCCGCCACATCCACTCGACCCGCCATCAGAATCCGGACTTGAACGCGCGGGGCATCGTCCTGGAGATCACCTTTGACGAGGCGACCGAGCCGGCGGTCGTCTGCCCGCTGGCCGACTTCTTCGGCGACGGCTGCAACGGCCAGAGCACTTACTTCAGCACGCCGCTGATCGAATGTGCACCGTGGAGTTACAACTGCTACTTCCCGATGCCCTTTGCCAAGCGCGCCCGGGTGGTCCTCCGCAACGACACGCCGCAGGATGCGATGAACTACAGCTACGTTGAGTGGGAGCCGTTGCCGCAGTGGAATCCCGAGTTGGGCTACTTCCATGCCACCTGGCGGCGAGCGGCCTTTCCGCTGACCAAGGACACCCGGGTGACGCTGTTCACGGCCCGGGGCCCCGGCCATCTGGTCGGGCGGCAATTCAGCGTGGTCACCGACGAGCCTTTGTTCCGCGACTTCAGCTTCGTCATGGAGGGCAACAACGAGGTCGATATCGACGGTCGCGAGCGGGCCTTGGATTACTTGGGCACCGAGGACTCGTTCACGTTCAGCTGGGGTTTTCAGGCACCCTTTGCGGGTCTGCGGGCCGGCATGCCCTTCATCGGCAAAGGCACGCCGTCGCTGCTGTCGATCTATCGCTTCCACGATCACTTGCCGATCCGGTTTGCCCGCGAGCTGGCGTGGTCGATCGACTGGCGGCACGAGCGGATGTTCGTGGCCCAGCCGGAGTGGGCGCGGCGGGTCCAGGCGGGCGGGTGCTGGGTGGACTATGCCACGGTGTTCTACTGGTACCAGGACCGTCCGGGCGATTACCGGCACGAACCGCTGCCGCCCGTCGAGCAGCGGCGCGCCGCTTTGTTGCATCCGAACCTGGAAGCCGTCGATCTCGACAAGCTGTCGAAATCGGCGCCGCTCGACGCTCTGCCGGCGAATACGTTCGCCGCGCGCGAGGACCTCGACCGCTGCAGGATCGCCGGCTGTTTCGCGGGCACGCATCCGTTCTGGATCGACGTGCCGGCAGCCCGGGGCGGCCATCCCGGCAACCCCAACCCGGGCAAGCGCGGCATCCTGGCGGTCCACGCGCAAAGCGAAGCGGTTCCGTGCGTCATCGTGCGCAAGGTCGCCTTGCCGGCGGATGCTCCCCACCGGCTGCGGTTGGTCGTCAGCGGCGATCCGTACGAACAGCCTGGCAAGAGCGATCTGGTGTTGACCGCCGGCGTCCACGACGGCCAGACGGTGCACTGGTTTCCACCCGAGACGCTCGACGCCGGGCGGGAACCGGCCGAGGCCAATTGGCGGACGCTCGAGTACCCGCTGGCTCCCTACGCCGGCCAGACGGTCGGCCTGGTCGTGCAAGTTGCGTACGGGGGCCCGCACGGAGTCTGCAATGAAGAAGCATTCTTCGACGAGATCTCCGTCGTCCCCTGACGCCTCGGGCGGCGCGTAGCCGAACCCGGCAAGAAACCGAAAAAGGTCATAGCACCTCGATCCATCGTAGTGCTATGACCTCAATCCTGAAACGGAACAACTCGAAGTCGTCCCGCCCTCCCGGTTTGTCTCGTTTCTTTTCATCGACTGCCGGCGGCGGCGACTTGAGGACGATTCCGGCAGATGTTGCGACCGGCTCGAGGAACGGCCGGAACGTTCGCCTGACACGCGCCTGGCACCACCTCTCGGGCACCAACCTCCCGGGCACCACCCGTTGCTTCGGCTGCGGCGGGGCTCTACGCTAAAGGCCATGCTCAACGAACAAATCCAACAGCAATTGGCAGCCACGGTTCGCACGGCCCAGATCATTGTCGGGGCGCTGGTCATGGGCGTGATCACGTTCGGCGTGGTCGTCGTCTCCGGTATTGCCGGCGGTCCGGGCGGGCAAGGCAATCTGCTGACGCTGCTGGCGGTCGGTTTTGGCGCCGCCGACCTGGTGCTGTGCCTGCTGGTTCCCAACCTGCTCGCGGCCGCTCAGCGGCGCAAGCTGGCGGCCGGCAACGCGGGCTCGACGGCCGACCCAGGTCCGGCTCCCGCAACGGAGGCCGGCCAGTTGGCGCTGCTGTATCAGACCAAGCTGATCATCGGCGCGGCCATGCTGGAAGGCGGGTGCTTCCTCGGGCTGGTGGCGTACATGCTCGAACGCCAATTGCCCAGCCTGGTGATGGCGGGCGTGCTGCTGCTGGCCTTGATCGCGCATCTGCCGACGTCCGGCCGGGTGGAAGCCTGGATCGACGACCAGTTGCGGCGGCTGGACGAGGACCGGCGGTTTCCGCGGTGAGCCCCCGGCGGCCGGCTTGAACCGCGCCCGGCAGTCTGCTTGAATGCAGCCTGGCGCTCGCGATGCTGGCAGGTGCTCGTCGTTGCCGTTGGGCACTCTGTCTTGCTCCGGGACCACGTCGGTATCCACGAAATCCATTTGCGGAGGAGTCTCGCCATGAAAGTTGGAGTTGGGTTCTCGAGTTGGCTGGTGGTCGGCTTGGTTGTCGTCGTCGGTAACCTGTGTGCTGCGGGAGAGGAGAAGGACGTGCCGAAAAAAGAGAAGCTGATGTCCCATGATGTGTACTTCACACTCAACGACAATTCGGCCGCGGCCAAGGACAAGTTGATCGCCGCCTGCAACAAGTACCTGTCGGGGCATGCCGGCACGATCTGGTTCGCGGCGGGCGCCCGGGGCGAAGAGTTCCAACGGGACGTGAACGACCAGGCCTTCGACGTGGCCTTGCACCTCGTCTTCCAGAGCAAGGCCGCACATGACCAGTACGCGGAACACGAACGGCACATGAAGTTCATCGAATTGATGAAGCCGAATTGGAAGCAGGTCCGCGTGTTCGACTCGTACATCGACGCTTCATCCCACGCCGAGACCGCGGCGGCAGGGAAGTAGCGCGACAAGCCTGGTATGTGGGTGCCTGGGTCGAGTGCTGCGAGCCCCCAGAGGCAAGAACTGGGGCTCGCCGCTCGTGGCTCGACCACGGGCACCCAACTCCAATCCTTAGCCTGGACAACGCGCCGGTGGGCCGCGCTGCGGCGTCCACGGGCGATCCTCATCACGTTGAGGGCCTCCCGCCGTCGCGGCTGGGGCCTCGGCATAAAGTCTGCGCGACCGCTACGACCCGTAGAAACGTTAAAGTCGTTCTATCCTGCCGCTCGATAGACAACGGTTAGACAGCAGTCTCTCCGGCTGTTGACCGTGGCGGCAGGGCTGTTTCTTGGGGCAACTTGGCGGGCAATGCACGTGCGCGCGATTCACACGATTCCGGGTTGGTGTGGGGCTTGCTTGCTGGCCTTGCTAGCAGCCGGTCCAGGCTGCAACCGTCAGCACTATCGCCTGCAGGCGGATCGCGAGGTCCAGGAGCTGATTCAGGAGAAGTCGACCGACCCGCGCTGGGCGGTCCCCGACTTTTCGATCGAGCTGGACCAGCGGAGTCGGTACTACGACGAATACGATCCCGACAAGCCGCCGATGCCGCCGGACGATCCGGACTCGCATCAGTACATGCATTGTCTGGACTGCAAGAAAGGCTGGCCGCATTGGCACCGCAACGGGGACCGGTACGAGCTGGAGAATCCGGACTGGCGGACGTACTTGGGCCAGTATGTGACGCAGAACGAAAGCGGCGAGGTCGTGCTGGATGTCGACACGGCCCTGAAGCTGGCCTTCATGCATTCGCCGGACTACCAGCAGCAGCTCGAGACGCTGTACCTGTCGGCCCTGGATGTGAGCACCGAGCGGTTTCGCCTGGACACCCAGTTCTTCGGCGGGGCGGATGCCGTGTACGCGCACAACGGGGATCTGACGCGGCCCGGCTTGGGGTACAACACGCTGACGCGGCGGTTCGAAGTCCAGCCGGCGCGGGAGGCGGCCGAGCAGAATCGGCTGACGGTGGGCCGGTCGATCGCCGACCCGTCGCTCCGCATCCAGCGGAAGTTCGCCACGGGGGCCGAACTGCTGGTCGGTTTCGCCAATTCGTTCGTCTGGGAGTTTACGGGCGGGGACGCCAACCTGGTCAGTTCGATCGGCAGTTTCTCGCTGGTCCAGCCGCTGTTGCGCGGCGCGGGGCGGAATATCGCGTTGGAACAGCTGACCATTGTGGAACGTACGCTGTTGGGCAACCTGCGTGCGTTTGAACGCTATCGGCACGGGTTCTACACCCGGGTGGCCATCGGTGACTTGGGCGTCTCCGGTCCGTCGCGGCGCGGCGGCTTTCTGGGCGGGACCGGCCTGACCGGCTTTTCCGGCACGGGCGCGGGCGGCCTGGGCGGCGTCGGGGCGGCCACTGGCTTTGGACGCACGAGCTTCGGCACCGGCGGTGGCGGCGGTGGCGGCAGCGGCTCGGGGTTCGCCGGCGGCGGTGAAGGCGCGGTCGGCGGCTACTTGGGCCTGCTGCAACAGCTGCAACAGAACCGCAATACGCAGGACAGCCTGAACCTGAAGCTCAGGACCCTGGCCCTGCTCGAAGCGTACCTGGACGCCGGCGTCATCAACCTGGTGCAGGTCGACCAGTTCCGGCAGAGCATCGAGACCGAGCGGGCCAACCTGCTGCGGGATCAAAACTCGTTGCTGGCTGGCCTGGACAGCTACGTGGTGGGAACGCTGGGGTTGCCGCCCGATCTGCCGGTGGCCCTGGACGATCAGGTGATTCAGCAGTTCCAGCTGGTGAACCCGGATGCGACGGCGCTGCAGAACCGAATTGCCGACCTGCAGGCCGAGCTGGGGCAACTGGCGGAGGATCCGGAGTTGACTGCCCTCCAGGCGCTGCTCGGGCACATCGCACCGCTACGTCAGCAGTTCGAGGAGCGGTTTGCCGGCGTCCAGCAGGACCTGGCCCGGATGGAGGGCGTGGCCGGACAACGCGAACAGGCCATGTCGGAGCGGGAGCGGGAGTCCTTCCGCACCGAGCGCAAGCAACTGGCCGGCACACTGGCGGACGTCCAGCAGAGGTTTCAGGCCGCGGTGCCCAAACTGGAACAGTTGCAGACCGGACTGGCCGAAACGAATCGGCGCGAAACGGCCGCGGGCCTGGTCGTGTGGCTGGGCGAGCAGTATCGGCTGGCAGGCGAAGTGGTCCTGGTGCAAGCCCGGGCCCGGTTGGAGTCTGTCGTGATCGAACCGGTCGAGATCGACGCCGAAACCGCGTTCCAGACGGCGCTGGCGAACCGCTTGGACTTGATGAACGCCCGCGCATCGCTGGTCGATTCGTGGCGGCTGATCGCCTACAACGCCAATTCGCTGATGTCGCGGGTGGACGTGGTCATGGACGGCAACCTCTCGACGGCGCGAAACAACCCGCTCAGTTTCAATGCCCGGACGGGCACTGTCCGCGCCGGCTTGGAGTTCGACGCGCCATTTACCCGGCTGCTGGAGCGGAACAACTACCGCCAGGCGTTGATCGATTATCAGCAGGATCGCCGGGGGTTCATCCAGGCGCTGGATTCGGTCCACGGCACGATGCGGCAGATGGTGCGGGAATTGAAACGCTTGCAGGTCAACCTGGAGATCCAGCGGCGGGCCGCGGCGATCTCGATCCGCCGCGTCGACATGACCCAGGAGGACTTGAACAAGCCCGTGCCGCCGCCGGAACCGGGCCAGACCGCAGCCCAGTTCGGCCCCACGGCCGCTCAAGACCTGCTGAACGCCCTGTCGGACCTCAGCAA
>CAIYOB010000265.1 GCA_903927685.1 uncultured Planctomycetaceae bacterium
GAGTTCATCGTGGGAAATCCGCCGTTTGTGGGGAACAAACGAATGAAGCATACACTTGGGGACGGCTACGTGGAAGCGATTCGCGTCGCACGCCCCGACGTACCCGAGTCCGTCGATTACGTGATGTACTGGTGGGCACATGCCGCCGATATGGTCCGTAAGTAGACGACGCAGCAGTTCGGTTTGATAACGACCAACAGCATTTCCCAGACCTTTAATGCCAGAGTGGTTGCGGAATACACGGAAAGCGAGCCCCTACTGACGATCGCCTATGCGATTCCAGACCACCCCTGGGTCGATGCCTCCGACGGCGCTGCGGTTCGGATAGCAATGACCGTAGTCAACGCAGATCGTAACCCCGGACGGTTAGCGCGAGTGTCAAACGATCTCACGGCGCAAATCAAGGAGGTATCCGTTGGGAAGATCAACTCGAGACTGTCAATCGGTGTTGATGTAGCGGCGGTGGTTCGGCTGGCGGCAAATATGAGGCTGGCATGTCCCGGTGTTCAGCTATCTGGACAAGGGTTTGTTCTGTCGCCGACTGAAGTCAAATCATTTTCGGAGCGGACGCAGAAATACCTAATACGAGGTTACGTGACGGGGAGAGACTTAACGCAGGGGAGGCGAGAGCAGTACGTTCTCGACACGCTGGGGCTTACCGAGGAGCAGCTTCGCCGATCCTATCCTGATGCGTACCAACGCTTGGTCGATTACGTCAAGCCGGAACGTGAACACAATCCACGCCCCAAGTACGCGCGCGAATGGTGGCTTCATTCGGAAGGCCGACGGAAGTTTCGAGCGGCTCTGGAACGACTCTCCCGGTTTATATGCACTTCACGCACATCACGCCACAGGATCTTCGAGTTCCTGCCGTCGGAGTTCTTACCGGAAACCAAGGTATTGATCATCGCGCTGGATACGGCCCTTCACCTTGGCGTGTTGTCATCACGGTTCCACACGGTGTTTGCTGCCGCCGCCGGGGGATGGCTCGGAGTCGGCAATGATTCGACGTACAACCACAGTGGCTGTTTCGAGCCGTTCCCCTTTCCCGATGCCACCGACACTCAGCAGTCCCGAATCCGCGACCTCGGCGAGCAACTGGACGCCCATCGCAAGCGGCAGCAAGAACAGCATCCGGGCCTGACGATGACCGGCATGTACAACGTGCTGGAGAAACTCCGTGCGGGCGAGCGGCTGAATGCCAAGGACCAGGCGATCCACGAGCAGGGGTTGGTCTCGGTGCTGCGGCAGATCCACGACGAATTGGACGCGGCGGTGGCGGACGCCTACGGTTGGCCGGTGGATCTGACGGACGAAGAGATCTTGGAGCGGCTGGTCGCCTTGAATCGCCAGCGGGCGGACGAGGAACGCCGCGGCCTCATCCGCTGGCTGCGGCCCGAATTCCAGAACCCCGAAGGCCGGACCCAGCAGGCGGTCGCCGCGGAATCCGAGGAAACGCCCGTCGCAGTGAAGAAAGCCGCAGCCGGCAAGCAGCCCTGGCCGGGCTCGCTGCCCGCGCAAGTGGCCGCGGTCCAAGCCGCCTTGGCCGAGCTGGCCGCGCCGGTCGACGAAACGCAGATCGCCAAGCATTTCACCCGCGCCAACAAGGACCGCGTCGCCGAGCTGCTGGAAACCCTCGCAGCGTTGGGCAAGGTCCGCGAACTGGAGGACGGCCGCTACGTGCCCGTGTGACGGCAAGCGCGAAGCGGTTCCACAACGTAGCCCAGGGGTCGCGGTACTCCGCGGACCCTGGGCGGCCCCGTTTGAGATCTTGACCGAGACATAGTTGAGGACTAGAATCCGCCCTCATCACTGGACGATGTCGCGGCGAGCGGCGCATTCGATACGCGTTATCAGCGCCGCCGAGGAAGTCTGGTTGGCTGTGTCGGGATGGCGGGAGACGCTGGAGCTGTATGAATCTGATCGCCGCGAGCATCTGGCGCATTATCGGCATGGGGTTGCTCCTGTGCGCGGCGGCCTTGCCGGATCTTCACTGTTGCCTCCCGCGACCTTGCTCAAGCTGCCCCACCGAAGAGAAGGAAGGGCCGTCGGGATCCTGCCATGATTGCAGGGAGTCCGAAGCCCATGCTCCCCGGCGTCACCGCGGGACGGCCCGTGGTTCTCAGTTGCCGGGCTCGCCCGTGTCTTCAGTGCGGCTTCTGGTCCGCGACGCAGGTTCGCACGGTCGGGTATGCCTCGCGGATGGTCTCCGCGGCGAGGCTCGTCACCGCAACGGTTGTGGAGCTGTCCTGCTGCGGTAATCCGCCCCTGGTGCGCAGGCGTACGCTCGTTGGCCCGCGGTTCCTGGCGTGCACGCGAGTTGCTCTGGCCTGCCATCCATTCCCAATTCCTTGACGGAATTGCCACGTCCGCTCCGGACGCGGTCCGCGCCGGCCAGCGATCTCGGCAGTTCGACGATTCCTGACTCCAAGTCGGGGGTTCCGCCGTTCGCTTCCGGCCCGGCCTTCCGGTCGCAGCAGTCTGGCCTCTGCGGCTCTGCTCCACTTCCACACGCATTATGTACGAGGCACACCA
>CAIYOB010000266.1 GCA_903927685.1 uncultured Planctomycetaceae bacterium
GCCCTCCAGTTCCTTGACGTCTCCGCTGGTTCCCAGCAGGTTGACCAGGTGGCCGCCCGCCGAGCTGCCCCAGACCCCGATCCGCTCCGGGTCGATCCCGTACTTGCCGGCGTTGGCCCGCAACCAGCGGATAGCCGCCTTGCAATCGTGAATCTGGGCCGGCCAGATCGCTTCGCCGCTGAGCCGATAGCCGACGCTCGCGCCGACGTAGTTCCCGGTGGCGACAAAGGGGACGACGCGGTTCACGCCGCCGGCCTTGTCGCCGTTCCGCCAGCCGCCGCCGTGAATGAACACGACCAGCGGCCGCGGCTTGTCGCTCGCCGCCTTGGGCAGGACCAGGTCCAGCTTCAACGGACGGCCGCCGGCGTCGCCGTAGACGACATCCCGCTCGATGGTGACCGAGTCGGGCACGGCCTGGCGAGCCGGCTGGGCCGGCGAAGATTCCGCCGGTCGCTTGGCGCCGGCCGCCAGTTTGCGGAAGTTCTCCCGGACCTGCGGCGGCACCGGCACGCGGCCTTCGACGATGTCCTGGACCATCGTCCGCCGCTCGACCGGACTGAGTTCCCCGTTCGCGTCCTGGTCGTACTTGCGCGTCAGTTCCTCGCGGCTCAGGAATCGCCGGCCGGCGTCTTGGGCTGTCGCCGGTTGGCCGAGCGCCACGGCGGCGGGGGGCAGCAGCAGGCACAGCGAAATCAACGTCAACCATTGCCGAGTGTCAGGCATCGCTCGTCTCCTCGCGGGGCAGAGAGGAACAGGGAATAGGGAACAGGCAAGACTGGGACCGGACCGGACGCGTTGCCCTCATGGTACGCGGATCCTGGCCGTTTTCAAGCATCCATTACGCGGCGGCCCGGTTCCGTTCGGCGGCGGTGTTCAGCCCTAAACTCACGCGCTCGGGTCTTCGGCCTGAATCACGACGGCTGTCGCGTCGTCTTGAACGGGAGCCTCCGCAAACTTGCCAACGGCCTGGAACAACTGTTCCAGGATCTCCTCAGGCGGACTCTGCCGGTGCGTTCGGATCACCTCCAGCGTCCGTTCCAGGCCGAACTGCGTGCCGCGCGGGGAGGTCGCCTCGACGACACCATCGGTGAACAGGAAAACCACATCACCGCCTTCCAGGGAGATCGGTGGCCCGGTCGAGTATTTGAGCAGGGCGTCGATGCCTACGGGTTCGCCGGCACTGACGAGCACCTGCCGGACGGCTCCATGCCGATCCAGGACATAGGCGGGCCAGTGCCCGGCGCCGGCATAACGCAACGAACGCGTCCCCGGTTCCAGTCGCAAGAGAAAGAGCGTGACGAAGTGCCCGGGCAGCAGATCCTCGGCCAGACGCATGTTGGTCAGGTCGAGCAGGGTCCCCGGGTCCGCACAGGTCAGGGCCAAGGCGCGCACGTAGGCTCGCGCTTCCGCCATCAGCAGCGCGGCAGCCATGCCATGCCCGCTGGCGTCCGCAATCAGCACGTCCAGGTTCTCTTTGCCATCGACCTGGGAAGGAAAGAAATCGAAGCAGTCGCCACCAACCTCGGCGGCCGCCAGCGACCGGCCTGCGAACTTGAATCCGGCGAGTTGCGGCATCGCCTTGGGAAGCAATCCTTGCTGGACTTCGCGCGCAATCCCACGCTCCAATTCCTGGCGGTGGAGTTTCTTTTCCGCTTCCGACAACATCCGAGCGATCTCGCCCAACTGCCGGACCTCGTTTTCGGCCTCCAGCCAGTCCTGCAGCGGGCCCGCATCGGGCCGGCTTCGGGCGAGCCACTTCTGAAACGCCCGCCGAGCGACTTCCGCCTGCTGGACGGCGGGCGCCGGCTCGATACCTGGGACTTGTGTGGGATTCATCCCGATCACCATCGCTGCAGAAGACGCACAGCCAAACGACGGGCCGATCGTCTACGTTCATTAGCGCGTGTTGAATGAAATCGGTCAATCCCCAGCGCGTAGCAGGCGGCCGCGACCGGCATGATCGCCTCCGTCCAAGGTGGCTCTCCGGCAGGTGGCTCTGCGCGCCGTGTTCTCCGTCCATACTTGCCGAACGCCGGCGGGCGGGATAGCCTTGTCCTGACGCATGCGAACGGTTGGGCCCTGCGGCCCGATCCGATACAAGGTCTGACTCCAACGAGGTTGGCACCGATGAGCAAGAAACGAATGGCCGCCGGAGAAGGGACGCTGCGAGACTCGAATCGCAGCCTGATTGGGAGGCTCCTGGTCCTGCCGGTCGTCATCCTGGCGGGCGGGCTGAACTCCGCAGCTGGCGAGCCGGCGCCAGACGCCCTCGACAGCTACAACGTGGTCTGGGAGACGCCCAGCGAGAACTACGGAGGCTCGCTGCCCCTGGGCAACGGCGATCTCGGGCTGAACGTCTGGGTCGAAGCCGACGGGGACGTACAGTTCTTTATCAGCAAGACCGACGCCTGGGACGACAACGCGCGGCTGGTCAAGGTCGGCAAAGTCCGCGTGCACCTGGAACCGAATCCTGTCGCCGCAGGCCAGCCGTTTCGTCAGACGCTCCGGCTGCGCGACGGCACGGTCGTGATCGAGGCGGGCCAAGGCGAGCGTCGCGCGGTCGTGCGGGTCTGGGCCGACGCCAATCTGCCCGTGA
>CAIYOB010000267.1 GCA_903927685.1 uncultured Planctomycetaceae bacterium
AAGACGTACAGGCTTTCGCCGTCCGTTACCGGCGTCGCCGAGGCGTACCCGTGCAAGCTCACGCGCCCGCCGTCGTAGGGCGTTTCCGGCGTCTCCGCCGCCAGGCTCTGCTCCCACTGAATCTCGCCGCTGGCCAAATCCAGGGCCAGCACGTGCAGCTTGAGGCCGCTCTGCTCGCCGGGCGTGTCCTGGCCCAAGCCGTAGCCGGTGTAACAAGTCAGGAAGCACCGGTTGCCCAGGACGATCGGACTGGAGGCGCCGAAGCCCGGCAAGGGGGTCTTCCAGATGACGTTCTCGGTCGCACTCCAGCGGGTCGGCAGTCCTGTCGCGTCCGCGACTCCGCTGCCCTCCGGGCCGCGAAATCGAGTCCAATCGGCGCCGGTGAAGAGGCTGACCGACAACACAACCAAGGCGAGTCGATGATTCATGGTGGTACGCTTTCTGTCAGTGGATTCGGGTTCAGTTCGGACGGTTCATGTTACCGGACAGCGGGCCGAGTCCCAAGCGGACGCAGTCAGCTTTGTGCGTCTCGGGAAACGCCTTACAGCGCCGCGTGCGAGACCACGATCCGCACTCCGATCAGGATCAGCACGCAACCGCCCAGGACTTCGGCCCAGCGGCCCCAGCGGGCGCCGAGTCGGCGGCCAAAGCCCATGCCGAAGACGGTCAACGTGGCGGCGACCAGCCCGATGATCACGCTTGGAACCCAGATTGCCGTCTGCAGGAACGCCAAGCTTAAGCCGACGGCGAGCGCGTCCAGGCTGGTCGCCAACGAGAGCGTGACCAGCGTCAGCCCGCTGGTCGGATCGGCCCGCTGCTCGGGTTCCTCCTCGCCGCGAGCCTCCCACAGCATCTTCCCGCCGACAAAGGCCAGCAGGGCAAACGCGACCCAGTGGTCAAACTCGGAAATCTGTGCGGCCACCTCCTGGCCCGCCAGCCAGCCGATGACGGGCATCAGGAACTGGAAGAGGCCAAAGTGAAACGCTAAGCGAAACACGTGCCGGGGGGTCACGCTAGCGAGCTTCAGCCCCACGGCGATCGACACCGCAAAGGCATCCATGGACAGCGCCAAAGCGAGTCCCACGGTCGTGGCCCAACTCATGAAACGGATCTCCAGGGTGGTTCTTGGACGCTAAGTGTTTACTATCTAGCTACTTATGGGATTTCACGCAACCCGGCAACTCGCCTCCGGACGCGATCCGGGGGGCGCCGATCCGGCCATTTCCCGCATCCGTTTCTGTCGATCGTTCTAACTTTTCCTGACAGAACCGTCGAAATAAGAGGAGTAGAGAAGCAAGGAAGGTGAACTGTGTGCCGGTTGTCCATCATTATACCGCTGTGGGCTGAAAACGAACTGTTCGACGATACGCTCGCGTCGGTGCTGCAAAACCGGCCGAGCGAGTCCGAGGTGATCGTCGTCCACTCCCTGCCGTACAATGATCCGTACGGACTGCGAGGCGAAGTCCAGTTTGTCCGGACGGCCGCCAACGCCAAGCCGACGCGGATCGTCAACGAAGGCTGTCAGGCTGCAGGCGGCGACATCCTGCACGTCCTTCAGCCCGGCATCCTGGCTTGTGACGGTTGGACAGAACCCGCCTTGAAGTCGTTCCGGGATCCGCAGGTCTGTGCGGTCGCACCCCTGGCCGTCGATGTCGAAACGGCCGACCGGATCGTCGCGGCCGGCCTGCGGTACGCGCGGGGCGGTCGGCGGCTGCGGCACGGAGCGGGCAGCAAGCGAGCCAACGGCCAGCGCATGCTCCGGCAAGCAATCCGCGGTCCGGCCCTCTTTGCCGGCTTCTACCGCCGCTGGCTGTGGGAAGCGATCGGCGGCTTCTGCGAACGGCTGGACGTCGATTCCGCGGACATCGACTTTGCGCTGTCGCTGGAATCGCTCGGCTATCGCAGTGCGCTGGAACCGCAATCCGTGGTGCGGGCGACTGACTCGGTGGTCCAGGAGGTTCCCTCCTTTGCCGCCGGCTGCAGCGCGGAACGCGTGTTTTGGCGGCACGCCGCAACTTTGGGTTGGGGGTCGTCGCTGCTGGCGCACCCGCTGACCGTGTTGGGTTGCATCTTGCGGGACTGGCGGCGGCCGGGTGCCTACCTGCAACTACTCGGGCGACTGTCGGCTTTGTTCGGTCTGCCTGCCCAATTGACGTACGCAGCGCGAGTGCGGAAGGCGGTCGAGATGGCGCTGCTCGAGAGTCCTCCCGCCCAGCCGACGCGGATGAACTCCGCCTCTGCGTCCCCAATGCCGGCGCTGCAGTTGCCTCCCGGGTATCGAGAAGCCGCGTAGCAGCGTTCACGAAACACAGTCCTCGTTGAACGCCGAGCCGGCAGGCGACGGC
>CAIYOB010000268.1 GCA_903927685.1 uncultured Planctomycetaceae bacterium
GCGGACGTTGTCGATCGCGAACGCGCCGTCCGCCAGGTCCGTCGAGCGGTCGGTCAAGTTCGGCCGGTAGACGAAGCGTCCGTTGGCATAATTGTGCACCGTGAAGTGCCGATGATTGGGCTTCGGGCCGCGCGGTTCCTGTTCGATCAGCTGCCGCAGCCAAGCCTCGCGGTTCCAGTCGCGGGGATGGTTCCAACGGCCGCCCTGCGGCGTCCACCAGCGGCTGAAGCTCTCGCCTTGGCGGAGCACATAGTCCAGCGTGTGGCCGCTCTGGTTGAAGCCGTAGTAGTTCTGCACGCGCGTCCGTGCATAGACTTGCCGGGTCGCATCCAGCGGGTCGTTGGGAAAGAACAGCGGCCCGCGGTTGACCCACAACCCGGGCTCCCGCCGCGCTTCGGCCAGCGACGCCAACCGCCCGTCGGCGCGGCGAAACACGGCCCGCACGTCGACGTCGACGTAATGCCATGCGTCGTCGTAGAAGACCTCGGAAACCACGTGCGCCCAGTCCGGCAGGGTCACCGTGCGCGCTGGACCGCCGCCCATGTCTTCCCAGACGCCGGCCATGACGGGCCCCAGCAGGCCGCAGAATCCGTACCCGTACCCGTTGATGATCTTGACCGGGTCGCGGACGATCCGGTACTCGCTCAACGCGTCGTCGCCTTCGAGTACCTCGTTGACGTGAAACAGGCCGCTCTGCGAATCGACCAGGTACTGGTAGACCTCCCAGGCCAACGCATCGCCGCGCAGGCCGCGCCAGCGGGGGAACTCGGCAAACGTCCGCATGCTGTACGCGTCGGCGCGCTGCGGCGACACGACCCGTGGCGCGTATTCGCGCGCCGCCGCGGATGCAGCCAGGACGCACCAGAAGACGAGTGGAGCGAAACAACGCACGGTCGGTCTCCTTATCACCGGGGGCCAAGTTCGGCGCCCGTGCACGTCAGTCTAGCTTCGGCGGTTCCATCGAAGTAGCTCAGGCGCATTGGCCCGTACGCAGAAAACCGATTTCCTGGTGTGCCGAGCCTCACAGGCCCTTCGATTTCGTGGCGTTCTGTGCAACAATAGCGACTCGTCGATGGGCCTACGGAGATTCTGAAACTCGAATGGGGACTGCGTTGGATGAACGAGGGGACGCTGGGAACGTGTTGTTGTCAACGTGCGGGGGGCTGTGCGGTCGATCCGGGAGTCTCCCTCGATGAGTTGGTAGCCCATGTGGATCGCGACTTCCAGCAGCGGTTCGGGCGAGCGCCACAGTGGATCGCAGCGGCCCCGGGCCGTGTGAATCTGATCGGCGAACATACCGACTATAATGATGGTTTTGTCCTGCCAGTGGCCATCCAGCGGTATGTCGTCATGGCGGCGGCACCCGCGGTCAGGTCGGCGGGCCAGGGCGATGTCGAGTTGGCCAGTTCCGCGGTGGACCAGCCGGAACGGTTCAGCGTCGGGGCCGCCGACTTTCGGCAACTAGCCCCCTGGGCTCGCTACGTCTATGGAGTTATGGTCGGCTGCCGCGAGCAAGAACTTCCCACGCCAGCCCTGGACGTGCTGATCGACTCGACCGTGCCGCTGGGCGGCGGGCTGTCCAGCAGTGCGGCGCTCGAAGTCGCCACCGCGACCCTGCTGGAAGCGATCGCCGGCCGAA
>CAIYOB010000269.1 GCA_903927685.1 uncultured Planctomycetaceae bacterium
AGCTTGCGATGCCATTATCTCCCGCAAGCTGGAAGCTTACGCCACGGAAGAATCGGACAGCTATTTCTCGAACGGTGCTAGCTTGCGATTTTCGGCACCACGAACGGCTCGCGGTACTCGCGTTTCAGGAACCGGTTCGCCGCGGCGGCATGCTCGCCGACAAACTGCTCGGCGGCCGCGTCGAATTCGAGCACGGGACTCAGTTGGATGGCTGGGTTGTCCAAGGCCAGTCCGTGGGCGCTCAACAGCTTGCCCATCTCCGCCTGCAGCGATTCCCACTGGCCGGAGCTATCGCGGACCAAGTCGGCGGTCGCCTGAGTGTATGCGCCGCCAGCTCGGAACGCGATGTTGGCCAGGTTGCACCAACCGGTTGAATCGTGGCCGACCTGAACGTTGGCGTTGAGCACCGCCGGATCTCGGCGCCGCAAGGCGTCGATGAAGTTCTGCTGGTGGTAGCCCATGCCGCCCGAGCCCTTGAACTCCTTGACCAGCTTGCCGGCCTTGTCGAACGCCGCCGCTTTGCCGCGCTGGCCCTCGAGCCTGCCGCCTTCGCAATAGGCGATGTAACCGCTGCTGGGCCCCGGAGGCTGCGGGCCGCGTTTCGCGGTCGGATCGGCGGTCAGGTTGGTCAAGCCGATGACGACGGGGATGCTGCCCGTGTCAAAGTACACGAAGTGCACGTTCGGCGTTTCTCCGGCGTCGCTCCAGGCCACGCGCCCGCCGCCGCCCTGGATCCGCTTGGGCAGCGACACCTTGTCCAGGAAAACGTTGTTCCGGCAATCGTCCAGCACGTGGACGCCCCAGTTGCCCATCTCGCCGGAACCCGTGTTCCAGACCCAATGCCAGTCGTACTGCAGAGCATCCCGATAGATCGGCACGTCCTGAGCGGGGCCAAGCCAGAGGTTATAGTCGACACTCGCCGGGATCGGCAGCGGCGTCTCCCGTTTGCCGATGGTCGCGCGGACGCCGTAGCGGTTGACGCGGGCCGAGAGGATCTTGCCGAGCGTCTGATCCTGGTGCAGGAAGCGTTTGATTTCCGCCTGCATCGGATCCGACCGCTGTTGCATGCCCACCTGGCAGATCTTGCCGTACTTGGCGGCCGCGGCCACCGTCTGCTGGCCTTCCCACTGACTGTGCGACAGCGGTTTTTCCACGTACACGTCCTTGCCGGCTTGCATGGCCCAAATGGCCGCCAGGCAGTGCCAGTGATTGCAGGTGGCAATCACCACCGCGTCGATGCTCTTGTCGTCCAGCAGCTTACGCAGGTCGCCCACAGCCGTGGCGTCCGGGTATTTCTGTTTCGCCTTTCCCAAACGTTCCGCATCCGGGTCGCACAGGCCGGCGAAACGGACTCCGGCGAGCTTGCTAAAGGCGCCCATCAGCTCCCCGCCGCGGCCTCCGCAGCTGATGAAGCCCAGGTTGATCATGTCGTTGGGCTCGGCGGCCCGCAGGAGGGGCGCGGACCAAGCCAGGGCCGCTCCGGCGGCCAGGCCACGTCCCATGAATTCGCGGCGAGTGCAATGACGCATGAATGAATCTCCTGTGTTTGAAGTTGGTTGGCAAAGGGGGCGGGGCACGAGGTACGAGCCCCAGTTTCTGGTTCTGGGGGCTCGCTGCACTCGACCCCAGGCACCCCAGCATCTAGCCTTGACGGAGCATAACTACGGATTGCTTCCTTGGTAATAGAAAAATCCATCCTCCGCGCCGATCAGCAGTTCCGGTTTGCCGTCGCGGTTCCAGTCGACCACCGTGGGGCTGGTGTCATGGCCGGCCAGACGCCGCACGGCCAGCGTCCCCGCGTCGGTCAGTGTCCACGGCGAGTCGGCGGTCGAGACGTTGCGGTACAGCGTCGCATTGCTGCTGTTGGCCAGCAGGTCCAACTGGCCGTCGCCATCCCAGTCGACCAGGCACAACTTGCGCCGCCCGCTGCGCCCGGCCACGCCATCGTTCAGCCGCAGGGCTTGGCCAGGTCCTCCGGCTTTCGCCACCAGTAGGAAGATACGTTGGGGCGGGGCCAGTTGCAAGGCATCGCCGACCTTCCGCCGTTCGAAGAAGGCCAGGTAGCCTTCGTGATCAAGCATGGCCAGGTCGTTTAAGCCGTCGCGGTTCAAGTCGGCGACCAACGGCGTGGTTCGCCACTGGGTGGCCAGTGCGTTGCCTGCCGGGTTCCACCAGTTCCAGGCGGGCTTGGGCGGTGGCCCCTGCCATTGGACCTCGACCGGCGCCGCCGCGGCCAGTTGCGGACGCTGCCGCGTACCGACGTTCTTGTACCACACGACCTTGCCCCAAATGGAATTGACCACCAGGTCCGGCAGGCCGTCATGGTCCCAGTCGGCCACGCTCAGCGTCGTGTAGCCCCACTTGGCTTCGCAGGGGCCTTGGATCGAGCCGTTATAGCCGGCCAGGATTCGCAACGTCTGGCCGCCGGCTTGCAGCAAGACCGGCGCCGCCCACTTGGGCGTATCACACCCCGGCGCCGGCCCCAGGTTTTCGATGAAGCCGACATAGCCGGCTGTATTGCCCGAAACGATGTCCTGGTCGCCGTCGGCATCCCAGTCGAAACCGACCGGCGTGGCCAACGCGCCGAATTTGACCCACTCGGCCTGTTGCTGGAAAAACTGCGCCGGGGCGAACACGGGCAAGCCGTCGGCGATCCGGCCCGTATGTTCCAGCAGCGCGACTCGGCCGTCTTCCTGGCCCACAACCAAGTCCACGTCACCGTCGCGGTCCCAATCGATGGCCACCGGTACGATCATGCACAGGTCCATCTTCAGGGGCTGGCCGTCCCAGACCAGGTTCCGCCCGGCGGCATACTTGGGCTCCGTTCGCGTCCCGACGTTTTGGAAATACGTAAAGCCATCCACGAACTCGCCGCACAGCAAATCCAAGTCGCCGTCGCCGTCGAAATCTGCCAGATTCGGGCTGGGCATCCCAAACACGTCGACCGGCTGGCCGCCCGCGGCGATCTTGACCGGTTCCTCGTACTGCGGCTCGGCGTTGGTTCCCTGGTTTCGGATCAGGTACACGTAGCCGTGCAGCGGGCCGCGGGTCCATTTGCCGTTGGCGTCGAAGGCGTTGTCCCAGCCGTAGTCGGTCCAGTCGCCGATGCCGACGATCAGGTCCAATCGGCCGTCGCCGTCGTAGTCGACCGTCTTCCATTGGTTGGCGCGGGTCTTTCCCTCGTGGATCTGTTTCTTCGGGTAGATCTGTTTCTTCTCGGAAAAGCTCGTCTGGCGGTAGTTCGTCAGCTCTTCGCCGGGGATCAGCACGCGAACCTCGCCGTCCACATACGATGGGCTGATGTCTGCGTACTTCGGCCCGACGCGCACCGCCGGCTTGAACACAGGCAACTTGTCCGCGCCGCCGGGATTCTCGAACAGCCAGACGCCGTTGTAAGGATAGTCGCTGCAGGACACGACCAAGTCGAAATCGCCGTCGCCTTCCCAGTCCATGGGCAGGGGCCAAGCCCACAGGCCCACGCCCAGGTCGACGGTCAAGCCGGGGTGGTTGTACGGCAGACGTTCCAGTCCGCTGGGCGACGAACTCCCGTCACCGGGCGGGATCAGCACCAGCGTTCCGGTCCAATTGGTTTGCGGCACGGCCAAGCATTGGCCGACGGACACGCGCCGCGTAAACACGGCCAGCTTGGTCTTCCCACCGTCCGTATAGAGGAATTCCAGGCCGGGCAGCGGTTCCCAGCCTGTCAGCGTGGCTCCCTGTGCGTTGGGTCCCGTCGCGATGACCAGCGTCGTGTCGCGTTTGGCGGTGACCTGTATCTGCGCCGCCACGCCGCCGTCGGTCTGCGTGTACTGCCAACCCCGCAGCGTCGTTGGCACTTGCTTCCACACGTAATCCCGATTCCCGTACGCCCGGGTGTCGTCCTCCAGCGTAGCGACTTGGAAACCGTGGCCCGTGACCGAAAAACCTGCGCACTCGGCGGTCACCGGTGCTGGCGGCGGCAGGTCCAGGTTCTCCGCCTGGCGAAACCCGGCGATCCGGTGGAACGTCAGGTAGTTGGCGTCGTGGAAATTGTGCGCCCCGTCCAAGCCGTCGTCGTGGGCGGTCCGCGAGACGGCCACCAGATCGTCGCCGTCGAACTGCCAATCCGGGTACTGGAAGGCGTGCTTCACCGGGTCGGGGTGGTAGGCGACGAGCGAACGGACTTGCCATTGGCGCAGGTCGGCCGAACGGATCAGGGCCAGCGTGTTCCGCGTGGACGCCGGCTTGCGGCCTTGGTCCAAGTGCCGCGGGGGCACCCAGTTGGCCAGCGTCCAGTAGTGCTTGGAGACCGGATCGAAGCGGATCGTGAACTTGGTGCAACCGCCGGGCAAGTCGATGAAGTCGGTGGCGGGGTCGAAGCTGGCCGTCCGGCCGTCGTCGCTGATCTTGACGATGGCCGCCTTGCCGCCGCCGGTCGGATAGTCCACGCGGAGCACGTTGACGACTTGGCCCTCGGGCGTGGCCACCGCGTTGCCTTCGAGCCAGCCGCCGAACTTGCCGTCCAGCCATTCCGGCTCCCGCCCCACGCGGTTGCTGCACGTCCAGTTGTCGGCCTGGAGCAAATCGGCATCGATCGGGGCCGACATCATGAAGGCGCGAAAACCGAACCCCCACAGCAAACCGCCGCGTCTGTCCTCCATCGCGCGCCACAGGCGGCCGTGGTGGACCAGTACCGGCTGGGGCGAGCAGTGGTACTGGCCGTCGTCCAGCAACAGGCCCGAGTTCCGGTCCTTGGGCGCCGTCCACGTCCGGCCGCCGTCGTCCGAGCGGCGGATGACCGTGTTGCCGTACTGTGCGCTGGCGCCCAGCAGGTACAAGGCGTCCCGATGCACGAACAGCGTCGACCAGAACGCACCGTCGATCTCGGCTCGCCGTTCCCAGGTTTGCCCGTGGTCGGTGGACCCGAACACGACCGTCCGGCTGAACGTGCTGCCGGGGCCGAAGACATCGTGCGCAGCCACGTAGGCGCCGTCGGGCAGGATCGCGATACTGGGCGACCCGAGGTACTGCTTCGAGGCGGCCGGTGAGTGGTCGATCACCACGCCGGGGACCCCGGCGCGAGTCGGTTCGGCGCCGCGGGCACCCCAGGCGGTGACCAGCAACAGCGGGATCAGCCATGAAGTCTTGACGACGTGCATTGCAGGTATCCTCAGGATCGGGGAGGGCCAAGGCCAGCCTTGTTCAAGGGAATGCTCGAACGATGCTAACATACTCTCCGGCCGTGAGGGAGTACGGAACCGAGAGAACGAAACCGAGATAACTTGCAGGAGACCACAGCGTGAATTGGCTCGCCTCCACATCGGGACTGGGCCTGGGCATCCTGGCCGGATGGGCGGCCCTGCACTGGCAGCGTCCGGCGGGAGTCTGGCTGTCCGGCTTGCTGCTGAACATGGCGGTCACTCTGGCGTGGTGGGAGATCTCGCCCGGCGATCGGTCGTCGCTGCTGGCCATCCAGGCGGTTGGTCTGAGCGTGAGCGCGGCGATCTGGACCGTGCTCGGCCGGTTCTCGCGGCGTGGTGTCCCGCATTTCCGGACGGCCGGCCGCGGTTGGGTCTTTGCGCATGCCGCGGTTCTAGTCGGAGTGCTGATCTCGGGCGGATTGATCTGTGCGGCGATGCTGCGATGTTTGCAGGATCTGCCGCAGCCCAGTTGGCGATTCGCGGATTGGGCGGCCTTGACCGCGACCGGCGTCGGCTTGGCGGCCAGTTGCTGGGATCGGACGGCCCGGTTCGCCCTGTCCGGGCTCTATGCTTGGGGGTTGTTGGCCCTCGGCTTTGCCCAGGTGCAACGGGGGTTTGCGCCCGCCCTGTTTTTCCTGTGGGGGGGCGTCTGCGATCTGGCCGGGTTCCTGTTGGTGGCGGCGCTGCTGGGCTGGGCGATGGCGTTCGTCTCCCGCGACCGGGCCGCGGCGGCACGTGAGACGGCGGCTTGGTTTGCCTGCGTGCAAGCCCTGCTGACGCTGGTCGTCGTCGTGCTGACGGTCTGGATCGCCTTCGACATGTCCTTCGACGGAATGGGGACCGGCGTGGCGCTGCTGGGGCTTGCCGGCCGCTCGGCCGCCTGTCCGGCCGCGTTGATGCTGCTGGGAACGGCGATCTTGATGGCTTGGCAAAGTCAGGGCCGCTGGCGTGCCGGCTGGCAGTACGCGGCGCTGGCCCTGGGGATGCTGTTCACGGTCAGCATCGGCTGGGCGACGATCGACGCGGCCGACCTTTCGCCTTGGCGGCAGCGCGGCATCAACTTGTTAATTTCCGCTTCGATGATGACGTGCATGACGGGCTGGGGGCTCGGGCGGGTGTTGCCTCGCGGCAGTGACTGGATCCAGCGCGGCCGCCAGGCCATGCCGGCGTTCGGTGTGGTGGCTGCGACGCTGGCGGTCGTGCTGATCGCCTACCGTCTGATTCAGGCTTGAGCGATTCCCGTTCCGTTCCGCCTTGACGGAGCCGCCTTGCCGGAGGACTGGCGTTCGAAGGCCGAATTCGGCTACAATAATCCCATGGCGTCACAGTCCGGATGAATGCCGAGTTTGCAGTACGTTCTCAGGAGGCCGCAGCGCCCAGTCCATGACGGAAAGCTCCCCGTTTGCTGACCAAG
>CAIYOB010000270.1 GCA_903927685.1 uncultured Planctomycetaceae bacterium
CCCGGCGGCCAGTTGCCGCCCGTCCAGCTGGCGGCCTGCAGCTCGCATCAATTCGGCGAGATGATCCACGCCGACTCGGCCAGCCAACAGCTGTTCGTCGACCGCTACCTGGAAGAACGGCTGCCCCTGGACTACTGGTGGATGGACGCGGGCTGGTACTGGTGCGACGGGCAGTGGCCGAAGACGGGGACGTGGGAAGTGGACACCAACCGCTTCCCCGGCGGGCTGCGGCCGATCTCGGACCACGCGCGGGCGAAGGGTGTCAAGACGATCGTTTGGTTCGAGCCCGAACGGGTCCACGGCGGCACCTGGCTGACGGAGAACCATCCGGAATGGATTCTGGGCGGCGCCGGCGGCGGGCTGCTCAACTTGGGCAACGCCGCGGCCCGCCAGTGGCTGATCGAGCACGTCGACAAGCTGCTGACCGAGCAGGGGATCGACCTCTACCGCCAGGATTTCAATCTCGACCCCTTGAGCGCCTGGCAGCAGAACGACGCCGAGGATCGCCAGGGGATCACGGAAAACCACCATGTGACCGGCTATCTGGCTTATTGGGACGAGTTGCGCCGCCGGCATCCCGACATGTTGATCGACTCGTGTGCGTCAGGCGGCCGCCGCAATGACCTGGAGACCATGCGCCGCGCCGTGCCGCTGTTGCGCAGCGACTATATCATGGAACCGGTCGGCAACCAGGGCCACACCTATGGCCTGTCGCTGTGGTTGCCGTTCCAAGGCACGGGGACGGGTTCCCGTGAGATCACGCCGTATCTGCTTCGCAGCACGCTGGTCGCCCACTTCACCGCGTGCTTTGACGTCCGCCGCCAAGACCTGGATTACGACTTGATCCGACGAGTGCTGGGGCAGTGGAAGCAGTACGCTCCGTACTACTTTGGCGACTACTATCCGCTGACGGCGTACAACCTGGACCAGACCGCCTGGTTGGCGTGGCAGTTTGACGTGCCGGAGCAGGGCGAGGGCGTGGTGCAAGCGTTCCGTCGGGCCGACAGCGTCTACGAGGTCGCCCGGTTCAAGCTCCGCGGCATCAGCCCCGCCGCTCGCTATACGTGGACGAATCTCGATTCCGGCGAATCGCAAACGTGCGCGGGACGGGACTTGCTGGACAAGGGACTGGCCGTGCCGATCACGGAGCAGCCCGGATCGGCGGTGATTGTCTATCAGAAGGCGGAATGAGGCATCCGTAGTCCGCTCGTTCCGCGAGTGGTCTTTTCGAGGGGAGGACCGAGTCGTGCGACCAGATAACCGATTGCTCGTTGTGTCAGCCTGGGCCGCTGTTGTCCTGGGTTGGATCACCGTACCCCAGGCGGCCGAAACCGGCGCCGCCCCGCCCGCCAACTACGCGCGGCCCTTTGAGCCGCCGCTGCGTCAGGCATTCCTCCCGCTGCCTCCCGGCGCCGTCGAGCCGTCCGGCTGGCTGCGGGACTGGTGCCAGGCCGCGCGGGACGGCTTCACCGGTCACATGGACGAGGTGGACGACGAATTCAAGCGGGCCTGGGCCGCCGACCACAAGATGACCGGCGAAGGGCTGCGGTGGTACAGGGGCGCCTGGCCCTACGAAGGCGGCGGCTACTGGTTCGACGGCCTGGGGCGGCTGGGCTATGCGTTGCATGACGAGGCGTTGATCGCCCAGGCCAAGGGGCGGCTGTACGCCGTGGCGGACCACATGAACACGGACGGTCTGCTGTTCCTGTGGTGGCTGGATCGCCGCAGTCCCGACGATCGTCAGGCGCTCGTGGACGCCTTGGAGGGCTGGCCGCTGTGGGCTTGCGGCCTGTTGGGCCGGGCCATGACGGGCTTCTATGCCGGCTCGCGTGACCCGCGCATTCTGGAGGCGTTGGAGAAGGCGTACGCCAGCGATCCGGAATGCCTGCGGTCGATCACCGGCAACTTGTCCAATCTGTGGCCGGCGTATGACACCTATTGCTGGACGGGCAATCCGGGCATCGCGGCCGCGCTGGACGCCATGTTCCGGCAAGAGGGTGGGGCGTTGTTGCCGACGCTCAGCCGGTACCGGACGGCGCCGGATCTGACACCCGGCGCGACCGTGGACAATGCGCATGTGGTCGAGTTCCTCGAAAGCACCACGCCCTGGGCCGTGGGGTACCTGTGGACGGGCGACCGGCAGTACCTGCAGGCCGCCGTCGGCTGGCACGAGCTGCTGGACCGCGTCGCCATGCAGCCGCACGGCGTCCCGGTCTCCGACGAGTGGTACGGACCGACGGGCGCGTTCCGGGGCAGCGAGACCTGCGATGTGGCAGGCTACGTGTGGAGCCAGCTCAGCCTGCTGGCGGTGACCGGCGAAGGCCGGATGGCCGACCGGGCGGAGCGGGCGTTCTTCAACGCCGGGCCGGCCACGGTGTCCCGGGACTTCAAGTCCCACGTCTATTTCCAGAGCCCCAACCGCTTCGCCAACTTGTCGCCGGACTTTCCGCACGGCCCGCGGGCGGGCGGCGGCAGCTACCAGACGAAACATAGTCCGCTGTGTTGTACGGCGGCGCTGAATCGCATCGTGCCCTGGTATGTC
>CAIYOB010000271.1 GCA_903927685.1 uncultured Planctomycetaceae bacterium
ACATCCTCGCCTACGACTCGCACCTGGTGCCGGTCGGTGAGGACCAGGTCCAGCACATCGAGGTCTGCCGCGATCTGGCCGGGAGCTTTAACCACAGCTTTGGCGAGGTGTTTGTCTTGCCCAAGGCCAAGGTCTTGGAGAGCGCCGCCCGCGTGCCCGGCACGGACGGCGAGAAGATGTCCAAGAGCTACAACAACACCATCGAAATCTTCGAGGACCCCAAGTCGATGCGCAAGAAGGTCATGCGGATCGTCACCGACTCGCGGCCGATGGAGGAACCGAAGGTCCCGGAGACGGATCATCTGTTCGAGTTGTATTCGCTGTTCGCCGACGAAGCCCAGCGGGAAGCGATGGCGACCCTGTACCGCACGGGCGGCTTCGGCTACGGCCAAGTCAAAAAGGCGCTGGCGGACGTGGCCGAAAGCTATTTCGCGGAGGCTCGCGCCAAACGCCAGGAATTGGCTGCCCATCCGGAGCGGGTCCGCGAGATCCTCGGCGACGGCGCCCAGCGCGCCCGGGCGCGAGCCCGGCAGACGCTGCAGCGGGCGCAGGAAGCGTGTGGAGTCAGGGCCAAGCCATGAACGTCATCGGGATCGGGACGGACATCGTCGAAACGGAGCGGATCGCGCAGATGATCGAGCGGCATGGCGAGCTGTTTCTGGGCCGGGTGTACACGCCGCACGAACGGGAGTACTGCAGCGAGCGCAAGGCGTCGACGCAGCACTATGCCGGCCGCTGGGCGGCCAAAGAGGCCGTCATGAAAGCGTTGGGCACGGGCTGGTCTCACGCGGTGACTTGGCGCGACATCGAAGTCCGCAACGAACTCGGCGGCCGGCCCCACATTATCCTCAGCGGCGGCGCGCTGGAGACCGGCCGCCAGCTGGGCATCGAACAGGTTCTGATCAGCATCTCGCATTGTCATTGCCACGCCACCGCGTACGCGATGGCGCTGGGCTAGGAGGATCACGAACAGCGCGATCCGGATTGGCGCCGCAGTCCGCTGAGGTCCGGGGCAACTCGCTCCGCGGCCCCCAGCATTCACTTAACCCGATGGGAGACGCTTGAACATGAAGATTCATCTCCGTTACTGCTCGGCTTGAAACTACGAGCCGCATGCCGTCAGTTTGGCGGCCAAGATTCTCGGCAAGTACAAACAGCGCCTGCAGGGCCTCGAATTGCAGCCGTCCAGCGGCGGGTGCTTCGAGCTGACGGTCGACGACCAGCTGGTCTATTCCAAGCTGCAGACCGGCAGGTTCCCTGACGAACAGGCCATTCTCAAGGAGCTTGACAAACGGCTCTAATGCATCGTCAGGGCAACCGTTCATGAGCGCTCGCCTGCTGCCGTTGTTTCTGGCCGTCGCCTGGTTGCCATTCACCGTGGCGGGCGCTGACGAACCGCACGTCGGCGGAGTCTCCGCCGACGTGTGCGATCCCCGCTTGGCCGGCTGCCACCGGGTGCTGGCCGACTTCGTCGCGCGGCACCAGATTCCCGCGGCTGCGATGGCCATCACGAATCAGGGACGCTTGGCCTATGCCGCCGGGTTCGGAAACGCCACCGGGCAACGGCAGGAGCGAGTCACGCCGACCAGCCTGTTTCGCATTGCCAGCGTCTCCAAGCCCATCACGGCGGTGGCCATCCTCCAGTTGGTCGAACAGGGCCGCCTGACGCTCGATGAGCCCATCTTCGGGCGGTTGCAGGCGGAACCCTACTTGACCGACGGCGTCGAGTTCGACGAACGCCATCGCCGCATCACGATCCGCCAGGTACTGCAGCACCGCGGCGGCTGGGATCGGGACCAGTCGCTGGATCCCATGTTCCAGTCCGTGCGGTTCGCCGAACTGCTGAACGTGCCGCCGCCGGCCGGGCCCGAGCACATCATCCGCGTCATGTTGGGCAGGCGGCTGGACTTCGATCCCGGCGAACGGTACGCGTATTCCAACTTTGGCTACTGCGTCCTGGGCCGGGTGATCGAAGCCGTCACCGGCAGCAGCTACGAGCGGTATGTGCAGGAGCACGTGCTGGCGCCGGTGGGCATCCGTTCGATGCGGGTGGGCAAGACACGCCTGGAGGACCGCGTCGTTCCGGGCGAAGTGGAATATCACGACCCGCAGCGGGGCCGCTCCGTCTTTGCCGGCGATCTGGGTCGGCGGGTGCCGCTGCCCTATGGGGCGTTCTACCTGGAAGCGATGGATGCCCACGGAGGCTGGCTGGCCTCGGCAGTGGATCTGGCGCGATTTGCGGTCGCCTTTGACGACCCGGACCGGTGTCCGATCTTGAGCCGGGCGAGCATCGAACAGATGCACGCGCGGCCGTCGGCGGGCGCCGAAGGTGACCGGCAGGGCGATTCGGACCCCGTCTACTATTCCCTGGGCTGGCAGAACCGCGTGCTGGACGGCGGACCGCGGATCAACCGCTGGCATAACGGCTCACTGCCCGGGACGCTGGCCATCCTGATTCGCCGGCACGACGGCCGGAATCTGGTGGGACTGCTCAACACGCGTTCCAGTTCGCAGACGGACGACCTGATGCTGGCGCTGGACCGCGTCCTGCACCAGGCCGCCAATGCGGTCGAGCATTGGCCCGAGGGCGACCTGTTTGCCGCCGATCCGTGAGGCTCGGGCGACTCGCCGGCTGCCAGGGCCGCCTGCGAACGACGGAAGGTCATTACCGGTTTCGGGCAGTATGGAAGAGGGCCTCCGTGGAAATGGAGAACAGCTCGTTTTCGCGGAAGGTCGGCGTTTTGCGGGACGTTCGGTTTCGGAGCCGGTCTGCGTCCCCAAATCAGAATCAGACAGGTCCTCGCTTACCATCAGCAACCTTGGCAGCGAAAACTCGCAGCGACGAGGAACTGCGTTAGATTGGTCGGGTGATCGGGCAACGGTATCGGTCGAAATGTACCTGACGCTCGTTTTTCGGCCGTTGACGTACGCCCGGTCCAGGCTCAGCAGGACTCTCAAGGCGATTCCAGGCGCGTCTGGTACATCTGCCGGCCCACCTCGCGCACCGCCTGGATCGTTTCGGGATAAGGACTGTCGCAGATGTCGACGAGTCCAATCTGGTAATTCTCGCCGTCGCCGCGTCCGGTGGTCGCCTGGTCGCTGTACTGGAACCAGTGGGTGCCGACCAGGCACGGGTTGCGGAGCGCCCCGGTGACGTAGGTTCGATACGCGTCGGCCCGCGCCTGCTGGCTGGCGGTCGGGCGCAGTCCGGTATGAAACAGGCCCCGGTCCAAGGCCCCAAAATGGAACTCGCCCACCAGCACCGGTTGATCGACTCCCGCGGGCAAACGAAACGTGTCCACCGTGTCCTGGTACAGGTTGTACCCGATCACGTCGCAGTACTTGGCCGCGGCCCGCGCACCGAGGTCGTTGACCCAGGCAAACCGGCAACCGAGGTACAGGTTGTGCGGGGCGCATTGCTTGACGACGTCGCGACAGATCCGGAAGTACTCCTCCGCGATCCGCGTGTAGAACCCTTTCAGATCCTCGCCCGCCGGCGCGTCGTCCGGCGGAGTGCGGCTGTCGCGCAGCGCCTGCCAGGACGCATGCGTGGTCTTCCAGGCGGCGTTCAGTTTCTCAATGGTCTGGTACTTGGCCTCCAAGTCCTGGAGGAAGGCAAGCTTTGCCGCCTGCTCGGGCGGCGATGCCAAGGCGGCCTTGGCCAGCGACAACTCGTCGCCCCAACCGAGTTCGTTGTCCACAAAGTAGCCGATGCAAAACGGGTCACCGGCGGACTTGTCGCGTTCCCAGCTCATACGGCGCTCGATCGCGGCCCGAAAGGAAGGGTCGAACGGATCCGGGAACTTGCCCCAGTACCCGCTGCTACCTTCGATCGACTTGGCGCCGCCGCTCCCCGCCGACACGACGTACGGCGTCTTTCGCATCAGGAAGATCTGCGCATCGGACCAGTTGGCGATGGTATTCATGGACCAGGACCGCAAGCGGCGGTGGCTGAGTTCCGCCGCCTTCTGCTGCCAGTCCGGGCCGTACTTGCGCTGCAGATTGGCGCCGCGGAAATTGAACGTGCGATAGACGCCTTTGTTCTCGTAGTAGTTGTGCGGCGCCCAGGAGCCTTGGCCGTAGAACTTCGCCAGCGGCGAGTCCTTGCCGGGCAGTTCGGCGAAATAGAACTCCCGGTCCGTGATCGGGGTCGCCCCCTCGCCAAAGCCCACGCAATCCACGCCGTGCGACCAGAAGAGATGCCCCTCGGGATCGACCAGCCACCATTTGCCGGCGTGCTTCAGGGGATAGAAGAAACCGGTCGGTGGCAGCTGCGGTCCGGCGGACCAGCCGCCGTATTGGTCCCAATCAGCGGGGCTCGGCCGAGCAGCCAGCTCCGCCAATTCACGCTCCAGCCCGCTTCGCAACTCTTGTTCCGAGTGAATCTTGCCGGGCCAGTCCTGGTGGATGAACTGGCCGAAGCCATCGATTATCGGAAAGAACGCGTCGGCCGTCATCGCGGCCCAACGGGTCGGCTGGTGCGAGCCGGTCGCTCGGATGTCGCTGAGCTGAAAGGTGTGATCGACTTTGGGGTGATCCACGAATACGATCAACTGCGTGATTTGGGAGACATCCAAGCCGTCGTCTTTGGCATAGCCCCCGGGATACCCCCTCATGCCGAACAGCTTTTCGGCCAGGGCTGCGGGCAATCGGCGCCGCAAGGGCACCCTCAGAGTGCGGGTTTCACCTGGTGGCAACGCGACGTGGCCGGTGATGCTGTTTTTCGCACCGTCACCCCCGGGGCAGTCGACGCGCAGATGAACCGAGACCGACTGCGTGCCGCTGTTCTTGACCTCCACGGCGACCTCGGTGTACGTGGACAGGTCCCAGTTTCCCCCTGGGGCCGTCAGCGTCACGCCGGGCCAGGGCGCGGCGTGACCGGTGGCAACCTGCAGGACCGTGGCGTCGGCGGCCGCCACGATCGTCGGTCGCGCGTCGTGGGCCGCGACGGAACTGGCGTCGAAGTCCGGTCGAAAAGCGACCAGCGTCTTGGCTTCTGCCGCGATGGAAACGGGAGGGCAAGTCAGGGCGACGACCGCCAAGACCGCGAGCGTAAGAAACCCGGGAATTGTCTTGGGCATGGCAGGACCTCAGGCAGGCATGTGGTAAGGGGGCGGACAGGGCTGGGCGTGCAGTTGCCGACGATCGGTCTACGATGCCCGGCGAACACGCCAGCCGCTGGCCATGATACCACAATTGCCTGAGACCAGGGTGTCGGAGACCAGGGTCGTGTGGCCCTGACATGCCGCCACTACTTCTTGGCCGCTTCGGCTTGAACGGCGTCGATGACGGCTCGTTCGAAGGCGGGGGCGGGTGCGGCGGGCATCGCCGCCGCGCCGGCGCCACCCCCCGGAGCCTGAGCGGCCAAGACTCGGCGCTGTTCCTGCAACTTCTTGTCCTGTTCCGCCAGGTAGACCTTGCGGGCTTCGTTCAGGTTGGCGATCCTGGCTTGGAGCTTCCGGCGTTCCGCCGCAACCTTGTCCACGAACGCTTGACGCTCGGCGGGCTTCAAGGGACGCAGCGCGTCGGGTAACTGGTCCTCCTGCAGGCTTTCCAGCTTGATCTTGCCTTCGTGCAACGCGTCGACCAGGTCCCAATCGGCGTTGCGGTACATGCTCGACGCCTTGACGACCACGCGAGCCGCTGCAACCCCCGCGATCGATTGGGCGGCGTTCGCGTCCTGAGCGGCCTGGCGCTGGAAAGCCTCCTCGCGCTCCTTGACCTTGCCGTAGGGGAGATACGTGCCGTTGAGTTCGGCGCCTAACTGGGCGAGTTCTTTGTCCTGCGGGGCCGGGGCGGCGGCGACTTGCTGGTCTTGGTCGATGCACAGGAATTGCCCATCGGCCAGCTTCGCGCCGTCCTGCCAGTGGGTCTGGAGGCCCTCGTCCAGGCTCCCACAGAAGATCGTGTTGATCGTGACGCCCTTGGCCGCGGCGGCTTTGCACGCTTCGCGGTAGTCGAAATCGCCTTGACTGAACGGCTCGTTGCCGGCGATGAAGATGCACTTGATGTCCTTGTTGGATTCGCTCCAGGTGAGTTGCCGGGTGGCACAGTCGATCGCCCGTCCGCAGAATTCGTTGCCGCCATTGGTCCGCAGCGCGAATAACGCTTCGGAGACCTTGTCCAGGTCGCCCATCAGCGGCACGACCAAGCGGACAAAATGCTCGGCGGCCGGCAGTCCATCGTTGCCGTACTCGTACAACGCCACTTCCAACTGCGGCGTCTTTCCGCCCAGTTTGAGCGTGGTGAACTCGCTGACGATTTTCCACAACTGCGTCCGGGCCTGGTCAATCAGCCCGTCCATGCTGTTGGACGTATCCAGCAGCAAGGCCACCTGGATCTTCGGCCCGGCTGGCGGGTCCTTCTTTTCTTGGGCCCAGCCGAGACCTGCGAACCCGGCCAGTAGGACCAGAACGAACACGCCCCCCGAGAATCCTCGCGCCCTGCTCATGATCAACCTCCCACTTCTGCCAGCCAATGCCCCTCGGTCGTGAACGCAACTCTCTTCCATTGTAGACGATTCAGGCCGGAAAAAGGTTTTGGGGAGTGCCGTCAGACTGGAACCGACACTGGCCAACCCGAGTATGGACCCGGGACTAGACAACCCGGGACTGGACCGGGGACTCGACCGGGGACTCGACCCCACTTGCCAAACCCAAAGCGTCCGGACTAAGCTGATAGTCCATCTGCCGCGTGCCGGATGCGGGCTCCCGCGCGACAGCATCTTGCTCTGCCCGCCTTGCGTTTCCACCTGCCTCACCCTGCCATAAGGAGTCTGTCGTGGTTCGTCATCTGATTCGCGGATTGTTCTGCGCCGGGATTGCCGCCAGCATCCTGAGTCTCTGCCTCCCCTGCCCGGCCGTGAATGCCGCCCAGGAGAAACCCACCGTGGTCGTCTGGTCCGAGGGCTCGGCGCCCAAGGCGGTCTATCCGAATGACATTAACGGTGCCATCGCCGAGGGCTTGGCCTGCCTGGACGGCTGGGAAGTCGTCAAGGCGTCGATCGACGATCCCGAGCAGGGCTTGCCGGACGAGTTGCTGCAACGCTGCGACGTCCTGATCTGGTGGGGGCACGTCAAGCACGGCAAAGTCTCCGACGAACTGGTGGCCAAAGTCGTCAAGCGGGTCAAGGAGGACGGCATGGGGTTCATTTCGCTCCACTCGTCGCACTTTGCCAAGCCCAACAAGGCACTGATGGGGACCGCATGCACGTGGGGCGCGTACCTCGGCGACTCGACCACGCTGAACGTCACGGTCAAAGAGCCGAGTCATCCGATCGCGGCTGGCGTCAAGGACTTCGAAGTGATCCACCACGAACGCTACAGCGAACCATACGCGGTCCCGGAACCGCAGGCCGTGGTGTTCGAGGGCGTGCACACGTTGCGTGACGGCGGCAAAGATCCGTCACGAGTGGGCCTGTGCTGGCAGTTCGGCAAAGGCAAGTTCTTCTACTTCCAAGCCGGCCACGAAACCAATCCGATTTTCCTGGACGCGAACGTCCGCAAGATCATGGCCAACGCCGTCCTGTGGGCCGCCCCGTAACGGGGCGAACCAAGGGGCCGGCTCAAAACAGCTGCAACTGGGTGCCGGACGACTTGCGTCGCTTCCGACCCGGAGCCTGCTGGATGCGTTCGAGCAGCTCTTCGCGGATCTGCTCGAGGAACGGCGACGGCTGCATCTCGCGGAGCTGACCCCGCCACAGACGCTGGCGGGCGTGCGTGAGATACAGCCGGTCGCGGGCTCGCGTCAGGCCGACGAAGAACAGGCGGCATTCTTCGGCCAGATCCGCGCCGTCCGCCGGCCCCCAACGCAACGGCAACAGACCGTCCTCGCAGCCCACGAGGAAGACGACCGGGAATTCCAGGCCCTTGGCCGCGTGCAACGTCAGCAACGACACGCGGTCGGCCCGCGGATCCCAGGTGTCGGCCTCGGCGCCCAACGCCAACTCGGACAGGAATTGCGGCAAGTCCTCGCCGTAGCGTTCCGCCAGCGTCTGCAACTGCAGGGCGTCCTGGGCCGCCCCCGGATGCTCGCCGCCGATCGCGGCGGCGGCCTGTTTGAGCCGCTCCGCCACGCCGATTGGCGTTCCCGGGGCCGACTCGGCTTGCTCCAAGAATCGCATCAAGGCGGCGACGGTCGGCTGTTCGCTCCAGCGCTGATGGGACTTCCGCTGACAGGGGATCCCGGAGCGTGCGAACGCTTCGACCAGCGCGTCCGCCTGGGCTGCCGTGCGGTACAGAACGGCGAAATCGGCGAACGAGCGGGCGGTGACCTCCGTCGCGTCGACACGGCCGCTGTCCCGCGAGAAGAACGTCGAGCCGCCGATGGCACGCTCGATCGTGTGGACCACGAACTCGGCTTCCGCCCGCTCCGTCGGGCTGGCGTGGAACGCGATGCGGTCCGAGTTGTCCGCCATCGCCTGCAGCGTCCGCTCGGTCACCAGCGTCGTCGGCGCGATAGCCTGCAGAGCCGCCGCCACAATCGTCGGTGAAGAACGGTAATTCCGCGTCAGTTGCACGGTGCGGGCCCCGGGAAAATCCCGCGCGAACCGCAGGAAGATCTCCGGGTTGGAGCCACGGAAGCCGTAGATCGATTGATCCGGGTCGCCGATCGCACACAGATTGCCGTCGGGCGCAACCAACTGCCGCAGCAGACCATATTGGTTTTCGTCCAGGTCCTGGTACTCGTCGACGGACACCCACGGCCACCGCGCGCGATAAGCGGCCGCCAGATCCGGCTCGCGCTGCAGTAACTGGGCCGGCAGCAGGATCAGGTCGTCAAAATCGAGTAGCGACCGCTGCCGCATCCATGGCCCGTACGAAGCGTACCAGGCAGCCGCCTCGGCAGACGGCGTAGCCCCGTTCCGTTTGATCCGCGAGATCTCGGCCAACAGCCGGTCCGCTTGACGCTCCGTCAAGCCGGCGCGTTCCCGCAACAGTTGGCTGCGTTCACGGTCGTCCGCCACACGGAACTGGGCGGGAAGTTCCAGCCGCGCCGCTTGTTCCTGCAAGATCCGCAATCCCAG
>CAIYOB010000272.1 GCA_903927685.1 uncultured Planctomycetaceae bacterium
CACGCCGGCCACCATCAACCAGCACGGCGCCGGTGACTATTACCTGCTCAGCGACCTCCTCTGGCGCAGCGTGGCCCTGACGGACACCACCGGCCAGATCATCGAAACCTACGACTGCGACGCCTATGGCAACACCCTGATTTTCGGCAGCCCAGGCAGTGGCGGGAGTTGGTGGGCCGATGGCCCGGTGCCCTTGCAGCACCCAACATGCAGCAACATCTTCACCGGGAGGCGATACGATCCTGAACTAGCGACATACTGCTATCGGATGCGATCCCTCGTCGCCATGCATGGCCGCTTCCTCTCTCGTGATCCGATCTCCCTTAGAGGCGGCATGAACCTGTACGAATACGTCGGCGACAATCCGGCGAGCCGCGCTGATCCAACCGGGCTGCAAAACCCTGGGCAGGGCTTCTTTCCCGGTCCGCTTCCCCCAACAAGATGCAAATGCAGACTGCCTGTTGGCTCTGTAATGGGAGGCAGTATCTGTGCCGTGCAGTTCCAGAACTACGGGGCCACCGGTTGGAAGGACCCGTTTACCGGTGAAGACATTGACGCCGGAATCAGCAATATCAGTGGGATTACTGTGGTTAAGGGTGCCTCGACCCAGAATGATGTACTCGCGGAGGTTGGCCGGAAGAAATGTTGTACATTGTACCTTCTGGGACACCGCGGCGGTCCTGGCAATGAGGGGGGCATTGTCACCTATCCGTATCCTGATGACCCAGAGAAAAAGAGGTACATCATTACACACGGAGAACATGGCGACTCGACGGATTTCGAAAAGCAACTGCGACAGTTGTTTGCAGCCAACGGTTGCCCAGTGTGCGCGATCAACCTCTTCACCTGCGCGGGAGACACGGCCGAGAGCTTGGCCCAAGGTCGCGATTGGCGTCAGCAAATCGCGAACAACACGGGCTGTGTCGTGTGCGGATCACTGACCATTAACGATATGGGTGTACCGGCTCTCGATCCCTGCAAGGGGGTGCCTTGGAAACATGAGTGCGTCTCCCCACAGGCAGGGAAGGCTCTTGGAGAGCCCAATGTAAAGTAGTCGTTCCGATGAGAGGTGCCGCATGTGGCGATTGATTCCGTTCTTCATTGTCATGGTAAGCTCAAGCGGGTGTGACGCCAAACGTAGTCCGAGTCCGAGCTTACCATCAGGCCGTTCCACGGCGCGCCCCGTGTTAGGCCCCAACCAGGAGAAGGCTGTGGAACCTTATCGAGTTACGTGTGACTGGAACGAGACTGCCTGGACGGAGCGTTTGACTGGGTGGCCACAAGGGTGGAATGAACCAGATCCAACTCGCGGGCGGTGGACACCTGAGCTTGCTGGTGCTCTGCGCGAGGACACGGCTGAGGTCCTCGATCTTTACAATGTGCCTTTGACTGACGAGATAAGATCACTGTTGATGCCCCTCAGAAACGTACGGTGGCTTCGCATGTCGGCGAATGTTACGGCAACGGACGTGGTATGGATCGGGCAAATGACGCAACTTCGGGGCCTTTCGTTAGCATACGCCGACCTAACCCGCGCGGACTTGCGGGCCCTGGCGTCTCTTCAGTCACTTCAGTTTCTGGATTTGCAGCGGGCGGTAATGACGAACCGCGAATTTGCCAGTCTGCCGCGACTAGTCCAACTTCAGACGCTATGGTTGGAGGGCCGCGGTGTGACGGACCAATTCCTCGAACACTTGGTAGAGATTGAGCTTCCGGCACTGCGATCTGCAGGTCTAGTGGGTACTTCCATAACTGACCAAGGGCTGGCGCGGTTCTGTTCCTTGTACAACCTTGAGTGCCTCGACATTTCCTTGTCACGGGGGGTTAGTAAACACTCGATCGCGGCCATCTCTCGCATGAGCAAGCTCCGCAAATTGGCAATCTGGGAGACAGGGATCGTCCGGGGCACCGTCATCAACGAAGATGTCAAGCGACTGAAGCAACTCCTTCCGGATTGCGCGGTTTCCTACGCCGACTGAATTGTACCGCGTCTCTGTGGTGTCACTCCTGGGGCAGGAAGCACGTGCATCGGCAGGGGGGAGGTTCTACTCCGGGGAGGTTCAAGGAAACCGTTGATCGTTTCTAGACCATCCCATGTCGTTGTGGCCACTGGTAGCGGGTGGTTGCCGTCAAGACGGTCACACGTTTCCGCCGGAGGTGGGGGACCACCTGATTGCCAAGTACGCCGTACGTTCCATCGTGGACATCGGCTGCGGCTACGGTTTCTCGACCAAGTGTTTCCTGGATAAGGGCTTGGGTGCGATCGGCATAGAGGGCTTCCGCCCGGCGTTGGACGACAACAAGTGCCCACGGCAGTATTTAATGGAGCACCACTACACGGTGGGGCCTTTGCGGGTGGCAGCGCCCACGAAATAACCTCCTCGTTTAATCTCCAGCCGGAGGCCCTAGCTACCAGGGCGCACGGCGTCCCCAGCCGTCGCCTCCGGCTGAGCGTTAAACGAATCGCGACCAATGCGGAAGTTGTTTCGTGGACGATGCTATGGATTCGAGCACGTGCCCACAGAAACAGCATTTCTGCGCCGGGGAGGCGAAGCTACGCCTTGGGGCCGCCGGACCTTGACATTCCTGCGGAAACGCGCGCGGGTTTCCCGGCAACGGCCGAGGATCAGAGGACGCTGACGTATCTGGCTGGCCCCGCATCTTTCTGCGGTAGTCCGGTGGTGCGGGTCTTGACAGTGAAGGAAGGGTGGGTAGAATCGGCCGCGTCTGGGTAGCCTCTGGCACCTCGGATGTCACTTCTCTGCTACCGGCTGCCCCG
>CAIYOB010000273.1 GCA_903927685.1 uncultured Planctomycetaceae bacterium
CCCGACGGTTTGCAGCGAGTCGAAATCCAGCGGCAGGTCCAAGTGCTCTTGGGTCAAGCAGCCGCCGGACGGCCCGCCGATCTGGACCGCCTTAAAGCCCTCCTTGACCACTTTGCCGTGGTCGTCGATCACGCCGCCGCCGATGTCGCAGACGATCGTCCGCAACGTGCTGCCAAAAGGCACTTCGATCAAGCCCGTATTGGCGACGTGGCCGGTCAAGGCAAAGGTCTTTGTGCCGGGCGATTTCTCGGTGCCCAGCCGCCGATAGCCGGCGGCCGTCTGGCGGAGGATCATCGGGACCGAGGCCAGCGTCTCGACGTTGTTAATCACCGTCGGCTTGCCCCACAATCCGCGCTGCGCCGGAAACGGCGGCTTGGGCCGCGGCATGCCCCGCTTGCCTTCGATCGAGGCGATCATCGCGGTCTCCTCGCCGCACACAAAGGCGCCGGCGCCTTCCATGACGTGCAGCCGCAGCGAACAGGACGAGCCGAACAAGCGGTCGCCCAGCAAGCCCAGGGCTTCCGCGTCCGTCACCGCCTTGCGGACCCGTTCGACCGCCAGCGGATACTCCATGCGGACGTAGAAGTAACCTTCGTTGGCCCCGATCGCCCGGGCGGCGATCATCATGCCCTCGATCACGCTGTGCGGATTCCCCTCCATGACGCTACGATCCATGAACGCGCCCGGATCGCCCTCGTCCGCATTGCAGATGACGTACTTCTTGGCCCCGGGCTCGACCCGCGTCAGTTCCCACTTGCGGCCGGTCGGAAAGCCGCCGCCGCCGCGGCCCCGCAGGCCCGAGCGGCTGATCTCGGCGCAGATCTCCGCCGGGCTCAGCTCCAGGTACGCCCGGCGAGCCTGGGCGTAACCGCCCGCGTGGATGTACTCACGAACGTCCTCCGGGTCGATCCGGCCGCACTGCTCCAACACACAGCGCTGCTGCTGGGCATAGAACGGAATCTCGCGTTGGCCGCGGCAGATCTGCCGCGTCGCGGGATCCTTGTACAACAGCCGCTCGACCACCTGGCCCTGGACCAGCGTGCTCTCGACGATGTCGTCCAGGTCGCCTAACTGCACGCGCGTGTACAGGATCCCGTCCGGTTCGACCGCCACCAGCGGGCCCATCTGGCAGAAGCCCTGACAGCCGCTCTTGGAGACGTGGTGAACCGGCGAATCCGGAGCCGGTTCGTCTTCAAAGCGGGTGACCACCGGCAAGCCGGCGGCCGCGATGCGGCGGGTCAGTTCCTGGTATACGGCCAGCGAGCCGTTGGCGACACAGCCGGTTCCGGCACATACGATCACCCGCCGCGTCAGGGCTTGGGACCAGGCGCGATAGTCACGCGCGACGACGGTCAGGTCCAGGGGGGATGCGAGGCTGGGCAGATTCATGCCTGGGTCTCCTTGGCGAGCAGTTCTTCGACGATTTCGAGGGCTTTTTCCGGGGTGACTTGTCCGTACACTTTTTCGTTCACCAGCATCACCGGCGCCAGGCCGCACGCGCCCAGGCACGAGACCGTCTCGACCGTGAACAGCTGGTCCGGGGTCGTCTTGCGCTGTTCGTTAACTCCCAGCCGCTCGTACAACGCGTTCAGGATGCCCGTCGAGCGGCGAACGTGACAGGCGGTGCCGTCGCACAGGCGAATCGTGTACTTGCCGTGCGGCTGCAGCGAGAAGTGCGAGTAGAACGTCGCCACGCCATACACCTGGGCCGGCCGCAATCGCAACGGCGTCGCGATGAACGTCAGCACTTCCTCAGGCAAGTAGCGGTACTCCTTCTGCACCTGCTGCAGGATGGGAATCAACCGTGCAGGATCGTTGTTGTTCTGCCGCAGGATCTCGCACACCGTGTTGAACTGTTGCGTTTCCAGGGCAGGCGTCTTGCGAATCGTCGTAACCTGGTCCATTCAGGGACTCCTGTCGTTAGAGGTTCTGTCGGCGCGCACCGGTAGCGGTGCACCAAGGGGGAGCTTTTCTTTGGGGGAGAGAGTCGAATCGGAAGGAACGGTCGGTCCGCGTTAGGGCGGGGCGTGGCTGCGCTGCTTCAACACGTCACCCAGGCGTTTGGCGAGGACCGCGAAACTGGCCGCCATCCGGACGTCCTCGACGACCACCGGGGCTGGCAACGTCAGCTTGACCGGCGTGAAGTTCCAGATCGCCAGCATGCCTGAGCCGGTCATCAAGTCGGCAACTGCTTGGGCGACCTTCGCCGGCACGGCCAGGATGCCGATGTTCATGTGCATCCGCCGGACCAGGTCCGTGAACAAGTCCATCGGCAGCACCTCTTTGCCGTGCACCGTCGTGCCCACCTTGGCCGCGTCGGCATCAAAGGCCGCGACGATGCTCAAGCCGAAATCCTGGAATCCTCCGTAGCCCAGCAGGGCGCTGCCCAGACTGCCGACGCCGACGAGAAACGCCTCGTGCGTATTGTTCCAGCCCAGGAACGACTCGATGGCTTCGATCAAGGCTCGCGTTTCGTAGCCCACTTTCGGCCGGCCGACAATATCGGTCAGCGCCAGATCCTTGCGCACCTGGATGCTGCCCAGGCTCAGGTGCTCGGCGATATGCGTGCAGGACACAACCTGCCGGCCCTCGGCCTCCAACTGCTTCAAGTAGCGCAGGTACAAGGGCAGCCGCCGGACGCTGGGCAAAGGCAAAGGGCGGAGGGGATCGTGGGGCATCTCGTCGCCTCCCTGGTGAACTAGTGGGAACAAGGTTCCGATCATCGCTTAGCCACCCCGCTTTTCATAGCCCAGACGGACATTTCTCAGTAAACATTTATCGGTAACGTTATATCGATAATTTAGTACTCATTAAGAATCGCGTCAATAGGGGCGTGGCTTTTTTTCGTTTTTTCGGCAGATGGCTTCCGTACAAGATCAATCCTGCCAACAACGGGTTGGCGTGCTCAATCCCCGTCTGTACGAACGCCCCGGGGCGGCTCACGGCGGTTGACGCGGACGCTCCGCAGCCGGTATCGTAAGGACGGGCGGGTCGGCGCAGGCCTCGAGTGGACGCGGTGCAACATGGGCTTGGCCTTTGAAGGGGACGCGAGCAAGGTCAGGGCGAACCAACGGCAAACTTCACTGAGGGGACGACTCACCATGACAGCTGATGATGACACTTTGGCGATTGTCGCGACAGTCGCGTCCGAATTCGAAGGCCAGCTGCTCGCCAACATCCTGAACGAGTGCGGTATTCCCGCTGTCGTCACTGGAGGAACCACCTCGCAGTTCCGGGCCGAGGCTCCGGGGGCGGTACGAGTCATGGTGAAAGGGGGCAACCTGTCAGCCGCCAAGACGGTGCTTGAGCAACGTGCGCAAGGTGGCCCTCAACTTGGATGCGGCGGCTGAGGATAGGGAACTCCCAGAGTATCAGGACAGTCCGATGATTTCTTCAGCACGGCGACGGGCCTTGGCTCCCTGGATACCAGCGGGCTTCTGTGCCGCCCTCTCATTCATCACGATCCTCCAAAGCCTGTGGGCGGCGGTGGTCAATCGTGGCGATTCCGGGGGCTGGGCAGTCGCCTTCCTGTGCTTCCTTCCCATGTGCTTTTTCTTCGTTGGAGTCGCCATGACGGAAATGCGGCGGGAGATTTCCGAACTGCGGAAGCAAGTCGCCGAGCTACAACAGAAGAACGGCGAAACGCGGGGCGACCCCCAGCGGTAGCGGGGCAAGCCCGCGTCTTGGCCTTCGCCGTCCTGCCTGCCCCACGGCTTGAGGCAGCCCCGGTTCCGGGTATCATCAAGATCTGATTCCGGCCGAAACGCCTCTTACCGGCAAAGGACATCCCATGATGGCACATCCGGCAATGACGCGCCGCGACTTCTTTCTTGTTGCCGGGACAGCGTTAGGCGCCGCGGCTGCGCCCTGCTGGGCGGACGCCACGGTGCCGGCCAGGACGGTCGGCGATCTGTCTGCGGACCTCGCGGCCCTCCGCCGCGAAATCGTCGCTTCGCCGCTCCGCGTCGCGTTGCACCGGGCTCAGACGTTTACCAAGGTCTTCCAGGCGACGGAGGATCGGCCGTGGATCGTTCGCAAGGCCCTGGCCTTGCGCGAGTACTTCCAGACGGTGCCGCTGTATCTGCGCGAGCACGATTGCCTGGCGGGCTCGATCTCCGAACTGCCCGGCGGGATGCCGGTGATGGTCGAACTGGGGATCGGTGAGAACGGGATCTACACCGGCGAGCGGCCCGACCGCGTCGGCCATCTGAAGGGCCATGTTCCCGACGAGATCCGGCAGTGGTGGATGAACCGGAACATGTGGGGCCAGTTCCGCACAGAGATCCGCCGCGAGCCGCCCTACCGCAGCCCCGACGAAGTCCCGCAGTCGCTGCACTACAAGTTCATCTCGAATCAGGGACACCTCAGCCCCAGCTACGGCGAACTGTTGCGCAGCGGACTGGCCGGATTGCTCGCACGCATCCAGGCTCGCCGCCAGGCCGAGTCCGACTTGGGCCGCTTGGACTTCTTGGCCGCCGCCGAGGTCACTGTGAGCGGACTGTCCGCATGGATCGCGCGGTATGCCGAGTTCCTGGCCGGCGAGGCCCAGCGGATGGACGCAGCCGCCCGCGCGGCCGAACTGCGCGAGATGTCGCGCATCGCTCACAAGGTCGCTACGCAGCCGCCGGACACCTTCCGCGAGGCCTTGCAGCTGATCTGGTTCGTGCACCAGGCCATCCATATCGAAGGCCACGGATACTCGTGCACGCCGGATCGCATCGACCAGTTGCTGTTCCCGTTCTACGAAGCCGATCGCAAGGCCGGGCGATTGGACGACGCGCAGGCTCTGCGGCTGATCGAGAACTGGGTGCTGAAGATGTACGACAACAGTTTCTGGGGCCCGGAGCACCATCTGACGCAGGGCCTGTGCGTCGGCGGCTCGACGCCCGACGGGGACGACCAGACCAACCGCCTGAGCTGGCTGTTCATCGAAGGCGCGACGAATCTCGTGTTGCCCGAGCCGCTGGTCTGGATCCGCTGGCACCCGCGAATCGACCAGGCGTTTTTTGATTTCTGCCTGTCGCGGCTGGAGCGGAGCACGTGCTTCCCCATGATCTGGAACGACCAGGCGATTCCGGAGGGACTGGTCGAGTTGGGCGTCTCCCGCGAGGACGCGTTCAACTATGTTCCGGTGGGCTGCAACGAACTGGCGATCCCCGGCCAGATGTACTTCAATCCCGGAGCCAATGCCGGTTACCTGCCGGCGATCGAAGCGGTGCTGAGCGACGGCAAGGGCTACCAGGGTCAGTGGAAATGGCGGGACGTCGCGCCGCCCGTGCGGGACCTGGCGACGTTCGACCAGTTTGCCGCAGCGGTCGGGGCGTACCTGCGGCGGGGCATCGAGCAGTCGTACGCCACCGAGTGCCGGCACCTGCAAGCCCAGATGCGTTGGGGCCAGACACCGCTGACGTCCTGTTTCTTCGACGGCTGTCTCGAGCAAGCGCAGGATCTGACCGCCGGCACCAAGTACAACATCCTGTCCTGCGGCGGAACGTCCTTTGCCAATGCCGTGGACTGCCTGGCCGCCATCCGCGAGGTCGTCTACGCGAAACAGGAAGCGTCGCTCGCTGACGTCGCCCGGGCTTGCGCCGCCAACTTTGCCGGCTCCGAGCGGCTGCGGGCCAAGCTGCTGGCCGCACCGAAACACGGCAACGACGATCCACAATTGGAAGAGATCATCCACTTGGTCCAGCAGCTGCGCGACGTGCCGATGAAAGAGCTCTGCCGCGATCCGCGGGATGGCACGCCGATGGGCAACGGGCACGTGGTTCGCAGCAGCGCGGTCAAGACGGGCTTGGTCACGCCGGCCACACCGGACGGACGGCTGGCCGGCACCCCGCTGGCCAGTTCGGTCGCCGCGTCGGTCGGCTGCGAGCGGAGCGGTCCGACGGCCGTGCTCAATTCCGTCTGCGCGTTGGACGGGCCCGGCAGCTGGCAGTGCGGCTACCAGGTCAATATCCGCTTCCACGCCGGAATGGTGACGGATCCGGCGCAGCGGGAAAACCTGCGGGCCATGCTGAATGTGTACTTTGCCAACGGCGGCCAGGAACTGCAGATCAACGTCGTTAGCAGCGAGACCCTGCGGGCCGCGCAACAGAATCCTGACCAGTACCGGGACCTGGTGGTGCGGGTCGCCGGTTTCAGCGAGTTCTTCGTCAACCTGACCCCAGAGATGCAGGAAGACATCATCGCTCGGGCAGAGCACCGGTAGCACAATCCATGACCAGCGGCCAAGTCTTCGACATCCAGCGGTTTTCCATTCACGACGGACCCGGGATCCGAACGACGGTGTTCCTCAAGGGCTGTCCGCTCCGCTGCCTGTGGTGCGGGAACCCGGAGAGCCTGCGCCAGGAACCGTCGTTGTCGTACCTGGCCGACCGCTGCATCGCCTGTGGCGCGTGCGTGCCGGCGTGCCGGGAACAAGCCATCTCGGCGCCCGCGGCGGGCAAGGCGGTGTTGGACCGCGGCCGGTGCACGGTTTGTGGCGACTGTGCGCGAGTCTGCGATCCCCGGGCCCTGGAGTTGGTCGGACGCGAAATGTCGGTGGACGAGGTGCTCCAAGCCGTGCTCCGCGACCGCGATTACTATCGGGCTTCGGGCGGCGGCATGACATTGTCGGGCGGTGACCCGCTGTTCCAGCCGCAGTTTGCCGAAGGCCTGCTCCGAGCCGCCAAGTCGCACGGCTTGCACTGCTGCGTCGAGACCTCCGGCCATGCGCTCTGGGGCGCGATCCGCGGCCTGCTGCCGTTCGTCGACCTGTGGCTATTCGATTTCAAGGAGACCGATTCGCAGCGGCACGAGCAGTACACCGGCAAGCCCCACGGCCTGATCCTGGCCAATCTGCGGCAACTGCATGCCGAGGGAGCGCAGATCCTGCTCCGCTGTCCGCTGATCCCCCAGCACAACGCCCGCCAGGAGCACCTGGACGGCATCATCGGGCTGGCGCGCGAGTTGCCGCGTCTGGCCGGCGTCGAGCTGCTGCCGTACTATGACCTGTGGCGAGCCAAGCTGCCGCGGTTCGGCCTCGAGTCGCCCCTGCCCGACTCCGTCCGGCCGCCCGCGCGCGAAACCGTCGCCGCCTGGAAAGACTACCTCCGCCAGCGCGGCGTGCGCCTGGTGGGCTGAACGTGGCCTCCAAGGAGCAACCCATGCGAACCCAATCGATGCTTGTCACAGCCCTGGTGCTGGCGGTGGCTTCCGCTCAGTCCGCCGGGGCCGATCCGACCGGGAGAGGATTGGACCGCCGCCAGGAACGGGGCACTTGGTATACCGCCGTGACGCAGGCCGCGCCGCCCACGGCCAAGCGGTACCCGGTCTACGGCTCGTTCGCCGAGCTGGTCCAGGCCCCCGCGGGCGTCTTGCCGCCGGTGCGGGCCGTCACCGGCGGGCCGAAGTCCCACTGGTTCGGTTACTACGACAAATTCCAACTGGATCCCGGCAACCGCTATCTGCTGTGCATGGAAGTGGACTTTGAGCACCGGCTGCCCGAATCCAACGAGGCGGTGAGAATCGGCATGGTCGATCTGGCCGAGGGCGACCGCTGGATCGAGTTGGGCGAGTCGCGGGCGTGGTGCTGGCAGCAGGGTTGCATGCTGCAGTGGCGTCCCGGCTCGGACCGCGAAGTGGTCTGGAACGATCGCGAGGGCGACCGGTTCGTGTGCCGGGTCCTGGACGTCCGGACGCGCCACATGCGCACGTTGCCGCGGGCCATCGGCTCGATCCGTCCCGACGGCCAGCTCGCCGTCTGCGAGGACTTCAGCCGGATTTGGAGCTTCCGCCCCGGCTACGCCTATGCGGGCATCCCCGACAAATACGCCGACCAGCCGGCGCCGGCGGAGATCGGCGTATGGCGGATGGATCTGAACACGGGCGAATCGAGGCTGATCGTGTCCGTGGCTGACTTGGCCCGGATTCCCTATCCGCAGCAAACGCCGTCCGATCGGCACTACGTCAATCACTTGTCGTGGAGTCCCGACGGGAAGCGGTTCCTGTTGTTCAACCGGTGGAGCGGGCCCGGCCAGCCGACGCGCGTGTTCACCGCGGATCCCGACGGCCAGGACTTGCGACTGCTGTCCGCCCGCGATGCCTCCCATTGGACCTGGCGGGATCCGGAACACGTACTGATCTGGGCTGGCGGCGCCTACCGACTGTACCAGGACGATGGTTCCGGCGAGTCGCAGGAGACGCTTTGGGAAGCGCCCAACGGCCATCAGACGTACGTTCCCGGCACGCGGAACGAATGGCTCGTGAGCGACACGTATCCGCGCGGCGCCGAGCGCGAGCAGATCCTGTATTTGTTCCACGTGCCGACCCGGCGGTTTGTGTTGCTGGGAAGGTTCCCGTCGACCTATCAGGGCGAGTGGCGCTGCGACTCGCATCCCCGCGTCAGCCGCGACGGCAAGCTGGTGATCATCGACTCGCCACACGGCGGCAACGGACGGCAGCAGTTCGCGATCGACATCGGGCCGGTCTTGGCGGATGCGACACCCTGTGCGGATGCGACATCGGTTGCGACACCGGCTCCCTAGGCGTCATTCGAGAGCGTCCTTCTCGGCCTTGTAGATGACCTGCCCGGTCTCCGTCACCTGGACCAGCCGCGACAGGCTGAACGGGCAGCGGGTCATGTACCCGACCAGATGCTCGATCCCGGCGCGATCGCTGGCCGGCAAGTACACCGACTGGTCGACGCTGAAACCGCTGTGCGGCTAGGTCCGCATGTTCTCGACCACTTCCGGCTCGATCTTCTCCTCGGCCAAGTACAGGGCGAACACGGCTTCCTGCCAGGCCGTCTGAAGCCGATCCAGGTCCAGCTCCGGCAGCTCCAGGAACTGGCCCTCGGACGTAAACGCCCCGTAGGTTAACAAGACATGCACATGCGGGTGCAAGTGGAGGAGTGATCCGAACGTCTGGATCGCAGCCACCATGCCGGGCACCACGTCGTCGCGGCCGAGTAGGCGGCGAACTTCGGCCTGGATACAGGTCCACGCGCACGAGCAGAGCTTGCCCAACAGCCGGCGATCGAATCGCTTGTGCAGCCGCAGGCGTTTGGGGATGGTCAGCACGACTTCCGATGGGCGACCGCCGCGCAAACCTCTTCCGCCACGTGGATCGACGTCAGGGCACCCGGTACTCCGGGTCGGGCCCGTTTCTGGTGGCAGGAAGGGCAGGTGCAGCGCTGCTTGCAAGAGAACGCCACGAACATCTCGTGGTGGCAGTCGGGGCAGCGGACGCGGGCGAAGCCCTGGTGCATCCAGGGCGCGACCAGCAAGCTGACGCCCAAAGCCTGGGCGCGGGGCGTCCGCCACAGCCTGGACCGCGGCTATCGGTTCCGCCACTGGGAAGTCACCAACGAGCCCTACGTGGGCCACGCGGGACGGGCCTTTCCTGCAGCCGATTCGTACCTGGAGCATTTCCTGGCCGTCAGTCGGGCGATCCGCTCCGTGCATGCGGAGGCCCAGATCGGGATGGCCATCGCGCATCGCAGCCCGGCTTGGGGCAATTACTTGCTGAAGCAGGCCGCGGGCCGGTACGACTTCGTGGTGGGACACTACTACAGTTTACCCAACGTCCAGCGTAGCACGTTCGAGGACGTGGTCCTGACCGGCAACTACCAGACCCTCGATGAAATCCTTCAGACGAGTGCTCTGCTGCGTCTGTACAACCCTGGGCGAGACGTGTACCAGTACGACACGGAATGGGGCCTGCACAGTTCCGGCCCCCAAGGTGAACGAGCCGATTATGTCCGCCGGAACGCCAACATCTGGGGCATGATGCATCGGGCGGTGCGGCTGATCCACTACCTGTGCGGAGATTTGCTGCGGAGGGCCAGCTCCTGGGAGATGTTCACGTACCAGGCATCGCCCGGATTCGGCTTTCTGGCGCAGGACGCGCCGCAGCGGCGTTCCATGAACTACTGGCTGTACTACTATTTCAACCGCCATGCCGGCCGCTGGGTGCTGGCGATCGACGGGACCGCTCCCTATCACGAAGGTTTGGCGAGCGGGCGCACGTACCGTGGCCCTCTGACGCCCGTCGTGGCGACCCTGAGCGCGGACGAGCAGCAGCTCTACCTCGTCTTGGCTAACGGCTCATGGCAGGCGTCGGTGCCGGCGCGAGTGAAGTTGCGAAGCTTTTCTCCGCGCCGCAGCACGGGAGTCGTCCTTTCCCGTTCCGAACCTGATGGCGATCCGTTCCTCGCACACCGCGAAGACTTGGTCCGGGACTTGTCGGTCGAGATCCGGGGCCAGGAGTTGACTACCGTGCTTCCGCCACACGCCGTGACGTTCATTGCGATCCAGCGATAGTGGCAGCCAGTGGATGACCTGGGGCAGCGTCACCGACTTCGGCGACGAGGCTTGGGAGATCACGCGCCAAGGACAAACCGCCCGTTACTTGAACATAGCCGCCCGGAACATGCTCCAGCTTCCTAACAGCCGCGAAGCGGAGCTTCGACACCTGACGCCCCGTGCTTCGGAGCATCCCGCCCCGCCGCTGGTCGGCAACCGGCAAGCTTCGAATGCCTTTCGGAATCCGCCCCGCGTGTTGACTTCGCTACATCACTGCGGTAGCATTCCAACAGATTTGTTTCCAACAGATTTGTTTCGGATTGACGAGTGGTGGGACATGCCAACACGTAAACTTAGAATGGCGCTGGGAAATTGGGTTGATGGGGACCGATTTTGGGGGCGCGATACAGACCTTGAGCTGTTCATGTCCCGAATTGATTCTGGGGCGCACCAACTTCTCAGTGCCCAGCGACGGATGGGGAAGACCAGCCTGATGAAGGAAGCGGCCCGCCGACTTGAGGGCCGATATCTGAGCGTCTTCGTCGACCTGCAGAAGTCGGCCTCTGTGCCTGATGCGATTGTCGAAGTCAGCTTGGCAGTTCATCCGCACAAGCCACTGTGGCGCAAGCTGGGCGGCGTCTTCGGGGGTGTCTTTGACCGCGTTCGTGACAATGTCGACAGCGTTAACCTCGGCGAAATCGGCATCAGCCTGCGTGCCGATGTGGCTGGCGAGTGGCAGCGGAAGGGCGACCAACTCCTGAACGTACTGGCGGCATCCGACTCGCCGGTGTTGCTGCTGGTGGACGAGGCTCCGATCCTGGTCAATCGTATCCTCAAGGGGAGCGACTATCGAATCACACCGGAACGTCGGGAACAGGCGGATCTGTTTCTTTCCTGGCTCCGCGACAACAGCGTCCGTCACCAAGGTAAGATCCGCATGGTCCTATCCGGCAGCATTGGGCTGGAGCCAGTGCTCAGGCAGGGACACTTGAGTGCGACACTGAACAACTTCGAGCCTTTCGAGTTGCAGCCTTGGGACAAAGACACGACCTGTGGGTGCCTGGAAGCGCTTGCCGCCCAATACGATCTGCAATTCGAGACTGGCGTACCAGCGCAAATGGTCGAGATGCTCGGCTGCTGTATTCCTCACCATGTTCAGATGTTCTTCCGCCACGCCCACGACTGGTGCGCTCGTCGCCACCAAGAAGCAATTACCGCAGCGGACGTGGAAACGATCTACACCCGGGAACTGCTCAGCATCCGCGGCCATGCGGAGCTGACGCACTACGAGGAGCGGCTCAAGATGGTACTGGGCGACGACATCTTTCCATTAGCCCTGGAACTGCTGACGGAGGCAGCCGTCGTCGGCCTGTTGACGGCCGAATCGACGAGGGTGGCTGTCCAGGGTTATGAGTTCACATCGCTGTCCGCCAGCGAAGCTCAGCGGCAAGTTCTGGAAGTACTCGAACACGACGGTTACTTGGAACGTACCGAGAACGCGTATCGTTTCGTGTCGAAGCTGTTGCGAGACTGGTGGAAGGCGCGCTACGAATTTGGCTACACCCCCATCGCTCAGCGAGGGACGTGACGATGCCCGTCCAAGTGATGAAGTACAACCCGTCGTTCCTCACCACCGAAGAATTGGTCAGCCAATTCGTCGTTCGGCAGGAGGACCTTCGAACGCTACTCCAGACCGTCCAAGAGAATACCAGCGGCGCGAATCAGCATGTGCTCGTGATTGGCCCACGAGGCTCTGGCAAGACGATGCTCGTACGGCGTGTAGCGGCCGAAATCACCCGCGACCCACAACTGAGCGAGCGCTGGTATCCGTTGGTCTTTTCCGAAGAAAGCTACGAAGTAACCACGCCCGGTGAGTTCTGGCTAGAGGCGGCCTTTCATCTCGGCCAGCAGACCAAAGACCCGCGGTGGCACGCGAAGTATGAGGAGTACGGCGCGCACTGGCAGGACGAAGACACCATGCGCGAACGGGCCCTGGGCCAGCTGATGGCCTTCGCCGACCAACAAGGCAAACGCCTGCTGCTGATCGTAGAGAACCTGAACACGCTGCTCGGCGAGCAGATGAGCGACGACGACGCCTGGAAACTCCGTCACACCCTGCAGAACGAGCCTCGTGTGATGCTCCTGGCCACGGCCACCAGTCGGTTCGAAGAGATCGACCGTGCGAACAAGGCCATGTACGAGCTTTTCCGAGTGCACCACCTCCAGCCGCTCGACCGGGATCAATGCCGGACGCTCTGGCTGGCGTTGACCGGCCAGGAGTTGGAAGGTGATCGCGTGCGGCCAATTCAGATTCTGACCGGCGGAAACCTGCGCTTGTTGACCATCCTGTCCACGTTCGGCGCCCAGCTTTCCTTGCAGCAGCTGATGCACGACTTGGTGCGATTGGTCGACGAGCACACCGAGTACTTCAAGAGCCATCTCGACTCGCTGCCGTCGACCGAACGCAAAGTCTACTTGGCACTGGCCGATCGCTGGGATCCCTCGACGGCCCGCGAGGTGGCCGTGACAGCTCGGATGGAGGTCAGTCCCACCAGTTCGCTGCTCCGGCGGCTGGTCGACCGCGGCGCCGTGGTGACGCTGGACGCCCCCGGCCGCACCAACTGGTATCAGGTCGCCGAGCGGATGTACAACATCTACTATCTGTTCCGTCGCCGCGGCGCGCCCGCCGAGCGGGTCCGTGCCGTGGTCCGCTTCATGATCAGCTTCTATCGGCCCGAGGAACTGGTTGCGACAGCCCGCCGAATCGCCGAAGAAGTGGTCGGCCTCGATTGTTCCCAGCGCGAGGACCACTATCGGGTCTTCATCGATCTACTGTACCAAGTGTCGGAGGAACAGTTGCACGGCGAGCTCCTCCAGGCTCTTCGGGACTGCTTAAGCCGACTCGATGGCATTCCCGAGCCGCTGACGAGCATGCTTCGGCGGGAGCGTACCGCGGCGACGCAGGAGGATTTGGACAGAATCTGCGATGACATGACATGGATGTCGCATGAAATGACGCGTGTACATGCGTGGGTCACGGCTCTGACGGAAACCAGAACCCATGCGGAAAAGTCTGAATTCGTGGAAGCAGAAGTCGCATGTCGGAAAGCCCTGGAAATCGAACCTGACAACGTCGTGACTTGGTTTTGGCTCGGCCAGGTTCTGAGTAAGACGTCGCGATTTCGTGAGGCCGAGAATGCTTATCGAAAAGCGATAGAGCTTGATCCAGAAGTGTGCTGGAATCCGAAATCCCTACAATCGCGACTTGACGATTGCTCGTCGCGTCTGGATCGATTGGAACGGGACGACCGTGCCTTGGTTCAGACCGCCATATCAAGCGTGTACGACCTAATGCACATGGCTAACGAGATGTGCCGCAAAATCCGCGCTAATGCGAGTGCGATGCTCGGAGCTCTATTGTGCGACCAGCTCTCCCGGTTTGACGAAGCGGAAGAGGCATGTCGGCACGCCTTGGCGATCGATCCTAAGAACCGGATTGCGCCCCCTATCATTTTGCGACTTCTCCTGCGCCAGCCACAACTTCTTTTGCGCCAGCCACAGCGTCTGGAGGAAGCCGCGCGGTTTGTTGGGACTGTCTTCGCCGAATACCCCGACTATCATCGTCTTCTCTTGAGCATGATGGCATGGATGTGCGCAGCCAGCAAGCCGGCCATGTTCGAGCTTGCACTATCTTTGGCTCAGAAAGCCGTTGCCCTGGCGCCTGCTGACCGTGCGTGCTTGCACACGCTTGCTTCGATTCAGTGCGCGGCGGGCAGACACCAAGATGCCCTGAAAACGGCGGCGAAGTACCTCGGGGACACGGACGCCGTTCGGAAGACCGTCCAAAACGCAGTTGACTTGTTTGTCTACTTGGCAGCCTGCGGTCAGGCGAGGGGAGCACTGCAAGTCGTGACGAATTCGCCCTCTTACGAGCAACTTGAGCCATTGGCCGTCGGGTTTCGCCTGTTCTTGGGCGAAGATGTCAAAGTCGCGGCCGAGATCCAAGAGATCGGTCGTGACGTGGCCCAACGCATCGCTCAAGGGGGCCGGGGCGGCAGGGCGGCCATGACCGCCCTGCCGCCCTTTCCGCTCTTGGACGCTGGCGGGGAGATTCGGGACCGGAACTTGCCGAGTGATCGGGCCGACAATCAGGGGTGAATTTCCAAGTCCGCGCGGATCGCCCACGCACCCGACAGGCGTCGGGAAAAAGAAAATCAGAAGGTGGACCAGAAGGTGGCTTCGTCCACGAAGGTCAGTCAGATCAGCGGGTCGATCTCGAAAATCCGTTTCATCAGCATCACCCAAGTCTGGCTGGCCCGCGTGCGGGCCGGCGCCGGTTCGGCAGCCGG
>CAIYOB010000274.1 GCA_903927685.1 uncultured Planctomycetaceae bacterium
ACGAGGCCAATCAGAGCTATGATGATCGCCAGTTTCATGTGCGCTGACGGCTACGACCTCCGTCACCGGGCCGCGCCGGATGACGCATCCAATCTTCCAAGACCGGATCGCGGCTCCGGTGGACGCGTTAGTTCGATCTTTCCTGCCGGTCTCGGATCAGGCCCGCAATCGACTCAGCCATCTTCCTGTATCCCGCAGCATTCGGATGCATCTGGTCGCTCCTCAGGGCAGAGGAGGAGAGGATTTCCGCGATGGTGTCGGAGTCGAGCGGTACGCCGTACTTGCTTGCAAGTTCCCGGTAAAATGTGGCCATCGTGAGCGGGTATTCCGGCTTGGGAACGCCGATGAGCACCACGTCTGCTCCTGCGCGTTTCGACAAGGAAATCATGGCATCGAGATTCCGGACGATAGCAGTCTCATCCAGCTTCTGTACCATATCGTTGCCGCCATGACAAAGGACAACGATATCGGGCTTTTCTTTCTCCAAGACGGTTTGGAGCCTCTGTCGGCCCGCTGAAGTCGCCTCACCGGAAACACCTGCGTTGACAACTCGACATTCGAGCAGCTTGGAGAGCACGCAGGGATAGCTCGCCGCTGGATCCGCGCCGGTTCCGAACGTCAGGCTGTCGCCAAAGGCTACAACCACCGACGACTCCGACAACGGCCTGACCGCGTCCTGCGGCCCGCAACCCAAGCACAGCGCGAGTAGGTAGGATACGGCGATAGAGGGTGCTCTGGTCATGTCAACTGTGTCGAATGACGCATTCATGGGGCTCTCGTACTGCGGGCTTCGTCACCATTGTAAAGCTCGCTGAAGCGGAGGCAAGGCACGGCCTTTTTCCGTGCTGTCGGTGACCGTTTTGCCGGCCATCGCGCCGGGCCGGAAAGATCTGACTGCTTTCCGCCGGTGGCCTGGGGCCTGCTGGACAGCGCCGTCGCGCTGCTCTACCCTGGTTTCCACTCAGCCGCGTTGTTGTGGCGGCCCCAAGATCCGTCTCGCAAGGAGTCTGTCGATGTCCGCGAAGCCTTGTTTGCCGTTGGTATTGCTGTCCGTCGCCTGTGCGGCCCTGGCGCTCGTCGCCCCCGGTGCGGCGCTCGCCCAGTCCTCCGCCGACGTGATTCACCAGCCGTACGCGCTGGACACCGGGCTGATTTCCCGCTCGATCTCCTTCGAGAACCCGACGGGAGCGCCCGGCGCGGGCGGCAAGGAGGCCAGTCATCTGGGCGTCGGCCGCAAGGGCGCTCCGGCGCGGCAGATCCAGCCGGGCGAGACGGTCCAGCTGTGCGACATCGAAGGGCCCGGGACAATCCGCCACATCTGGATCACCACCGACCGCAGTCCGGCCGTCCAGCGGGCGTGTGTCATCCGTGCGTACTGGGAAGGCCAGCCGCATCCCAGCCTCGAATGCCCCATCGGCGACCTGTTCGGTTTCGCCCACGGCCGGATCACTGCCTATCAATCGGCCGTCCACTCCGTCGGCCCGACCGGTGGCCGGAACCTGTGGCTGCCCATGCCGTTTACGGCGCGAGCCAAGTTCACGTTCACCAACGAGAGCGACAAGACGATCCCGCTGTTCTATCAGATCGGCTACACCGTCGGCGACAAGCACCCGGCGGACGTGGGCCGGTTGCACGTGCTGTTCCGCCGCGAGAACCCGACGACGGAAAAGCAGGACTTCGAGCTGCTGCCGCAGCGTGACCAGAAAGGCCGCTTCATCGGCTCGATTATCGGCATCCGCAATCTGCACCCGGACCAATGGTGGGGCGAAGGCGAAATCAAGGTGTACATGGACGGCGACCAGGAGTACCCCACGATCGTCGGCACCGGCAGCGAGGATTATGTCGGCCTGGCGTGGGGTATCCAGGTGGCTCCCTTTCTGTACAACGGCTGCAGCTTGAACGACAAGAACTTCGTCTCGATGTACCGCTGGCACCTGCCGGACCCGATCGCGTGGCAGCAGAAAGCCCGGATCACGATCCAGCAGATCGCCTGGAAACAGGGCTTAGCCGAGACGCAGGACGACTGGTCGGCCGCCACGTTTTGGTACGAGCCGGCGCCCAGCGCGCCGCTGCCCGCATTGCCCGCCGTCCAGGCACGCACGGCGGACATCTGGAATGACTGAACGATGACGGGCATTGGCTCGAGGGGAGTCCGACCATGGAACTTGCAGGGAGCAGCGCCGAGCGGCGACGGCCCGGGAATACGTATGTCCGCTTCATCGCCTTTGTCGCGGCGATCGGCGGATTTCTGTTCGGCTTCGATCTGGGCATGATCGGGGCGGCGAACATTTACTTGCGCGATCAGTTCCACCTGGACGACCGGCAGTTGGGCCTCGCCACGGCCAGTGCGGTGCTGGGCTGCGTGTTTGGGCCGTTTCTGGGGGCCTGGTTGTGCGATGCAATCGGGCGGAAGCGGACGATGATCTGCGCGGCGTTCCTGCTGGCGCTCAGCGCCATCTTGACCGCCGTGCCGGACCCGCTGCCGGGGATGTCGGACCAGGCGACCTTGGCCGTGTTCAACATCTTTCGAGCCGTGGGCGGATTGGGAGTCGGCCTATGTTCCATCGCCTCGCCGATGTACATCGCCGAGGTGGCGCCGCCGGCGCGGCGCGGGGGCCTGGGGCTGATGTACCAGCTGGCGATCGTCGTAGGGCACATCGCCGCGCCGGCCATCGGCTGGGTGATCGTTGTGGCCCTGGGGAACACGGGCGGGGTGGCCGAAGTCGCCTGGCAACAACCGTGGCGGTGGATGTTCTTCTCCGAGACCGTCTGTGTCCTCCTGTTTGTGAGCTTCGTCTTCCGGCTGCCGCGCAGCCCGCGGTGGCTGGCGCAGAAGGGCCGTTACGACGAAGCCTTGGAGGTGCTGACCCGGATCGACGGCCCCGAATACGCGCGGCGGGAGATGGAGGAGATCCGCACCTCGCTGGCGCAAGAGTCGGGCGGCTGGTCCGAGCTGTTCGCGCCCGGGATGCGGTACGCGCTGCTGATCGGCGTGCTGTTGGCGTTTTTCAATAACTGGACGGGCTGGAGTGTCATCGGCGGGTACGTCCCCATGCTGTTCGAAATGTCCGGGCTGGACGATCGGGCCCGCGCGATCCTGCAGTTCGCGGTCACCTACGGCTTCATGGGGGCGATGACGGTGGTGTCGTTGGTGCTGATGGACCGTGTCGGCCGCAGGCCGCTGTGGCTGTTCGCGTCGCTGTTGATGGCGGCGATCACTGCGGGCACGGGCCTGGTGTTTCACTTCCAGCTGACGGGTCCGGTGGTTCTGCTGGTGATCGCCTTGTGCACGGTCCCGCACGGCATCGCCTTGGGCGGAATCCCCTGGCTGATGATGTCCGAGCTGTTTCCGACGCGCATTCGAGCCAAGGCGGTGTCCGTCACGACCACGTTCTTGTGGATCACGATTTTCAGCGGGGCGTACCTGTTTCCGGCGCTGACCAGCGTTTCGATTCAGTTGGTCGGTTCCATCGCCGGGGCCTTCTGGCTGTTCACCGCGATCTGCTTGCTGGCGTTCGTCTTCGGCCTGGTCATGATGCCGGAAACCAAGGGCCGCACGCTGGAAGAAATCGCCGGGTCGTGGAAGAAACGATAGTCACTCACAGCTGGTCCGGCAGACGCAGCACGTCTTCCGGGCTGACGTGGGCTGGCGGCAGACGCAGGTTCGGCGGCGGCGATTCTCCGCCGTACAGATCCCGCGGCGAGTCGAGCCGTTGCAGCCGGTAATGGCTGCTGTGCGGGAACTCGTCGGCTTGGGACGGCTCGCAGCGGCAGATCAGCGTGGTCGGTTTCAGCGTTGCGGCGTCCAGGTACACAAACGGTCCCAGCGGTTGCGGCCCGTCGCCGATGATCCGCGGAACCACGACCTCGGGATGCTCCCGGACCGGCGGCTCGACGGCAAAGCGGCGGCCCGGCAGTGGCCCGCCATATTTCTGCGTCGCCGCCTGCTCGACCGGCTTGGAGAGATACAGGACGCGGCCGGTGCCCTCGCCGGAGACGACGTCCCAGATCACGGCGTGGCCGCGGCCGCCCAGGGTCATCCGGAATCCGCGGAAGCGCAGCGGCTGGCCGGACGCCGCGGGCGGGTAGAACCACCAGTAGGTCAGCTGCTTCAAGGACTGCGAGCCGACCATGAGCTCGGCCGACAACAGGTAGACCGTGGGACGATCGCAGTCCACCCAAGCTTGCCCCACGGCATCGACGGCGACGGCGCCGAAACGAGTCCACCGCGGCTCGGCGGACTGCGTGGGACCGTACTCATGAACCAGCAGGGGAGCCATCCACAGCGGGATCCCGGCCTCCGAGTCAGGATGCGGCGACAGGAACGAGGCCTGGGCAAAGCGGCGCTGCGTTCGCTCGCGCACCCGCTGGTGGCCCCGGACGATCATTTCGACTTGGCCGGGGCGCGCCGCGGGCGGCGCGGGCGCGCGGGGCTGACAACCGACGCAGTCCGCCGCGAGGACCGCCAGGATCACGAATCGTATGGCGCCCGACGACATGGTGGATCCCCTAGCGGGCCCCTTCCAATTCGAGCAACCGCCGTTTCATGGCCGTTCCCCCGCAGCCCGAGTAGCCGCGCAAGGCACCGCCCGAACCGACAACGCGATGACAGGGGATCACCAGCGGCACCCGATTGTGCGCCATGACGGTGCCCACCGCCCGGGCCGCCTGAGGATAGCCGGCCTTCGCCGCCAACTGGCCATAGGTCAGCGTCCGGCCGAAGCCGATCTGGCGGCATTCCTGCAGGACCCGGCCCTGGAATTCGGTGACATCGCCCAAGGCCACCGGAATATCCAGGAATAGGTCGCGCCCGCCGTCGGCGTACGCCTGAATCCGCTCGGCCAACCGTCGGATCTCGCGAACGACCCCTCTTCGGTGCTGTTCAACGTCCACCCAGCAATCGCAGTCTGGAGCCTCCGCATTCTCGTCCCCGTCAGGAACGGTCAAAGCGGCACGCAGCACTCCAGCCGCTTCCGCCCCGCTGGGATAACCGAAGACCAGGGCCCGCAATTGCGCGTCGGCCCAGTCCACGGCGACCCAGCCCAGGCTCGACGGAAAGACATAAAGTACATTGTTCAACATGGTACTCCGGGGCTGGGTCACGATTCGCGTCCCTCCACCAATTGGGTACTTTGACAGACTTGACGCCAGCATTCTATACTGAACGCTCGGCTGCAACCAAGTCGGGCGCGGTTGGCATCAAGCCTGCCGCGGCGTCGGACTCGGTGCCCAAGGAGAAAAGTATGAGTCACTACGGTACGCTGAGTGACGATTATTACATAAATTTGAACCTGAACACGGAAATGGACTTGCCGCAATCGCGGGAGACGGTTCTGCACTACTTCGAGCAGATCCAGAAGCGTTACCCCGACATGCGCAACTTCTACGGCCGGGAGCGGGGCGAGTTCGTGTTGGAGGAGGACAAGGACCGCGGCAGTTACCGCTGGGCCTCCGTCGAGCCGCGCCGCGTGTCCTCGGGTTTTGTCAATCCGGCGTCCCCCCAGGATGCATTCCAGCAGCATGAGGTTGCTTTGGAGCTGGCTCCCTGTGCTTTGTCCATGAGCCCGCTGGATTGCGAATCGCTGAACATCATGTACGGCTTCGACTTTCTGTACCGCGGCAATCACAGTGAGTTGCTCGTGGAGGCCTTGGGGTTGGCTCCCGCCCTGGAGCGGATGCTGGATATCCCCGGCGCGACGGTGCTGGGGAGTGAGCCGGCGCTGCAACTGGCCTTGGACGCCGACTGCCGCACGCAATGCCGGCTGTGTTTCGAGCCCCGGACGGCGGCCTACCATGTCCGCACGGGCGAGTTTCCGGAGGAGCAGCTGAGCGTCTATTTCACGGCCCGCCGCTACGGCAGCCTGGATCCCGGCGAAACCTACGTCAGCGTGATGCGGCAGCTGGCCGCCATCTGCACCGAACTGATCGACAGCTACGTCATCGACAGCGTGCTCAAGCCGCTACAACAGGCGATCGCGATCCGCTAACCAGCCTTCTCACGGGGCCGCATGAATCAGTGTGGCCGCTTGACGGCGGAGGATTTCGGGGACCAGCCAGTCGTGCTGAACGACTTCCGCCGAGGCCGGCAACGGGCCGTTGTAGTCGGCGGTTCCGAGCGTGCGGAGTTCGGCGGGGATCTGGGCCTCGGCTTGCGCCAGCGACTGGACGGCCTGCTCGTGCTGCCCCAACTGCTGCTCAGCCATCGCTCGGACGACCAGGGCCAGCGTGCCTGGCTGGGTGTTGAAACTCGGCAACTGCCGGACCCACTCGATTGCGTCGCCGTAGTTTCCTTCCCGGTAGGAGATCAGCGCGGCACAGGCCAGGAACCAGGGGCGGAAATGTTCCCAGCGGGGACTCGCCGTGCCGTCGCGCAGCACCTGCAGCGGCAACTCGCCCAAGGCTAAGCTGCCGGGCAGCAGCAAAGTCGTCTTGCAGACCGAGTCGGCGATGTCGGCCTCGGTCGTGCCGCGGAACTGGTCGCACATGGCTTGGCACAGTCGCTGGTACTGCGGCTGGTCCCCGGCCATCAGCAGGGCGGAAGCGGCGATGGCCCAGGGGAATCGGCTGGTGGGGTTGAGCTTCACGACCTGTAGATAGTCGTCGGCACTTTCGCGCCAGCGGCCCAGGCCGGCCAGCAACTGTCCGCGCTCATGGAACAGCGAGACGGCCCGGGGATCGGCCTCGATGGCCTTGGCCAGCCGGGCCAAGTCTGCCGCAGCGGCTGCCTGGCCGACCAAGGACGCGACGCGACGCGGGTCCTGTCCGCCGATCGTGGTCAGGACTTCGGTCGCCAGCCGCTGCCATTCTGGACGGAGGGGCTGTTCGCCCAAGCGTGCGAGAAACCGCTCGCACGATTCTCGCGCGGCCGGCAGCTGGCCCAGTTTCTGCTGGGCGATGGCCCGCAGGAGGCAGCAACTCGCGGCGGCCGGGGCATCTTCGCGGACCGCCTCGAGGGTTGTGATCGCACGCTCCGCCTGGCCTACGATCAGCCAAGCGGCCGCCAGCCGCGGCAGGCCCGCCAAGGCGTTGTGCTCGACCGCGGCGGGGAGTTGCGCGCACACGTCGGAAGCGTGGGGCTGAGTTGCCAGGAGCACCGACGCCAACTGATCGGCGACGACGCCATTGGTCGGATCGGCTTTCCACTGGCCATCGTAAATCCTCTGCAGGTGCTGCCGGTCGCCTTGGGCGGCCTGCTCATCGCCCGTGCGTTCGTAGACCCGCAGTCGCAGAACCAGGTCGCGAACGCTGTCCGGATCCGCCTCCAGCCGCCGGTTGAGGCCGTCCAGTACCTTGCCGGATCCCGCCCGCACGTAACCCTGGAAGGCGTCCCAGAGGAGGAGTCGGCCATCGGCGCTTGCGGACGCCAGGCACAGTCCGTCGGGACTCCACGCGACGGAGTTCACGTCGACCGAATGACCCTTCAAGACAATCAGTTGGGCGCCCGACTCCGCGTCCCAGACACGCACGGTGTGGTCCTTCCCGCCCGAAGCGACCCGACTGCCGTCGGGACTCCAGCTGACGGTCATCACTTCATCGGTGTGACCGATCAGCGTTCGCTGTTCCTTGGCCTCCGCCGCGTCGAAGATGTGAATCATGCGATCCATGCAAGCGAGCGCCACGCGACGGCTGGCGGGATCCCAGGCAATGGCGTAAATCCAGCGGAAGGTGTGGTCGCCCGGCAGGCGGCCGAGCAGCTGGCCGGTGTTGGCATCCACGATCGCGGCGGTCACCCAGCCGCCACATGCCAACCGCGTTCCATCAGGGCTCCAACGGAGGCTGCCGGCAAAATCCCCGTCGAGTTTGGCAACCCACAACTCCTCGCCTGTCGCTGTGCTGAACGCACGCAAGACCGACTGTTCTCCATCCGCTCGACTGAACGCCGAGGTCGCAAGGCGGGTCCCGTCGGGACTCAAATCGAGCGCCCGCACCTCGGCGTCAAGGTCCTGAATCACAAGCCGTTCCTGCCAGCTCTGATCGTCAAACAGGACCGTCGCCTTTTCGCGCCGAACGGCGATGATGTGGGACGCGGGATGCCAGGCGATGCTGGGCGAAAAAATGGATATCGCTCCCGCCTGCGGTCCGTTCAGTCGTCCGTCCGTCTGCAAGGCGTCGACGTCGCAGGTGGCCACCCCACTGCCACCTTGCAGGGCAAGGATTGACCCGTCCTGGTTCCAGGCGACCGATCGCAGGTCCGAGACTGGGGACGACACGATTTCCGGATTGCGTCTTGCCGGCCAGTCCCAGACCTTGAGCGTGCCGCTACCCACCGTGGCCAATCGCTTGCCGTCGGGGCTCCAATCCACATCCAGCACCCAGTCGGTGTGCCCGCGGAGTGTCGACAACAGCCTTCCGGAAGCGGCATCCCAGATGGAGACAATATTGTCGTCCCCCGTGACAGCCACGAACTCGCCGCCGGGACTCCAATCGATATCCCGGTGGTGGGCCGAGTGCCCGGCAAGTTCGACCAGGCACGCACCATCGGCGGCCGAGAGGATCTGGGCCCCGGTGCCCGCAATCACCGCCAGACGTTTTCCATCCGGGCTCCAGCACGTCCCCCAGCCGGGATGCGTCCATAGCCTGGCGCCGGTGGTCGCGTCAAAGACGGCCTCGATGGCGGCCACTTGCGGCGATTGGGGATTCCAGCACGCCCGCGCTTCCCGCCCGCCCGTTCCCTGTCGGAGGACGGCTCGACCCGTCGCCGCATCCCAAATGACCAGTTCGCCGCTCGTGCCGGATGAGGAAGCATGCGATGCCAGTTGCACTCCATCGGGACTCCAGCAGACGGAATTCACATCCTCGAGATCGCTTTGCAGGACCGCCAGTGACTGCCCCGTGGCTGCATCCCAGATCCGGATCGACTTGTCCCGACCGGCCGTAGCGAGCTTCGCGCCGTCGGGACTCCAGGCGACTGCCTGGACATAGCCGGTGTGCCCGCCGAACTCCTGGAGCAAGGTCCCCGTCGCGGCGTCCCACACCCTCAAGACATGATCGCGAGCCCCGCCGGCGATGCGTTGGCCGTCGGGACTCCAAGCGACGCATTCCGCTCCGACACAAGGGATGGTCAGCTGGTCACCGTGCCGAAGCGAATCGAGATAGTACCATTCCCAGCCGCGCAGGTCGCGGGCCTCCGGCTCGGGCTTCCATTTCTCGGTAATTTGTCCGATGCGCAGGAGTCCGGTGAAATCCTCCGCCGCTTGACCGGCCAGATTCATTTCCGCCGCATACAAGGTGGCCTGCAAAACCTTCTCGCGGTCTTCGGCCAGGGTCCGGAGGTGCGATTCCCGTTGTTGGCCCGCCATCGCCTCCGCGGCGATCCGCTGCTCGGCCTGAGCGAGCTTCGCGTTCTCTCTCGCTAACCGGGCGTTCTCGACGGCTCGGCCTTCCGCCAGCTTCAAGGCCTCCCGCGTCTTGGCTTCCTCTCGCTGCGAGTCCCGCTGCGCCGCCGCCGCATCGTCCAGGGCGTGCCGCAACCGGATCGTGAAGATCGGTCCCGCGATGTTCAGCACCAGCAGCGAGCATGCCGCGACGGACAGGGCGGCTGCCAGTCCTCGGTTGCGCCGGGCCCAGCGGCAGATGCGCTCGGGCCACGAGATCCGGCGGGCCTGGATCGGCTCGTCCGCCAAGAACCGCTGCAGGTCGTCGGCCAGATCCTTGGCCGTCTGGTAACGATGGGCGGGGTCGCGATCGATTGCCTTGTGGATGATCGTCTGTAAGTCGCCAGGGATCTGGGGATTGAGTCGGCCCAGGGGTGTGATCTGGGCGTTCATGACCTGGTCGATCAGAGAGCTGCGCTGCGTTTGGTCGAAAGCCGGGCGAAAGGCTAACAGCTCATACAGTGTCAAGCCCAGGCTGTAGACCTCGCTCCGGGCGTCGGCGCCGCCCTTGAACGTCTCCGGGGCCATGTAACGCAGCGTCCCCAGGATATCGCCCGCGTTGGTCAGATCGCGGTCGTCATCCAGTTTGGCCAAGCCGAAATCGGTCACCCACACCGTGCCGCGCAGGTCCAGCAACAGATTCGCCGGCTTGATGTCGCGGTGCAGGACGCCCTGAGCGTGGGCATAATCCAGCGCGGACGCGACTTGCGCCCCAATCCGGGCCACGCTCTCCCAGTAGGTCTGCTTCTTCTTCGCCGGTTCCGCCAGCCCGGGAGCCGCGCCCGGCAAGGCGACGGACGAATCGGACAGGGAAAACGTATCCGACAGGCGGCCGGTGGCAGAGGCGGGGCGAGGCGGTGGAAGCGAGCCCTGGTCCGCCGCCAGCGTCACGTCGTCGCCGCCGGTTCTCGGCGGTGCGGCGTCGGCCGCGGACTCCAGGGTCCCGCTCATCAGCGTGCGGGCGACATCGGCCGCGGACATGACGCGGCGGCTCACCCGCAATTCGCCCGTCTGTGGCGTGCCGGTCTGCGGGCCTGACTTGGCCTGCAGTCGTTTCAGTTCCTCCAAGACTTCATCCAAAGCCAGGCCCTGAATGAACTGCATCACGTAATAGACCAGGCCGTTGTTCTCTCCCACGCCGAACACCGGCACGATGTTGGTGTGGTGCAGCCGGGCTGCGGCTCTGGCTTCCCGCTCGAACCGCGAGCGCTGCTTGGGATTGTCGAGCAATTCCTTGGGCAGGACTTTCAGCGCTACATGGCGCCCCAGCGACACCTGCTCGGCCTCGTACACGATCCCCATTCCACCGCGGCCCACTTCGCGGATGATGCGATAGTCGCCCAAGCGCTGGACGGTGAGGCCGCCGAGGGCCGCTGGAGAAGCAGCGCGTGCCGGGACTATGTCTTCGGTCCGTTCGGGCGCCAAATCCTCGATCATCGCCAGAGCCGGAAAGACCTCTTCGATTTCCGCGGCATAGTCCGGGTACTTTTCGGCGTACTCGCGGATCCTCGGCCGCTCGCCGCGGCGAAAACGCTCGACGAACTCCTCGCCCAACTTGCCCACGAACTCAAAACGGGCTTCGGATCCGGACATGGCGACTGACATAAAGCTTGGCTCGTTCACTCAAAGAATCCCGGCAATTGCTCCAGTAGCGTCCGCAGTCGTTTCAGCGCACGAACATGACGGGCTGTCGCGCCGGATTCCGACATGCCCAGCACGTGGGCCGTTTCCGCATTGCTCAACTGTTCGAAATGCCGCAGGGCGAGGACCTCGCGATCGACGGGGTCCATCGAGTTCAACACCTCCTGCAGCCTGATCCGCCGTTCCGCCTTGACCGCGGCCTGAGACGGCGAGCTGAACTTGCCCAACAATTGGGCCGCCAGGGACAGCGAATTCGCCTCGGGCAAGGCCCCGCGATAGATCGAAACCTCGCGATTCGCATCGCGCAATTGCGTTCCCAAATGCCGCCGATGCAACTCGGCCAACTTCAGCCCGGTCAATGTCCGCAGCCAGAGATACAAGGGGGCCTGGGGCGCGGCCAGATAGTCGTCGAGCTTGCCGGCCACTTCGAGAAATGCTTCCTGCAGCACGTCCGACTCATCGATCCGCCCCTGCAAGCGGCGGTCCAGTCGGAGCCGGACCATCCTCTTTAGCCGAGCCCCGTACTGGGCCAGCAACTCGTTGAGCGCACCCCGATCACCCCGCTTGGCGCGGCTCAATAATTCAGTCGTGGCAACGTCTTGGTTCTTCATCGATACACTGACGGAATCGCGGTGCCGCCAGGAAAACGACGAGAAGCACCGCGCCCAGTGTATTTAGTGCATTCGTGACCCGCGACAACGCGCGAGAGACGAGAATTTGAAAAGTTTTTTCTTGCGGGGCATTCAAGCCAATAAGGTCCCAAGAGGAACAACTTCGAAAGTCGCCGCCAAGCCTACGGGGCCGGCAGCAAGCGGCGGACCTCGCCGACGATCAAGTCCTCTGTTTCCGGCGCCAGTCGCGTCGGCTGGCCGTAGTAGATCATCGAGCTGTCCGCCTCGTAACCGCCTTCGCGGAGGATCCGCCGCGAGGCGATATAGCACGGCACATCGTTGGCATAGGCCGTGATCCACAGCCGCGAGGCGTCGCACTCGTGTGCCAGCCGCAGGGCGTAGTCCACGACCACCTCGCCGCCCAGAAACACCATCGCCAGATCGTCGGCAAAGGTCCAGGTCGCGACCGGATAGCGGACGCTGGCGGGCAACGCTTCGCCACGATCCAACAAACCCAGGAAGTGCTTCGCACGCATCCCCTGGGAACCGCCGCCCGCAGCCGCCGTTTCCCACTCGGCTCGGCTGGGCGGCGGTCCCAGCGGCAAGTCGATGTGCTGCAGACGGCAAATCGGCTCGCCGCGGACAGGCTGCAGTTCCCCGCCCAACAATCGCTTGACTTCGTCCGCCAGCGCCCGGCCGTGCTGGCGGCAGAATTCCAAGGTGCCGCGCGGTTCGGGATTGGCATCGGCGCCGCAACCGATCGTGATCAGGGCGACCGCTCCGGCAAAATCGTGTTCGATATCTTCTTGGGCGAACCCCGACCAGTCGCCGCAGACCTGATTGAAATCGCCCCCCAGCGTCGTGCAGTGACACGCGTAGTTCGCCACGATCGCCAGCGGCTTGCCGGCCGCATCCCGGGCCACCAGGACGGGCAGCTGTTCATCGACGGGACCGTCTGCCTGGACGCCAAATCCCGTCCACACGCCGTCCTTCAAGACGCGGCGATTGGCCGCGAACGCGACTTGGCCCCGGGCCCAGGCCAGCCGTGCGGGCTGCCG
>CAIYOB010000275.1 GCA_903927685.1 uncultured Planctomycetaceae bacterium
GAAGGCGAAGGCGACGATTTCTGCGAGTTGAAGAACTGGCTGCTGATGCGCGTGATGTGGGAGCCGCAGCTGGACGGGGACCAGTTGATCGACGAGTTCCTCCGCGGCTACTACGGCCCGGCGGTCGCGCCGCTGCTCCACCAGTATTGGGACACCCTGATCGCGCGGGCGGAAGCGGAGCAGATCTATCTGGGCTGCTTCGGCGTGAACTCGGCCCAATGGCTCGATCTGGCGACGCTCAATCGTGTCACGGAGCTCATGAACCAGGCAGTCGAGACGGCGACCAGGGTCTGCGGTCCCGAATCCGCCGAGCTGCGCCGGTTGCGCAAGTCCAAACTGGGCCTCGACCACGTCTGGCTCAGCCGCTACTATCCGCTGCGTTGCGAAGCGCGGGAAAGGAGCTTGCCGTTCCTGGGTCCGCAGGACCCGTACCAGGCGGCCGAGGAATTCGCCACCGGCTGCCGGCGGTTCAAGACCCAAGCGGCAGTGATCTCGCAGGAAGCCAATTTCGACTTGTACCTCGACGGTCTGAAGGCCGGCTTTCTGGCGCAGCAGAAACCGCCGGAGATGTGCCGCGACATCCCGGCAGACCGCTGGATCATCTTCGACGCCCTGCCGTTCAACAACTTCAACAACGTCGCGACGATCGTCGATGATGCGGCCGGCTGGAATGGCAAGAGCGTCCGGATGGGCACCCAAGTCGACTGGAACACCAGCTATGCCCCGCCGCTCCGCGGCAAGTACCGCTTGCTGGCCTCGCTGCGCTGCGAAGGGACCATCCGGGAGGGACGTCTGGGCTCCTGGGGCGTGTACGACTCGCAGGGCAAGAAGTCGCTCGCCGGCATGTCCCTCGACCGCCAGGACTTCACGACAGCGGACGGCGCCTTCGACCGCCAGTTCCGCTGGATCGACCTGGGCGTGGTCGACTTCGTCCCCGGCGCGTACTTCTATTTCGCCCATGGACACCATCCCGAACTGGACGCGATCTACGTCGACCGAGTCCTGGCGATCGCAGCGGAGTGAGCGCCGGACAAGGAATGGCGTAATGTTCGTCCTCGTAGGCCGCAACCAGATCGCTCAACGCATCCAGGTACAGTTCTTCGCCCTCATCCATGGCACCCTTGGCGAGCAGACGGTCCATGACCCGCTGGGCCTCTTCCAAGTGCTCGTCGGACTTGATCGTGGCGAGGGGGAAAGCGAGCACGAGTTCCAAGTAGGAGTCCCGGGCTCCTTTCGTCAAACCGAACTTCGTCTGGGCAGCCATGTTCATCGTCCTCTTCGTCGAACGGGCCTCGGGAAACCAGGGCGTTTGGCCCTTGGCGCCGTCCCGGGAGGCGGCGAATAGCAGCCGCATTCTTCCTGCCAGCGGCCGACATTGTACTCCCCGTGAGTCATCACCTTCAGCACGAACACCTTCTGACTGCGGTACAGAATCCGGGCGATCAGCCGATACTTGTTGCCGCCGATGTTAAACACGGCGCAGTTCCCGACGAGGTTGGCCGTGGCGAACGCAGCGTGCCTCCGGAATCCCTGCGGACTGGGGGCTCGCTGCACTCGACCCCAGGCACCCCAACATTGAGCCTGGACAACGCACTAGCGGCGTTGTTGGTTCCGTGAGCGTATTGCGCGTGGTTCATCCGGCGTAGTATCTCGACGATCCGGTGACCCGCGGCCACGAACGGGATGTCCGCACCGGTTCCGCTCACGGCGGGCAAGGAAGCCGATAACGAGTGGTCGCCGCCGCGGTCTTCGCTGCGCCTATTCGATTCCAAAAAACTGCAGCCTCCGCAGGAAGCGGGGGCGGGGCAAGCCGACCAACCGCGCCGCCTTGGCCTTGTTGCCCTTCGTCTTGCGCA
>CAIYOB010000276.1 GCA_903927685.1 uncultured Planctomycetaceae bacterium
GCCGGGATTCGTTCACACAGTTGAACCGGCGATCGCAGAAATTGCACTGGATAGTGCAGTCCGGCGCCACGGGCAGATGGATCCGGCCGAACTGGTGCCGCACGGCGTCGTTGAAGCAGGGATGCTTGGACAGGTCCATCGGTCACCGCCTTTCCCTACAAGTACGCATAGCCCACCTCCGACTCGTCCTGGATGGCTTCCAGCAGGGTATTGGTGATGCGGTCGAACAGCTGCTGGGCGCCGCGATAGCCGACGTGCAGCAGGCGGGCGCCGCCGACGCGGTCGTGGATTGGAAAGCCGATCCGGACCAGCGGCACCTTCAGCCGCCGGGCCAGCCAATAGCCTTTGCTGTGTCCGATCAGCAGGTCCGGCCGCAGGCCCGCCGCGCGGTCCTCCAACTCGGCAAAGTCCGCGGCCTGGCAGACCTGGATTTCGGAAGCGAGTTCGGGCGCGAGCGCCTCGATCGCCGCGCGCATCCGTCCGCTCTCGCCGCCCGAGGCGCACAGCACGGGCCGCACGCCCAACTCGCGCAGCAGGCCGACCACGCCGACGACGAGATCCTCTTCGCCGAACACCACCGCCCGCCGATCGAACAGGTACTTGTGCCCGTCGACGAACGCATCGATCAGCCGGCCGCGTTCGGCGACATGTTGAGCCGGGGTGGCCCTTCCGCTCAGCGTCTCCAGGGCGCCGAACAGCGCGTCGCTGGCCGCGACGCCGATCGGCATGCCCAGCCGCTGCTGCGGAACGCCGAACCGCTCGCGCAGCCAGCTGCCGGCCGACGGCTTGGTGTCGTGCACGCAGGTGAACTCGATGCTGGCCCGGGCCTGGCCGGTGCGGCGCACGGAGTCCAGCGGTGTGCCGCCGTGCGGGATCAGCTGGTACTCGTCCCAAGTCGGCCCGTCCAAGGTATCGCTGTAGTCCGGCAACAGCGTCGCGGGCAACTGAAATTCCCTCAGAATCTCCTTCAAGTACCGGAGGTCTGCGGGCGAGAACATACTGGCAAAGATGTTGACGTGCGCGCCCGGCGGCCCGGGCTCGGCCAGCTGCTCGACCAGCGCGCGGACGGTGGCGATGAACCCCTCGGCGTGCGTGCCGCAATAGCTGGGCGTCGAGACGTGCACGACCGGCGGCAGCGGCTTGCCGGCCGCGGGCGGCTCGCTCCGAATCTCGTGCAGGTACATCCCGACGTCTTCCCCGATCGTCTCCGCCAGGCAGGTCGTGGCCACGCCGATCACGCTCGGCCCGTATTGCCGCGCGACGTTCGTCAAGCCGGCCCGCAGGTTGTCGCGGCCGCCAAAGATCGTGGCGCTCTCGGAGAAGTTCGACGACGCGATGTCGACCGGTTCCTTGAAGTGGCTGATCATGTACCGGCGGATGTACGTCGCACAGCCCTGGGAGCCGTGCAGAATCGTCCGCGCCCCCTCGACGCCTGCAAAGGCCAAGCAAGCGCCCAGCGGCGTGCACAACTTGCACGCATTCCGCGTGGCCACAAAGGACGGGGCGGCCGGGGGAGTTGGCGAAGCGGCTGTGTCGCAAGTCATGACGCGGCCTCCGTGTTCTCCGTAGCCCGAAGCGCAAGCGAGAGGGGAGTTGGCCCCGCATGCTCGGCCTGCGGACGAATCTCAACGGCAGGTGGCTGCCCTGCTGAACGTCGTTCGGTGCGTCCCTCGCAGAGCGACTGCACGCAGGTCCCACACTCCCCGGCACAGGGCTCGCGGGCGGCGTCCGGCGGCACGGCCCTGCGCCGCGGGACCAGTTTCCACACCGGACTCATCACGGTCGCATGGACCTCGCGGGCGAACTGCCGCAGGCCCTCGAACCCAGCCAAGCCGATCTTGCGTTCGTGGTTGTGGTCGCAGAAGCCGACGCCCAGCTTGTAGGCAATCGGCCGTTCTTTGACTCCGCCGATCAACAGGTCGACGCCCTTCTCCTGGACGAACTTGGCCAATTCCAGCGGGTTCGTGTCGTCGACCAGGATCGTATCCTCGTCGCACAGTTCGCGCAACAGGCGGTAATCGTCCGCGTTCCCCGTTTGCGAGCCGGCCATCACCGTCTTCATGCCCAGGGTGCGGAGCGAGCGGACCAGCGAAAACGCTTTGAACGCGCCCCCCGTGTAGACCGCCGCCCGCTTGCCCTGCAAGTCCTTGCGGTACCGCCGCAGGTCGGGCAGGATCGCCGCCACTTCGTCCCGCACCAGCGCCTCGGCGCGCGTCTGCAGGGCAGCGTCGCCAAAATGTCCCGCCACGTCGTACAGGGCCCGGGACATATCCTCCAGGCCGAAGTACGACACCCGCAGGAAAGGGATTCCGTATTGATCCTTCATCATCTTTGCCAGGTGCGTCATCGAGCCGGAGCATTGGACGACGTTCAACGCAGCTCCGTGCGCGCGGCGAATGTCGTCGACCCGCCCGTCGCCCGTGATCGTGGCCACGACCTGGACCCCCAGCCGCTCGTAGTAGTTGCGGATCAGCCACGTCTCGCCAGCGATATTGAAATCGCCCAGGATGTTCAGGCTGAGCGGCCCGATGCCGGTCGTCGAGCCGGTGCCCACCAGCTGGAACAGGGCCGCACAGGCCGCCTGGTAACCGTCCTTTTTCGTGCCCTTGAAGCCCTCGGAGTGGACCGGCAGGACCGGCAAGCCCTTCTCGGCGGACACGCGGCGGCAGACGGCCTCCAGGTCGTCGCCGATCACTCCGACAATGCAAGTCGCGTAGACGAACGCCGCTTTCGGCCGGTAATGGTCGATCAGTTCGCACAGCGCCTGGTACAGTTTACGTTCGCCGCCGTAGACCACGTCCTTCTCGCGCAAGTCGGTGGTAAAGCTCATGCGGTGCAGTTCGGGGCCCGACGACAGGGAGCCGCGGATGTCCCAGGTATAGGCGGCGCAGCCGACCGGGCCGTGGATCAAGTGCAGGGCGTCGGCCACCGGGTACAGGACAACGCGCGAGCCGCAGAACACGCAGGCTCGCTGGCTGACCGACCCCGCCACGCTCTGCTTCTCGCAGGCCATCGCAAACGGCGTTCGGCTGTCGCCGTGGATCTGCGCCCGGCGTTCTTCCAGCAGCGAGATCATGGCGTGGCTCCCTGGCAGCCGCAGCCTTTCCCCTCTTGGCACACGCCGACCAGCACGCTCGACGCCTTGATGACCGCACAGGCGGAGCTGCCCACCTGGAGTTCCAAGTCGGCCACGC
>CAIYOB010000277.1 GCA_903927685.1 uncultured Planctomycetaceae bacterium
AGTTGTCGATGCCAGCCCGCACGGCGTGGCCGCCCTGCTTGCCGATCTCGTTGACGGCCACGCCCGCGCCGACGGCGACGGTGACGCTCGTGCCGCTGCCGCCGCCCCCGGCCCCGCCCCCGGCCTTGGCCGCGATGGCCAGTCCGCCGGCGCCGGCGCTGATGGTGGACTTGTCGGTTGCCGTCAGCTGGACCTCGCCTCCGGCGTCGATGCCGGCGCCCCGCCCGTCGTCGCGCCGGCTGTCCTCGATCAGGGTCTCCACCGTGTTGTCGATCAGATTCAGGGACAAGGCCCCGGTGACGGCGACCTGGTTGCCGCTCTTGCTGCCCGCGCCCGCTCCGCCAATGGCAGCCGCCTGGATGGACGAACTGTCGGTCGCAGTCAGGCGGACATCGCCCGGCGTGACAAGATCCACGCCGCTCAGACGCGCCCGGGTGGCGCCGGAAATCGTGTTCAGCGAAGCGGAACCCGAGACGGCGCCGACGACGCCCCCTGTGCCGCCGGTGCCGCCACTGGCACTTGGCAGGGCGGCGGCCACCGCGACGCCGACGGCCGCGGCCCACACACTGCCGGTGCGCTCCGCGGTCAGCTCCACGGCGTCCGCATCCACCACCTCGGCCCCGGCGATGAACGCCTCGGTGGTCATGCTGGCCGCGTTGTAGGCGAACGCGCCGGCGATGCCCACGGCCGTCTTCGGGGTCTTGGCGAACGCCGCGGCGCCGGCCAGCGATACCATGCCCGTCGTGTCGGTCGCGGCCAGCGTCAAGTTGCCAGCGTCGGCCTCGATCCGGCCGCTGTCGTTCAGGTAAGCGCGGGTCAGGTCGTCCGCCCCCGCGAAGGTGAGCACGCCCGCGATGCCGACGCCGATCTGCGGCGGTTGGGCGGCGGCCGCCGCCGCACCAGCCCCGCCTGTCGTCCCGCCGCCGCTCGTTCCGCCGCTGCCGCCCGTTGGGTCCTTGTCTTCGATGGCCAGCCCCGGCACGTCGGCGACGACCGCGCCGGCCACGCCAATTCCCACGATCTGGCCGCTGTTGGTTGCCTCGAGCGAAATCCGGCTGGCTTGGATGCTCGTGCCCGCGCTGCCCGGCGTCGCGTCGTCCTCGGTGAGGCGTTTTCCGAGCACCGTTTCGGTGTCCCGCTTCAACAGCGTAACGCCCGAGCTGATGCCGACCCCGACCTGCTTGGCGAGCTGCACGGCCCCGGTCAAATTGATGTGCAGGGCGTCACTGGCGGCGTCCACATCGAGCCCGCCGCCGGCGATCACGGCGCCGCTGGCGATCTGGGCCAGGGTCTCACTCGCCTGCATGGCGACGGAGACGCTGCCGGCCCCGCCGAACTTGCCGGAGTTGCCGCCGGTCTGGGCAAAGTCGAAGGCGAAGATGTCCTCGCGGGCGGCCACCGTCAGCCCGCCCTCGGCACCGGTATGCACGTCGGCATCGCCGAGGCGCGCGAGCGTATGATTCTCGATCGCTTGGAACAGTACCGAAGCGCCCAGCCCTAGCGTCTTCGCCTCGTTGCCAAACAGCGAGATGGGGAGGCTCTTCCCCCTCTTCGCCTGTCCGATGGCCGACTCGCTGAGATTCAAATGGATCACGCCCGCGAGGTTGATCAGTTCCAGCGCGGTCAGCGCGCTGACCACCACGGTCTGGTCGCCGGTCTGATAGGTTGGGTCCTGGTTGATCCTGGCCCCGTCCTCGACGATCGCCTCGCCGCGGTTGAAGTACACGGACACACCGACGGAGAGCGTGGCGGTCAGGGCGGCGCTGGGCGCACGGCCCTTGGTGGCCGACCACATATTGGCCACGCCGGTCAGGCCGAGTTGGCCGTTGAGCACTTCGCCCATTTCCTCGATGACGCTATCGGAAGTGTAGTCGAAACCGGCCGGGTGGAACGGAATCGAGTCGACCAGCAACGGGTAAGCCAGGTCGGACAGGACCGTGACCGTGTCGCGCGCGTCGAGCTGTGCGCCGGCCCCGACGATCGCTTGCACCGTGTTGTCGTAGACCCCCACCCCGACCGCCACCGAGGCCGCCGCGACTTTCTTGCCGCCCTTGCCGGTCTTGCTGCCGGCGCTTGTGCCGCCGCTGCCGCCGCTACCAGTGCTCTTTCCGCTCTTTGCCGCCTGGGCGGTGATGCTGCCCTCGACGTTGACGCTGGCCGCCTGCTCGATCGTGGCGGCGACGTTGACGTTGGCGGCGGACTTAAGCCGCGCCGTGGGCCCGACCGTTGCCACCACGTCGTGCTCGAATAGCGCGATGCCGGCCGACGCCGCCACGCTAAATGTCGAGTAGTAGTTTCCCTTGGTGGCGCCTTTAATGCTCGACTTCAGCAGTTTGGGACTGGGCGGCACGTTGCCCGTGAGCATGTCACTCAGGCTGGGGGAACCGCCGATGCTCGCCGAGGCGACGGCCCGGTTGGATGCCTTCAAGCCGGCGTTAACGTTGATCCCGGATTCCTTGTGCGGAACCTGCAACGTATGCGTCAACGTCGCCGCCTGCGCGACCTGGTCTGCACTGAGCGTCAGATCCACCGGCAGCGCGGCCTGTGCGGTCAGTGGCGAATCGGAGAGCCGGATCGTCTGAGCATCGACGACGGTGACATAGTAAATCCCGCCGTTCATGAGGCCGCCCAGAGCCACATCGCCCTGAGTCACCGTGGAGGCCCGCTCGAAGCCGTGGCGGTGGCCGGTGGCCGAGCCGGCGGTCAGGCTGACCGGAACCAAGCTGTCCGGGTTCTGCGGAACGTTGTTCGCGTCCGCCGCGTCGGCCAGGTGGAAGCGGTCGCCGTCCAGCACGATCACGTAGTAGTCGTGCCCGTCGATCAGGCCGCCGATGGCGAGACCGCCGCCGGCCAGGTAGATGACCCGCTCGCCCGTCGCGTACCCGTG
>CAIYOB010000278.1 GCA_903927685.1 uncultured Planctomycetaceae bacterium
ACCGACAGATTGATTCCCTGCCGCAACAGGGCGTCCGCCGGCACGCGATCGCCTTCCGCCAGCAGCATAGTGTCGCCACACACCACCTCGCGGCCGGCGATCCGTTTCTGCTGTCCATCCCGAATGACCAACGCCCGCGGGCTGGACAAATCCCGCAACGCCTCCAGCGTACGTTCCGTGCGGCGCTCCTGCACAATCGTGATGCCCATCACCACAACGACGAACCCCAGCAGCATCAGGGCGTCGGTCGGCTCACCCGTGGCCAGGTACAGCAATCCGCAAGCGACCAGCAGCAAGAACATCGGCTCGCGGACGACCTCCCACGCAATCGCCAGGACCGTACGCCGTCCCCGGCCCGGCAGTTCGTTGAAGCCTTCCGTCCGCAGCCGCTCGGCCGCACAGGCTTCCGTCAATCCCCGGATGGTTTGCACGTCAAAGGCACTCGCGCTGGTATTAATCGAAGATCTCCATGATATTTCCCCAGAATCCCTCCCGCTTCCTCCCCTGATACCTGCGCTCGTCATGATCCCCGGGCCGATCCCTGCCACGTCTCCCACGATGTTCATCGTCATCGTCGTCGTAGGAATCGTGGCCGCGGTCGGCTGAGGCGGCTTCACGGGCGACGATCTTCTCCAGTTCGCCCCGATCCAGCCAGACTCCGCGGCACTGCGGGCAGTAATCGATTTCGACTCCGTCGCGGTCCGTGATCCTCATTTCAAGTTCACACAATGGGCATTTCATGAGCGGCTCCTTTTGCGTGCCACGCGATGGATTTGCGCCAAGCTGCTAACGGGGGCCTACGGCGGTTGATGCCGGCCAGCAGCCTGGAGACCCTGCGCCGGACATCCGGCTGATCCGATTGGCCAGGCTCAAGGCGGTGAGCGGTTTCCGCTGATAGTCGTCGACCTTGAAGCGCGACACGCGGTGCAGCAGTCCGCGATCACTGGCATAGGACACCAGGATCACCCGCGGAGGCCGCAGTTCGGGTTGCTCGTCGAGCACGGCCAGGACGCCGTCGCCTCCGCCCCAGGGCAGCTCGGCCTCTAACACGAGCACGTCGGGCGCGAAACTCCGGAGGGCTTGGATGCACTCCAAGCCGGTCGTCGCGGTGGCGACCGTGGCGCCGCGCTGGCAGAGACAGTCTCGGCAGGTGGCCAGCAGGAACGCATCTCGATCAGCCAACAGAACTCGCTCAGGCATGCCCGATCCTCCTGGAACGGAAGGGCTAAGCAAGGATTGTGCCACCGGCTTGCTCTCTTGACGGATTGCGCACAACCCGTTCACATCTCGACAATTGCGTTCGCTCCCGTTCGCCGGGTCAAACCGAAAGGGCGCGGTCCCGGGCCGCGAGAACGTGCGTCTGAATGTCCTGCGAGGACACTTTCTTTCCCCTCCACTCAAGGACGCGGACTCGTTTGCTCGTCCCGTGGCAATTGCTCAAGTCCCTGCTTAGAATGCGGTTACAGCGGCGTGAGGCGGGGTCAAGCGGAAACTGCGATTGGCACCTCAATTGCAGCGTGGGGGTCTGGGAAGGGAATGGGGTGACGTGGGTAGAAAAGTCGTCGCGACCACGATCTTGGTGAGTTTTCTTTGGCTTGCCATCGGCTTGGCGACCAGTTTCTATTTTCACGGCTTATACGAATCGCACGCTCGCGACTTGACCGACAGACTAGCGACGATCCAGGCCATTGACACGCTGCAAGACGTCTTGTGGAAGTTACAGGCGACCGTCTTGGAGGTCGTCGAGCGAGCCGACAGCCACACGCGAACCGAAGTCGCCGTCCTGGAGGACTTGTTCGAGCGGCACTTGGCGGAGGCTGCGTCTGAGGCCGGGACGCCAGAGGCTCAGGCGCTGATCGCGGACATCCGCGAGCGGTTCGCGAAGTATCGAGATTGCTGTCACCGTCGCCTGAACGCGGACGACATCTCGGGATCCAGTCGCGCGGCGCCGATGGAGACCGCACGCGCGGCGCACGCGGTGGCGGAGTCCTGTAAACGCTTGCTCCAAGTCCATCAACGCCTGCTGGCCGATCTGACCGCTCGGCGAAGTGGACTGCGTGTTTCGTTCGACCTGTCCATGCTGGCCTTGTGGGTCACGGGCCCGACCCTCGGGATCATCTGGGGCCTCTGGGTCGCCCGCGGCTTGAGCCGCTCGATTTCCCAGATCAGCATCAGTCTGACCGACGCCGCGGGCGGCCTGGAACACGAGGTCGGACGCGTCGAACTGCATCCCTCGGACGACTTGCCGGCGCTGCAGCATCAGGTTCAAGAGGTGTCGTCGCGAATCAGGCAGGTCGTGGACCAGTTGCAGCAAGCCCGCCGAGAAACGTTGCAAGCGGACCGCCTGGCCGCCGCCGGCGAATTGGCCGCCGGCGTCGCTCACGAGCTGCGCAATCCGCTGACCGCCGTGAAACTGCTGATCCAGACCGCCGCCGAGCGTCCCGGCGAGCAGCGGCTCAGCGCGCAGCAACTGCACGTGATCCTCGAACAAGTCATCCGCATGGAGAATACCATCCAAGGGCTGCTGGACTTTGCCCGTCCCCCGGCGATGCACCGGGTTCGGCACGACCTCCGCGAAACGTTGCGGCGAGCGTTGAATCTCGTGGGCGGCCGCGCCCGACAGCAGCGTGTGAGCGTTCGGGAGGATTTCTCGTCCGTCCCCGTCGTGGTCGAAGGTGATCCGGAACAACTGCATCAAGTGTTCGTCAATCTGCTGCTGAACGGAATCGAAGCCCTGCCGCAAGGCGGCCAATTGGAGGTTTCGATTCGAGGGCCCGAGCGGGCTGACGGCGGCTGCCGGGTCAGCGTCCGGGACTCGGGAACGGGGATTCCCGCGGCCATCATGGAGCGGCTGTTTGAACCGTTCGTCACCGGCAAGGAAGGCGGGACCGGCCTGGGACTGCCTGTCAGTCAGCGGATCGTGAAACAACATGGTGGCCGGCTCATCGCGGCCAATCGAGACGACGCCGGAGCCGAATTCGTCGTGGAGCTGCCCGTCGCCCACAGTCCCAGCGGCGGAGCCGGCGATGGAATGGATGCCGCCTCCTCCCCCGGGCCCCGCGTCTGACGTCGCGTTCTCTTGCTGTCCCCCGGAGGAGCCTGCCCATGCACCGGCTGCTGATCATCGACGACGAACCGAGCGTTCGGTTCAGCATCGAAGCGGTCTTCGCGGGAGCGGAGGTTTCGGTTGTGGGCGCCGAGACGGCCGCCGACGGATTGCGATTGGCCGCCGAAACGTCGCCCGACGTGATCCTTCTGGACATCCGGCTGGGCGACCGCTCGGGGCTGGACATCTTCCACGAGTTGCGGGAAATCGATCCCAAGAGCCTGGTGATATTCATCACCGGCCACGGGACCACCGAGACGGCCATCGAGGCGATGAAACGCGGGGCCTACGACTACCTGACCAAACCGCTGGACGCCCGGCAGCTCAAGCAGGTCGTGGGCCAGGCGTTTGCCATCAGCCGCTTGATGCACGTGCCAGCCATCCTCGACGAAGGCGAGCGGCCGGAAGATCGGGCCGACCGCCTGATTGGGAGCGGCCCAGCCATGCAGTCGATCTGCAAGCAGATCGGCCGCGTCGCCCCTCAAGACGTCAATGTTCTCGTTCTCGGCGAGAGCGGGACGGGCAAGGAACTGGTCGCGCGAGCCCTGTATCATCACAGCCGCCGGAATCAGGCTCCGTTCCTGGCGATGAACTGTGCGGCCATTCCCGAGACGCTCCTGGAGAGTGAACTGTTTGGTTACGAACGCGGCGCCTTTACCGGCGCGGATCGCCGGCGCGTCGGCAAGTTCGAGCAATGCCACCGCGGCACGCTGTTCCTGGACGAAGTGGGCGACATGGCCCCCCACACCCAGGCCAAGATCTTGCGGCTGCTTCAGGAGGGTCGTTTCGAGCGGTTGGGGGGAAGCGAGAGCATTTCGGTGCAGGTCCGGATCCTGGCGGCGACCAACCAGGACTTGAACGTCCTGATCGAACAGGGACGATTCCGCAAGGACCTGTTCTACCGCCTGCGCGGCGTGACCATCCACTTGCCGCCCTTGCGCGAACGCCGCGAAGACATCGCGGAACTGGCGCACCATTTCCTCTACCGTGTCAATCACCAACTGGGCACGGCCGTCCAGTCGATTGCGCCGGAGGCGTTGGACCTGCTGCAAGCCTATTCCTGGCCGGGAAATGTGCGCGAATTGCAGAGCGTCATCCGCGAGGCGTTGATCGTGTCGGCGGGCCCCACGCTGTTGCCGGAGTTCCTGGCCGCAGAGTTGCAGGGCGACAGAGACTCTGAACGGGAGGCAGACTTGGACGCCCGCGAGATACCGCCGCCCGACTGGCAGTCCCTCCCGCAGAACGTCGAGAGTTGGGTCATCAGCGGCCAGGCCGACGTTTTCCGTCGGGCTCGGGAACAGCTGGACCGCCTGGTCATTCTCCGCGTCATGCAGCACGCGGAGGGAAATCAGAATCGGGCCGCGGAAATCCTGGGGCTCAGCCGGGTCACCCTGCGCGCCAAACTCCGCAGCATGAGACTGGCGGTCGAAAAGGTGGTCACGCCGCGGCAGGAGAATCAGCCGGGATAGAGGGGATGCCTAGAACAGGGGAGTCACATCTAGCCGCGGCGCGGTTTGGCGCGGTAGAGTACGCCGCTTGGCCAAACTGTGACGAACATCGGCCCACGCGGAGCTGTTTCCGGGCCGAATCACGAAGGAGCTTCGTTTATGTTGCAGCAATTCCGACTGGCCGGCGGCCGAGTCATGGAGGATGGAACGGCGGCCGGTGACATCTACGTCTATCTCAATCCGGATGACCAGGAACGTAGGTTCCTGATTGATTCGTACAGGTTGGACGAGCACACGCTGGCTTCGGCCCTGGACCCGAACGAACTGGCCCGGCTGGAGTTCGAGCCGGAGCACGTGGCGATCATCTTCAAGCGGCCGAAGAACTATTCCAGCGAGAACATGTTCGAGTTTGGGATCGCCTCCACAGGCATGTTCCTGTTCGCGGACAAACTGGTGCTCGTGCTCTCGGACCCCGTTCCGCTGTTTGAGGGAAAACCATTTACCAAGATTGCCTCCCGTCAGGAACTGGCACTCCGCGTCCTGTACGCCTCGACCCTGCATTTCGTCGGCCATTTGAAGGTCATCAACGCCGTCTCCGAGGCCCTGGAGGAGCAGATCAACACGTCCATGCAGAATAAATACCTGCTGAACCTGTTCAGCCTGGAGAAGAGCCTTGTCTATTACCTGAACGCGATCAATTCGAACGGCAAGTTGATCGAGCGGCTCCGCAACAGTGCGGCCAAGATCGGCCTGTCCGCCGAGCACCTGGAACTGGTGGACGACCTGATCATCGAAAACACGCAGTGCTACGAGCAGGCGGAGATCTACTCCAACATTCTGGCCAGCATGATGGACGCCCGCGTCTCGATTGTCAGCAACAACTTGAACTGGCTGATGAAGACCCTGACGATCATCACCATCGCCATCATGACGCCGACGCTGGTGGTGAGCGTCTTCTCGATGAACGTCACCTTTCCGGGGCAGCACGAACGCTGGATGTTCTGGGCGATCCTCGGCTTGGCGAGCGCCTCGATCGGCATGGTCGGGTTCGTCTGGCGCTGGCGGAAGTGGTAGCGGACCGGCGGTCCCAGGCGTGCCGTCGAGCGTTTCATGTAGCCGCGCATCGCTCGAGAAATAAGTGTCCGGCTTGCACGGAAGGCTCTGTGCACGCCCCTCCGCAGTGCGGCCAGCGCTCGGGCTGACACTCGCACGGACAAGCCGTGGGCATCCGATTCCCCAGGCCGCGACAGACTCCCGACAGTTCCTTCTCGAACGGTGCTAATCTCTCGGACCAGGTCGCCGCTCTCCCGGCCCGACTCCGCTGCTGCGCCCGGTTGTGGGACGGGGCCGCCGAACACCGAACCGACATGGATGCCAAAGGCTGACCCTGATCGGCGTGAGATTTTCCGTCAGATTCAAGAAGAAACCGCAGGCGACCAGCATCTAACAGGACAATGCCAGACGCGAGTGAGCGTGCGACCGGTCAACGCCGCTTGGCGTCATAGCCAGCTCGTTAGGTTCCGTTTCAAGTTACTGCTAAATCAAGGAGCATGAACATGTTGTCTCGAATTGTCCCCCTTGCCGCCGTCGCTGTCGCACTCGCTTGGAACCTGTTGCTCGCGCCACCGCCGGCGACCGCCAAGGTTGTGTCGACGACCGAGCCCGCTTGCTGTGTTGCGGAGGCCGCCTGTTGCGAGGTGCCTCAGGCATGCTGCGCACGTGGCGTTGATCGACTGCCGGAAGCTACGACACCAGCCAGAGATGCGGCTGCCGGGGACGTGCGTGCGTCCACCGCTCGCCCGATCTGCTGCCTGAAGCGGGCCTACTGCTGTGCGCAGAAGGCGGCTTGCTGCCGGTAGGCGGCGTGGGTAGAGTGCCATCTTCAACGTCGTGCGGCGTAAGTCTCCCACTCGCTGGCGCTTCGGGCTACTGGCGTCGGGCCAGAGGATATGGACGACTCAAGGGCTCGCCATCATGTCCAACTCACAACC
>CAIYOB010000279.1 GCA_903927685.1 uncultured Planctomycetaceae bacterium
AGTCCCGCTGTAGAAATCGTTCAGATGACATCGCGTGGATCGCTGGGATCGTACCTCGTCGTACTACCGGCCTTCATCTTGGCGTAATCCTCCCTGGTTATGATTGAATACTTTTGTATAACAGGATCGCGCCGCGCATCGAGTCGGCCCGCCATTCGGTCTCCCAGGACTTCCCGGGAAAGGAATAGGCACCGGGCAAACGGCAGGCCGAGCATGAACGGGAAGAACACGACCAACATTCGCCAAGACTGGTGCTGCTCCAGAAGCAAGAACGCCGCCGCGGCAGAGACCCAAAACAACGCACCGATGCCAGCCAGCAGCAAACGCTTCTTCAGAATGCAGCCTCGGCAAAGATCCAGATCTCGAAACCCGCGGACGTTGTAGCGGTTCTCGATGACATTGCCCTCCGTCCGCGTTCCCAGGTAGTCGCCGAAGTAGAAGCGGTAGCGATCCGAGGGATATTTGGCTTGACCGCATTTCGCGCAGGACCGCACGTGCTGGGTGGATCCCCGGGAAGTGGGCCACTGGCTCTCAGACGTTGAGTGCAAGGCCTTGCCGCAGAACGGACACCGCCCCATCGTCTGGGCCACGGCAGCAAGTCGCTGCCGACATCTCGGACAATGCTCAACCACGGCTGCTCTCCCCACGTCTTGACGGACGCATGCGACTAGGCGTATCGGGAAGTTCGCTTACCTGACGGAAGCCTTCAACCGCGTCTCGATGTCCTTCGCTTCTGCCTCGCGTCGGGCTTTCTCGGCGCGGGCCGACTTGAGTTGCTCGATATCCGCCTGGTAAGCACGGAAGTAGCATCCCCCCGGGGAGAACTCCCGCAGGAGCCGGTCGCGCCGTTCGGCCGCGTCCGTGACCCGATTGACCTCCCGATGGATCAGGATTTGGCTGCCGCGAACCGCCCACAGATCGAGTGCTCGTTCGCCGAGATCGAGGGCGGTGGCGGCGCGGAGGACCGCGGAACGTTCCACCGCGGCAAGCTCGGGGAACCTCTGAAGAAGGGAGCGGCCGGCCTTGGTCCTGAGTTCGATTTGCAGGACGGCTGACTGCATGGCCTGCGAGAGGAGCGAAGCCGCTTTGTCCACTTCATGGGCCTCCAGCACGTTCGGGGACTTCTGCAGGATGGCTTTGGCCTCGGTCATGCGCTTGAGCATCGCCTGAGACTCCGCCGTATTCAAGACAGCGCAGTTCGCCCGCGCATCGAGCAAGGCTTGGCGAAGATCCCTATACTCCGAGCCGCTGAATTTTTGCAGATCGATGCGAGCGAGGGAGTTGGGCAAGAGGTCCACGTTTGTCGCCAACTGGTCTACGACGAGGTCGATGACTTCCTTCGCGACGGCCAGGTCCGCGGCCTGGAACTCCTGGGCGGCCACCTCCAGATCCACGGTGCCCCGCTGAGCCTCATTCTGCAATCGACCAAGCAGGCCCTGGGTTCGTTTGATCCGTGCGTCAAGCTCGGAAATGCTGCCGTCGAGTTCCGTCACGCGGGCCTGCAGCCAGGCGCGCCGCGACTGGTCGGACATCCGTCCGCGCGTGGTGGCCACGCGGGCCATCTGCCTGCGGACGTCGGCGAGTTCCTTGTCGAGTCGCTGTCGCTCCTCGCGTCCTGCCTGGGCCGATTCGATGTACGCTCGGACGGCCTCCGCGTCGGTCTCGGTGGGCTTGTTCAGGTTGTGTTGGATTCGCCGTGACTCGTTGTGTTCAATGGCCCGGAGGATGTCGGCCTCTTTCTTGTCCAGGGCCTCGCCGACGAGTCGTAGTTCATCGCGGTCGACAGCCGAAGTCCGTGGACGCTGCTGGCCGTGGGCGGCCGTCGCCAGCAATCCGATGCATAATCCCAGAATTGCACTGGATCTCGTTGTCATGATCGGTAGTCCAGTTGTCGCGGCCACCAGCTCAGCGGTTCTGTGCATCGCGAAGTTCGCGCACCAGGGCCTCCAGTTCCGCCAACAACCGGATGCCTTCGGCCGTCCCTGCGTCGGCTGCCGCCTGGGTTCTCCCCGGATTGGCGTTGTGTTCGATCCGCTTCGCCTCATGTTCCGCGCAACGGGCCAGCAGAATGGCAATTCGCTGATTGATCCGCGAGATCTCCGCGATCCGGGCACCACTGCCGCCAGGCTGCCCCCCCTGCCAGGCATCGCTGACCAGCGCCAATGCCTTCTCGGTGTCGGTGTCGAGGGGTTGTCCCGGCTGAAGGTCTTCGCCGATTCGACTCAGGTCGATGCCCTCGAGCGCCTGATTGATCCTGACAGCTTGGCCAAAAGCGCGGTTCTCTCCCAGCGTGATGCGACGCTCGGTGGTGGGTTGGGCAGGTACCTGCAAGCCTGGGACCGGCGCCACCGGGCCACCGACAACGGCAGGCACGTTGCGCCAGGACGAACTGGGAGCCGGGTCAGCCGACATGCCTAGTACCGGCTCAATGCCATGAATCATGGCTCCCATCTTCTCCACCCCGTTTAGCGACTCGATGAACGCTCGTTTGCCCGCATTGACCGCAGACGGACTGCCTTGGGCGGAGAGGCTCTTCCAATGGGCATACTGGAGGGCGGCGGCAGCTTTGTTTCTGTTCTGCAACGCCTGCATCTTCCCGTGAGCTTGCTGAGTCTCCTCCAGTTTCCGCGCCCGTTCCGCATTGATCGCTCGCTGCTGTTCACGTAGTGCCTCCATTGCGGCATCCTGCCGTCTGTTGATTTGAGGCTGCTCGGCCTTGGCTTTCTCCACACTGTCCAGGAACCGTTTCACACGTGCTTCGTCCCATGAACCGGCGGGAGCCGGTTGGGCTCGGAGGTCGACTGGAAGAAACGTTCCACACACCGTCACAAGGCAGGCAAGAACCATCGACGTCCGACGCATGACGGGGCATCCTGTCACACGGCTGGGCGCGATGTGAAGCGGGCGATAGACTCTCATTCCCATCCTCCCAGTCGCTTGAGGACTTCGTACGAAACCTGCTCGTAGCTAGGCAGTGTATCATAGACGTCCAGAACCTTGCGGTCGCCGGCAAGTATTTCTTCGAAAATGAAAATCCGTACTCCACCGTAGAGTTCGTCGCTGACCAGAATGTAGCTCTGAGAATATCGTCGATCTTGCTCTCCCAGGCTGTCATCGGCGGCATGCACGTCGAGAACGAAAACGGCGAAGTGATAGTGTTCGAGCCGACGACGCGTTAGCGACAGGTCCTCCGGCAAGTCCATATTGTGGTATCCCTGGACGGAATACAGGGCGAGGCCTGGCCCTTGGCCGTCGGCGGCGGGAAAGAATCCGGCCTTGCTTATCCCCTGAAACCTCCACGCCCACGCCCAGTTGCGTTTCAGGTCATCGCGGATCTCCGCGGCCAGCGCAGACGCCTCATCGAGCAAGGCGATGCCGAGCGGCATGGGCGGCCTCACGCTTGCGTTGCCTCCGTTGTGTAGCGCGAAGGCGGCGGCCCGAGCCGCGAGCGGAGCGAGATCGTCGCGGTAACTTTGCATCGCGTGTACGACGGCCCGCAGGCGATCGATCGTCAGCTCGTCCGGCAGGTCCAGGTCGCTCGCGTCGAGTTGTCTGGCTGCCTCATCCAGATCGTCGGCCTCGACCAACCGGGACACCTCCTGGAGTCGCGCCAGCGACTCCTCACGGCCCAGTCGGGACCGCCGGCGCGAATCAAAACGGGGCAGTTGGCCGAGGTGCTGGCGTAATCGCTCGTGCAATTCGTCCATGTCCGCGTCGGCGAATTCGTTTAGGATGAACTGGTCCTGTTCCGCTTCCTGGACTAGCTGCTCTGCGGTCCGGCGGAAACAGCCAGTAACGAGCAAGAGGAGGATCAGCCCTCCCCCGTACATACGCGACGCCGTGAAACAGAACATCCAGACACCTTTCCCGCAACACGGGCCTTCATTCGCGATCTTCCGCGGTCTTCGCGAGCGCCGCAGCAATGGCATAGTCGGCCTCGGCACGGGCTTCGTCGCCAAGTTTGCGGTATGCGTTTCCCCGTCGAGTGAACGACCCCGACAGGCATGGATCGAGTCGAATCGCTTCGTCGTAGTCCTGGATCGCCTCCCGGTAGCCGCACGCCTCGTAGTACGCATCGCCTCGCCCGACATAGGCGTCCACGGACGTGGGATCGATCTCAATTGCGGTATTGAAATCGCCCAGGGCTCGCTCGGGATAATCCAGTCTGAGGTGGATCCATCCGCGTCCTGCACGAGCCTGCGCGTCCTGGGGGTCGAGTTCGATCGCTTGGGAGAAATCACGCAGCGCATTCTGGATCTGTCCCGATTTCCGATAGCTTGCTCCGCGGCCCAAATAGGCAATTCCTTTGCGGGCATCCAAGGCCAGCGATGCGGAGAAGTCCTCGATCGCTAAATCGTAGCATTCCATGCCATAGTAGGCCTGGCCCCGTTGCAGGAGGGCTTCGGCCCGGTTCGCGCCCAGGATGATCGCTTGGGTGAAATCTCTGACGGCCGCTTTGTAGTTCCCCAAACCTTGGTGGGCGCAGCCACGCCGCAAGTACCATTCCCCAGATCGGGGATTGCGTTCGATCAGCAGGGCCAAGTCCTGAATGGACTGATGATACCTGTTCAAGCGACGGTTGCACTTTTCTCGCGTCTCGAAAGGGTGGTCCAAGTGTGGATTCCAGCGAGCCGCCAGGGTCATTTCGACGACGGCCCGGCGATCGCTGCTGAAGCGGTAGACCTCACCGGCAGCTAAATGGCAGAACGCCTTTTCAGCTCGGAACAAAGTGAACAGGCCCACGCTGAGCAATCCGAGGAGCACGAGTAGGGCCGGCTTGAAGCGGCGACGATCCGGAGCTTGCGCATTCGCCGGAGTGTGCGTCTTGACGGCGACCACAGCGGCCACCGTCCCCGCGACTCCCCCCGATAACGCCGCCATGACATCCGCAGCACCGAGCCAAACGGCCAGCAAGCCCAGTCCCGCGCCGATCAGCATGGCGCCCAGGATGCAGGCCAACATCGCGGTTAGGGCCGTCTTGCGTTTCCTGTTTCGAGTCATCCGTGCCATGACGACGGCAAACACGAGACTGCCCGTGACGGCGCCTGCCGCCCAAGTGCCAAACAGACCGTCGAAGATCGCGCCCCCGGTGAACTGATCGAACAAGCCCGCCAAGCCGCCCGCGATCCCAGCCAACGGCATCAGGAAGGCGGGGGAATCCCCGCATTCGACCAACCGCGTCGAGCAGAACAGACTCAAAATCGCCCCCGCGCAGGCTCCACCAAGCCAGCCGCTCGGCAGCGCTAGCGCATGGGCGATGTCGTTAGGGACCGCCAAGAAGAATGCGATGAGGTCGCGAAGCCAGACCGCTTGCTCAAGGGAGGGCAATCGGGGGCTTATGAGCAACGTCAGGCCGCAAAACAGCGATCCAACGACCGCCCAGACCAGTATCGTGCCCAGCAAATCCCAAGAATCAATAAGCCCACTTCGCACGAGCCCACCCAGCTGAAGGGCTCTCGCAGCGGGCAAAACGAAAAACATCCCGGTCAATGCGGAGACGCTCCACAGGTGTCCGCTCCACTCGCCGAAACCGCCCCACGCTGCGCCAAGAACGAGCCCCATCGCGGCGCCTAACGCCAGCGGGTTGTTGCTCTCCATGAAGACCGGCAGGAGCAATCCCGCGCTACTCCCGATAACCGCGTAGCTGATCCAGCCTGCCTGAGAGTGCAGCGATTCCCAGGTTCCCGCGGGGATGCCGATGCCTGCCTGACTGCGGCAGAGCCAAGCGATCCCGCCGAGAACTGCACCCAGAACCGGGCCCCAGGCGGCGTGGAGGCGTCCGCGCAGCCCAGTCGCATGCCAGGCGATCCCCCAGTCCACTAGCAGCAAGACCAGGAGGCTGATTGCCCCGGAAGCCAGCATCGGGCCCAGCCAGCCTTGATCCGCCAGGATGGCAGAGTCGCCGATCAGGTATCCGACCGCGGCCCCGATCAGGCTGCCGACGATGAGCGCGGCAGTGAGCGGCGCGTGTGGACCGTGAGCGTCGACAGCCGGAACTTGGCAGTGTGCGCTCATCGCTTGGCAACCCTCATCAAGTGGTGCTCCCGAGCCGTCGGGGATTGGCGCGCTCATCCGGACTGGAGCGCTGCGCGGACCTGGTCGGCCAGCATGCTGATCGTAAACGGCTTGGGCAGGAAATGCACGTTCGCGTCCAGGATGCCGTCGTGGGCAATCACGTCGACCGAGTAGCCGGACATGAACAACCGTTTCAACGTCGGATGGCGGGACACCAGCCGCTCCGCCAGTTCGCGGCCCGTCATTTCCGGCATCACGACGTCCGTCAACAGCAAGTCGATCTGGCCGGTGTGCGACTCCGCGACGCGTTCCGCCTCGCCGGGAGTGGCCGCGGTCAGGACTTGGTATCCCAGTCTCTCCAGCGACCGCTGGCCCAGCCGCAAGACGGCCGGTTCGTCCTCGACCAGCAAGATCGTCTCGCTGCCTCGGCGGGGATGCTGGGCCGGGGACTCCGGCTCGCGGCGAATCGCGTCGTCGGCGCACCGCGGCAAGTGGATGTGGAACGTCGTCCCCTGTCCCGGCGCGCTGTCCACGCGGATGAAACCGCCGTTCTGTTGCACGATCCCCAGCACGGTGGCCAAGCCCAATCCGGTGCCCTGGCCGAACTCCTTGGTCGTGAAGAAGGGCTCGAACACGTGGGCCAGGGTCTCCCGGTCCATGCCGCACCCCGTATCGCGGACCGTCACTCGCACGTAATCTCCCACGCCGGCGTCGGGATAGTCCGCCAAGTTCGCAGGGCGCACGGACATCATGCCGGTCTGAATGGTCAGCCGGCCGATGCCCCCAATCGCGTCGCGGGCATTGACGCACAGATTGGTCAGAATCTGATCGATCTGCGACGGATCCATCTTGACCGGTTGCAGCCGCTGGCTTGGCAGCCAAACCAGATCGATGGCCTCGCCGATCAACCGCCGCAGCATTCTGAGCGTCCCCTCGATGGTCTCATTCAGGTCGAGCAGCTTGGGCGCGATGGTCTGCTTGCGGGCAAAGGCCAGCAGTTGGCGGGTGAGATCGGCGGAACGGCTTGCGGACTTCCGGATTTCCACAAGGTTCTCGCGCACCGCGCTGGTCGGCGGCGTCTCGAGCAAGGCCAGTTCCACGTTGCCCAGGATAGCCTGCAGCATGTTGTTGAAGTCGTGGGCCACGCCGCCGGCCAAGCGGCCGATCGATTCCATGCGTTGGGCCTGCGTCAGTTGCGTCTGGAGCTTCTCCCGCTCCGCTTCGGCCAGTTTCCGTTCGGTGATGTCTTGGCAGATTCCTTGGAGACCGGCAGGCTGCCCGTTCCGGATGATGGCCCGATCGGAACTTACGAACCAGTGCCAGGTTCCCGCTCGATCCGCGATCCGAAACTCCACCGGGAAGGGCGAATTCCTCAGCGAGTACCCCATGGCCCGCTGAACCGTCTCTCGATCCTCGGGGTGGAGGAGGTCGAACACATTGCGGCCCAGCAGTTCCGCCGGCGTAAATCCCAGGGTCGCCTGGACCGAGGGAGAGAGGTACTTGATGACGCCGGTTTCGTCGATCCGATAAAAGACTTCCGCGATGCACTCCACCAGGCTGCGGAAGTTCTCCTCGCTTTCGCGCAGCGCCCATTCCGCTCGCCGCCGGTCGGTGACATCGCGGACGATGGCACAGTTGTATTCCTGGTTGCCGTACCGCATGAAGTTGGCCGTGACCTCGACGGGAAAGTCACGTCCGTCCTTGGTGCGGTGCGACGTCTCGAGCTGCATGCTGCCGCGGGCCTTGAGTTCCCGCCAATGACTCGCCCAGCGCTGGGCGAAAAAACCGGGGTCCAAGTCCGAGACGGTCGCGGACAGGAGTTCCGCTTCGGAATAGCCCAGCGACCGGCAGGCGGCTTGATTGACCCGGAGCACCCGGCCCTGCTCGTCGGCCCAGAACACCGCGTCGGCAATTCGATCCAGCGAGAAGCAGACCATCTGCAGCGATTCCTCCGCCCGCTTCCGCTGGGAGATATCCTGGATCGTGCCCACCGAGCGGACCAAGTTCCCGGCCGCGTCCCGCTGGTGGATGCATTTCTGAAAGACGCTGACCGTCTCGCCCGTCCGGCCGCGCAACACGCGATGCTCCAGCTCGCAGCCGTCGCCTGCCCGCAACGAGTGCGCGCAGACCGCCTCGACGGCGCTGCGATCCTCGGGGTGGACCGCCGCGAGGAAGGCCTCGAAGCTGGCGGCAACCGCGTGCGGCTCGAGGCCGAAAATGCGATAGGTCTCGTCGGACCAGACCATTTGGCCGGTGTTGCGGTCCAGCAGCCAGCTGCCGATGTGGGCAATTTGCTGCGACTGGGCCAACAGCTGTTCGTGTTCCCGAAGCGCGGCGGTCCGTTCCACGACCTGCTGCTGCAGAGTGCGGTTCAACGCCTGCAGTTCTTTCGCCTGGCGGCGGTTCTGGATCTGGAGAGCCGCGAGGTTGGCGGTGTTCGCCAGGAACGGCGAGTAAGCCTGAAGCCAAGCCCCAGCGGTAGCGCAAACGGTCACCACGCCGAACGTCTCCAGGCCGGCTTGCAGCACGTGGCACCAGCGGTCGTCGGCGGCACATCGCGGGCAGCACGCCGGACAGCCGCCGGGCGTTTCGCCCGCCGCCAGGGCGTCCCGGCACGGCCCGGGAAGCTGGCCTTCGACCTGTGGCCCCGAAATGGACGCCTCGCCATCCAGGCAGACGAAGCACTCGGCGATGCCGGGCAGATCGCCCAGTCCCTGGGCGACCATCTCCGCCAGACGCCGCTCGTCCGGGGCGGCCTGCAAGCTGCTCTGCAGCAGCAGGATGCGGCCCAGCACCGAAGAATCGAGAGACGGTGAGTTCATGCGTCTGGTTGCTTCCGGGCCTGATACTCCCGCAAGAACGCCGCCGGCTCGATGTAGAACGGATTCTCGACCAACTGTCCACGCACGATCATTACCGGGTGCACGCGCAGCACATTCCAGATCGTCCGTCCATCGAACCGCCGGGCATCGTATTGGCAGCACGCCGTGCAGGGGCATTCGGCCACGAGCAAGGAAAGCTTGGCTTCGTATTCCAACAGTCGCAGCTCGTCGACGCGGTCGTCAGCCAGGCACCATCCCATTTCGCCACTGCCACGGACCCCGCTGTAACCATCGGCCAGAGCCTGACGATGATACTTTCGCACGACCGCCAACATTTCCTCCGGCTGAAACTGGTTCTTCGAGGGGCAATAGGTGGCCCCAGCCGGCACGACGTCAAGGCCCGGAGACTTGGTGTCCACCCCCAGCGACTGGATGCATTCCAGCATCTCCGCCCGGGTCACGGCGTCGGCCAGGTACAGGACCTTTTCGCCCGCCTTCAGCCCGCTGTCCAGGTACTTGGACATCACCCGTCGCCGCTCCGTGTCGTCGTCGTAGAGATAGCAGATATGCTGACCATCCGGGACCTGCCGATCCGAGAATCCCAACGAGAGGCTTCGACGCGGCGCCTGGATGGCAGGTTCCGGACCTGGGGCGGTTTTCATGAGATTCCACTCCGAGGATGACGGCAGGCGGACGCAGGGACGCGTGAACGGCTTTGATTGTAGCTTCTCGGGATTGGCGGTAAACACCGTTCGAGAAATTACCGTTCGAGAAATTACTGTCGAGAGTCTGCGTGGCCCGGGGAATGGGATGCCCACGGCTTGTCCGTGGGTGTTTCACGTTCGTCGCTGCACCGGCGGACATCCCCAGCCCCCCCGTTCCCCAGCGGCGGCTCCGCCGC
>CAIYOB010000280.1 GCA_903927685.1 uncultured Planctomycetaceae bacterium
ACCTGGGGGCTCGCCACTCGTACCTCGCGGCTCGACCCCTGCCACCTGCAGCGAGCCCCCTGCCGCTCACGACGGGTCACAAAGCCACTCCGGCGGAATCGGATCCAGAGCGATCGGCACCTCGCCTCTCTCCAAGTACCAAGCCGCACTCGACCACTTCCACTGTTCGGGCCTTTCAACAAGGCCGCGTCGAACCGGATTCATGTGAATGTAGTCGATCATGTTCAACAGCGCATCCCGTTCGATGACATTTCGATCGAAACCGCCGCCGGATTGCCAAAACAGCCGTTCGGTCTTCTCGCCACGTTGGCGTGTGATCCGGGGAATCCAAGTCGGGGCTTCGGCCAGCAGATAGTCAATCGCGGTGCGTCCAACCGGAGCCTTGATTGCCTTGCGGATGTCGCCGATGTCGTAGGCGGCTTGCCGGGGACGGACGATCAGGTGGACGTGTTCGGGCATGAACACGTAAGCCCATAGGTCGAAATCTCGGGCGAGACGAGCTTCCTCGATGGCCTCTCCGAGCCAACTGCATGTCCGCTCTGCTTGCAGGAACTTGAAGCGATTGTAGCACGAGAACGTCAGTTCGTGGGCGTGCCCGGGATCGTTGTGGTCTCGGCGATGCGGCCGCGGTTGAGTCATGGTTCCGAACCGGAATGGTCATGTTCTGACGGACAGGCGGCAACGGCTGGGGGCTCGCTGCACTCGACCCCAGGCACCCAGGATGCACTCGACCCCAGGCACACCACCAGTGATTCGGCAGACAGCATCCAGGAATCCCGGCGTCAGCACGACTGGACCGTCTACTATAATACCCACGGTCCGGTCACACCAAGCCCCGGGGAAGCCCATGTCTGCCACTACCGAACGGCCGTCGAATCTCAAGTCGCTGCGGGACAGCGGCTGGCAATCCAAGTCGGTGAAACGTGAAGTCCACGACAACTTCCTGCGGCTGCTGGCCTCCGGCGACGAACTGTTTCCGGGGATCATCGGGTATGACGACACGGTCATCCCGGAAATCAGCCTGGGCCTGCTGGCCCGGCATGACCTGTTGTTCCTGGGGGAAAAGGGGCAGGGCAAGACGCGTCTGATGCGGTGCCTGGTGCGATTCCTGGACGAAGCGATCCCGTTCATCGATATCCCGCAGGCCCCGTTTCATGACGATCCGTACCATCCGATCAGCAGCGTCTGCAAGCGGTTTGTGGCCGCACATCGTGAGGAGGACATCCCGATCGGCTGGTGGCAGCGCGACGACCGGTACGCCGAACGATTGGCGCCGGGCACCAAGTTCGCCGACGTGATCGGCGAAATCGACCCGGCCAAGCTGGCGGGCGGCGAGAGCATGTCCACCGAGCAAGCGCTACACTTCGGCCTGATCCCGCGGATGCACCGCGGGCTGTTCGCCGTCAACGAGTTGCCGGAACTCGACGAACTGGTCCAGGTCGGCCTGTTCAATATCCTCGAAGAACGCGATGTGCAGATCCGCGGCTATCCGATCCGGTTCGACCTGGACATCATGCTGCTGTTCTCCGCCAATCCATCGACCTTCAACCGCAGCGGCAAGGTGATTCCGCAGCTCAAGGACCGCATC
>CAIYOB010000281.1 GCA_903927685.1 uncultured Planctomycetaceae bacterium
AGCGCAAGAAAAAAGGCCGAGCAGCGCGCTCGACCTTCGCTTCGACACTTCTAACGGCCCGTGCATTTTTCCCCGCGCAGCGGGCCAGTTCAACGATACTAATTATCACCGGCAAATCCCAGGATAACCCGATTATCTGCGGGATTATCCAGGGTAGTCGGTAATTTTATCAACCGACTCGATGGCACACAAGGGGGGAATTGTCCGCCTTGTGATAACGCGTGAAAACCCTAGCTGCGCGATAATAAAGAGAAACTGGGGCGTATAGGTAGACAAGGAGGCATGCGAAAGAAGGTCTTATCCGGGCAGGGCGAGGGGCACCCCGCTGACGACACCATGCGGGATTGGGTGCCGCTTGGCGTCCGTGCGGCGGTCCGAATCGGCGAGGGGGTATTGACATCCGTACAGTAATACACACAATGGTGAATGCCGGCTGTCTCAAACCAGGGCCCGTTGCCTCGCAATGGGGCGTGCTTCCCACGGCAACAGCCCCTCGGATCGGAGTCGGTCTTCGTTTCGAGATCGCTGGCTATCTCCGAGTTCCGCTTTTTATCCACAGGAGGGCGAGAGCATGAGCGTGACGAGTTTCTGCCGGATGCTGCCGGAGGCCAAGGTGGGGAAGAACGACCAAGAATGGTTTCCTCGCTGGATCCGCCGCTATGCCTCCAGTGTCGAAGTCGTCGGAGACAGGCTTCCGATCAGCGAAGAGCAGGTCATCCAATTCTCGCGATCGCTGCTGCAGAGCCGGATTCCGGCCTGGCAGCGATTACAGGCGGTGCGTGCCATCGAGGCTTACCGCGATTTGGTCTTGCAGACCAAGGTGCCGCCGCTGGATGAGATCCGTCAGACGCTGAGCCGTCTGGCGGACCAGGAGCGGGCCGGGGGCGGGGGGCCGAGCAGACCGGGGGTGGCGGACGAGCGACATCTGATCGGGTGCATCGACCCCGCCGAACCCAACGTTGTTCAGACGATGCGTCGCGAGCTGCGCGTCCGCCATAAGTCGCTGGAGACTGAGCGGGCTTACGTGGGGTGGGTGCAGCGGTTCATCCAGCATTGTGGCTCGCCGGAACTGGCGAGTTTTGGCGAACGGGAAATCAAGGCGTTCCTGACCGATCTGACGGTCGAGCGGAACGTGACCGCCGGGACACAGAAGCAGGCCAAGTGTGCGTTGCTGTTCCTGTACCAGAGGGTGCTGGGGCGGGAGTTGGGGTTCTTGGACGTGGGGCGCTCCGACAAGCCAAGCCGACTGCCCGTTGTCTTGAGCCGGCCGGAGATCAGCGTTTTGTTGCCGGAGTTCAGCGGGCTACGGCTCTTGATGTATCTGTGTTTTCAAGCGGGCCACCGATCGCGCCGGGATCGTGAAGAACGCCGTGCCGCATTCGCTGCGGCACAGTTTCGCGACGCATTTACTGGAAGACGGGGCGGACATCCGGACCGTACAGGAATTGTTGGGCCATAAGGACGTGCGGACGACGATGATCTACCTGCACGTGATGAACAAGCCGGGCTTGGCCGTGCGGAGCCCGGTGGATGCGCTGGCGTAGCCGGGGACGGACTGCGGGCTCGCCGGGCTCGTCTTCGTCGGCGGTTTCGTCACGAATCAACGGGACGAAGGGAGCTTCCTTGGAATTAGACGTCCTTGACTGGAGCACTTTTCGGAGCTGGAAGGCGGACGGACAAAGCGGTGGGACAGACAAAGCGATGGGAGCCTCTCCCACTCGCTGGCGCTTCGGGTTAAATTGGGGCGCCGCCGGGGTTGAGGCTTGGCAGGCTCGCCGAGTTCCAGGAGCGCGCTCAATATCGGGCGTTCACCCCGGCCAGCAGCAGGTGGGCGGAGCCGTCGTTCGCGACCCGCACGGCGTCGCCGTAGTCCAGATAGCTGTAGCGGAAATAGCTGGCCGCACAGCGGTTCAGGTCGTAATCGAAGCCGGCGGACAGGCGGAGCGAGTTCATGTCGTCGCGCACCGCGGCCGCAATCTCGGGCCAGACGTAGGGCGACTCAAAGACCGTCGAGTCGATCGCGTTGGAGCCGCGCACATATTGCAGATCGCCGCGCAGCCGCAGCGAGCGGGTCCAGGCACAGGTGCTGCCCAGCGACCAGACGTGGCTCCGCCCGCCGTAGTCCCAGGTCCGCGTGACCGGCGCATAGGCGGCGGTGTCCACGAAGTCGTCCCCCAACGTGATCGCCTGCTGGATCCAGTTGGTCAGGTACGCATACCCGGCGGAAAACGACCAGGTGCGGGTCGGGGCGTACCAGCAGGAGATCGTCAGCGGATAGCTGTCTTCGTCGAAATCGGCCAGTTCCGAATGCTGGGCGCGGTTCTGCATGCCGAAGGTGACACTGGCCAGCAGCGCCGCGACGGGCGTCCACGTGCCGCCGATCTCGATCAAATTCGTGTCGGTCGGCAAGTTGCTGTTGGTGGTGCCGTTGGAGCCGCGGACGCCGAACAACGGCTGCGAATCGACGCGGGTCGTGACGCGGAGGAACGTGTTCGCGGCCCGCGACCAGCGGTGCGCGACGCCCGCATGCGCAAGCTGGCTGCCCGTTCTCGGTTGGTCCACGGGCACAACGACGGCCGGCGCCAAGGTGGCGTCCCAGACGGCGTTGTCGCGGTACAGCCAGCGGTGCTCGTACCGGCCGTACACGGACAGTCCTCGTCGCCAGTCCCGCACGTCGGCGAACGGGGCCCAGCGGCCGTTCACTCCCAGCGTCGTGCGGGTATAGTCGATCAGCGGCACGAGCGCGTCGCTGGCGAAAAAGTCGGCCACGCCGTCCTCGCCGACGACGCACGGGACGGCGACCGGTTCGCAGCCGCAGCCGCCGTACGCCCGGCTGTCCGCCCACGTGCATTCGACT
>CAIYOB010000282.1 GCA_903927685.1 uncultured Planctomycetaceae bacterium
AACTTACGGGGTCAATTTGCAGAGTTCCTTAACCACCGTTCCCTCGAGCGCCTTAGACTTCTCGTCTCGCCTACCTGTGTCAGTTTTAGTACGGTCACCCATGCTTCAAAGCTTAGAAGATTTTCTTGGACATCCTTCCAACGACTTCGCGGACGAACCGCTCGAGTTCAAACCTTGACGTATGCGGGCGGATTTTCCAGTCCCGCTATCTTGGTCTGCCCTACAGACATTTCTAGCCGTCTGATCGCTATTCGGATGCCGTCCCTCCATCGCTCCACATGAGCGGCGCAGGAATATTAACCTGCTGTCCATCGTCTACGCCTTTCGGCCTCGACTAAGGCACCGGCTAACCCTGGGCGGAATTACCTTCCCCAGGAAACCTTAGGCTTTCGGCGAGCAGGATTCTCACCTGCTTTATCGTCTACTCATTCCGGCATAATCACCTGTACGCCCCAACACCGCTCCTTACGGTACGGCTCGTATCTGACGTACAGCGCTCTCCTACCGCTCGCTCCGAAGAGCGAGCCCACGGCTTCGGTGCCATGCTTACTCCCGATCATTATCGGCGCAAGAGTGCTCGACCAGTAAGCTGTTACGCACTTTTTAAATGGTGGCTGCTTCTAAGCCAACATCCTGGCTGTCTCTGCACCCTAACCTCCTTTGTGACTGAGCATGGCTTCGGGACCTTAGCCGGTGATCTGGGTTGTTTCCCTCTCGTCCGCGAAGCTTATCCCTCGCGGACTGACTCCTGAGATAGTCGCCTCGGTATTCGGAGTTTGGTTCGGAGACGTAGCATGGTAATGCCCATCATCCAATTCAGTATCTCTACCCCCGAGGCGTAGTGGCTCAAGGCTATCCCTAAAGATATTTCGGAGAGAACGAGCTATCTCTGCGTTTGATTAGACTTTCACTCCTCCCCACAAGTCATCCCCTCGGTTTTCAACCCAAGTGGGTTCGGTCCTCCACGCGGTATAACCCGCGCTTCAACCTGCTCATGGGTAGATCACGCAGTTTCGCGTCTACCGCCCCTGACAATTCGCCCTATTCAGACTCGGTTTCCCTACGGCTACGGCCCGGAAGGCCTTAACCAAGCCAGAAACGGTAACTCGCCGGATCATTATGCAAAAGGCACGCCGTCACACCTGGCATAAGCCATAGTGCTCCGACAGAATGTAGGCGCATGGTTTCAGGTTCACTTTCCTCCCCTCGCAGGGGTTCTTCCCATCTTTCAGTCGCCCTACTTAGTTCGCTATCGGTCATCAGAGAGTATTTAGCCTTACGGGATGGTCCCCGTGGATTCAGTCGGGGTTTCACGTGACCCGACCTACTCAGGTACCCTCCGGGAGGCGGTGCCGCTGTCGCGTACGGGGCTGTCACCCCCTGTGGCCGGCCTTTCCATGCCGTTCCGCTAACAGACCGCTTTGTAACTCCCATGTGGAAGGCCCTACAACCCCGCACCGGAAACCGATGCGGTTTGGGCTGTTCCCGTTTCGCTCGCCGCTACTCGGGGAATCGAGATTTCTTTCTATTCCTCCGGCTACTGAGATGTTTCAGTTTGCCGGGTTGGCCGCTCGACACCTATGGATTCAGTGCCGGCTAATTCGGGAACCCCGGGATTGACGCTCGTTTGTCAGCTCCCCCGGGCTTTTCGCAGACTTCCACGCCCTTCGTCGCCTTCTGATGCCAAGACATCCCCCATGCGCCCTTAATAGCTTGACCACAAATATCCAATGCTCTCAAAGCTAGTCCTGGATATCCGTGCAACAAGCAGATTCGCGCTCATTGTTTTCCAGGCCAACCAGGATCACTCCCAACTGGCCCAGACCTTCTTATCCGAAGATGCCATCTACACGCTACAACCGTATTGTCAAAGATCAGTTGGCCACCGTTGCCGGTCGCCGTTCCCTCTACGGGAGCCGCGAAGTTTACCCGCCGGATCGAGCGCTGTCAACAGGCCCTGAGTCGTGTTGCGGCAGAAAATGAAAGTTTTTTTGACCCCGGGACGCCGGCCTATTCGTACTCCCACTTCATGATCCAGGGGTCGCCCGTTACTTCCTGCCGTTTCCGGAGCAGCTCTTGGTACTTCTTCAAAACGGCTGCGTACCGGGGATCGTCGGCCAAGTTGACCGCTTCGTCGGGGTCCTGCTGCAGGTCGTACAGCTCGAACCGGGGCCGGTGGATGTAGCGGCCCACGGTCCGCTTGCCGTAGGGAGCGTCCTGGCCCAGCCGGTACTGGGCTTTCCAGCTGGACGCGGCCCACAGATCGGACGCGAACGGATACGGCAGCGGATGGGCGATGTTCCAGATCAGCTTGTACTGCCGGTCCCGCACCACCCGCATCGGATAGTACATCTGGATTTCGTGGAAGGTGTGCGAAGCAAAGATGGTGTCCCAATGCTCGGCCTGTGGCTCGCCCAGGATCGGGATCCAGGATTTGCCGTGGTAACTGCGGAACGAATGCCCGCCGGCGCGATTCTCTTTCAACGCCTCGCCACGCTGCTGCCAGTATCCGTCGGGATCCCGCCACTGCTTCGGACCGTTCGTCGTCGGGTCCAGCCCCCCGGCAAAATCCAGCAGTGACGGGGTGATGTCCACATGGCTGATCAGGGCGGTGGAGACGACGCCGCGGCGCGGTTCATAGGGATTCCGGACCACAAACGGCATCCGCAGCCCTGGTTCGTAGACCGTTGTCTTGGCGCCGGAGAAGGCGATTCCGTTGTCCGACGTGTAGACGATCAGCGTCTTGTCGTAGACGCCCGCTGCCTTGAGGATCTCGATCAGCCGGCCCAGGCCCTGGTCGATCCGCGAGCACGCCTGGTAGTACTGGGCCAGTTCGGACCGCGTCTCGGGTGTGTCGGGCAGAAAGGCCGGGACGGGAACCTTGGCGGGGTCGTAAAAGACCTCCTCGATCCCGGCGTGCGAGCCGCGGTTGGGCCGATTGCCGAACAGGTCCGGCTTCAGCTCCAGTGGCGACGTCGTGTCGGTGCCGCCGCCGCGGTGCGGATCGGAGGTGGCGAAGTACAGGAAAAAGGGACGCGCGTCCGACGTATCGGACAGGAACGCGCGGCACTGCTCGGCCATCTGCCGCGCATTGCGCTCGTTGCCCTTCAGGTAAGTCTCGAAGTGATAGACTTCTTCCGGAGCCACGTGGTACTTGCCGATGTGCGCCGTGCGATAGCCGGCGTTGGCCATCACCCGCGGCAACGCGAGGCTGACCACGTTGTGAAACGAAGCGAACTTGTGATAGTCATGCTGGTGGCCATACTGACCGTTCAAATGGTTGTGCAGGCCGGACATGATCACCGAGCGGCTGGCACTGCAGCTGGCCGTCGTCGCGTAGGCGTACCGGAACAGCGTGCCGTCACGGGCCAGGGCGTCGATGTTGGGTGTCACGGCCACCGGATCGCCGTAACAGCCCAGCGTCTGGCCTTCGTCGTCGGTAATGAAGAAGACCACGTTGCGTTCCGCGGCCGGCAGCACGGCGCCGGCCAGCAGCACGCCAGCGGTCGCCGCGAGCATCCACAGGCATTTCATTGTGAGTTCCCCTCAATCCGCGACGGTCAGCCACCGATAGGTCCACACCGGATTGCTGCACTGGTTGCAGATGTCCCCGTTGTTCAACACCGCGCCGTGACAGGCGTGGCAGTCGGCGATCGCGGGCAGGATCCCCGTTTGCTGCCGCCGCAGTTCCGCCGCTGCCGAGCGGTCCCCAAAGGCCATCGCCGTGACAATCTGAATCGCCAAGGGGACCAATTGGAACAGCACCATCGGCGCCTTGCGGGATTCCGGCAGGACCTGCATCAGGGCATCGGAAAAGGCGAGTCGCCGGCTGTCAGGATTCATGCCGAGATACGTGGCGATTTCGGCCTGGGCCTTGGGGCTGCTCGCCAACTCGGCCAGTCGGAATCGCGCCAGCCAGTCCAGGTACCAGTCGGCCGAGCGGACATACTGTCGTTGCCGGACGGCCGCCACGGATTCGACGACCTGGTAGAGCTCGATCTGGGCTTTGGTGGCGTGCTGCGTTTTCGGTTCGGACAGCGGCATCAGCATCGAATCCGTGCCCACAATCCGTTCGACGTCGTAGTGCAGGCGGCCGTACAGCAAACTGCAGAGCACCGAGAGCCCGGAGTCCAGGCTCGCCACCACCTGTGCGCTGTCCCGGCGGTGCGTCTGCCGCTGCAGCTCTTCACTGAACGCTGTCTGCCGATTCTCTTGCTCGCCTGGCATTGGGTTGCCCTCGCGCCATAGAAACGAATTGTCCTCATCCTAGCGGATTTGCCCAGCGAGTGCAAACTTGCTGTCCGGCTGCCGCGCGTCTATACTCAGCGTTGCGGCGGCTCGCAGCCGCGCACGGGCTGCCGGGCCTGCGCCGCGCGTCGAACTCTAGAAACGGTTGACAGACACCATGTTGGATGCCCTTCGCAAACGGCTGTTTGAGCAATTGGACGCGGTCGTGTTGATCGATCCGCACACGCACATTAACGCCCTCCAGCCGGCCTCGACGACGCTGGCCGACATCCTGGGCTACCACTATTACACGGAACTCGCCCATTCCGCCGGGATGCCCCGCGAGCAGATCGAGGAGCCGGGCTTGGGGCCGCAAGAGAAGTGCTCGCGTCTGTTCGCCAACCTGGCGCCGCTGCAGAACACGGTTCAGTACAGCTGGTTTCTGGAAATCGCGCGCGAGTTCTTCGGCTTTACCGGCGAACGGATCTCGGCCGACAGCTGGGAACCGCTGTACGAGGCCGCCGCCGAAAAGATGGCGTCCGACGACTGGGCCGGCCAGGTTCTGGAGAAAACCAAGCTGCAGGCCGTGTTCCTGACGAACGAGTTCGACGACCCGCTGGCCGGCTTTGATACGTCGATCTACATTCCCTGCCTGAGGACGGACGACTTGGTGTTTCACCTGGCCAAGCCGGAGGTCCGCGAACGTCTGGAGCGTTGCGCCCAGACGGCGATTGTCGACGCGGCCTCGTTGCGGGCGGCGATCGGCAAGCGGTTCGAGCACTTCAAGGCGAACAATGCCAAAGCCTGTGCGATCAGTCTGCCGCCCGATTTTGCGCCCGCCAAGGTCTCGCCGGGCCGAGCGGATACGGCCTTGAAGGAGATCTGCACGCGCGGCCGCGAGGCCAGTGCGGCCCATCAGCAGGCGGCGGCCCAGTTCGTGTTCTGGACGCTGGCCGAGTTCTGTTCCGACCTGCAGCTGCCGTTCGACTTGATGATCGGCGTGAACCGCCGCGTGTACGAAGCCGGCGTATTCCAAGGGCAGGATCTGTACGACAGCCGCGTGTCGCTGATCCAGTACCGCGAGTTGTTCAACGCGTTCCCGCAAGTCACTTTCCCCACGTCGGTCCTGGCGAGCGTCACCAACCAAGAACTGGTCAGCTATGCCTGGATCTTCCCCAACGTGCTGCCGCACGGGCACTGGTGGTACTCGAATACCCCGGCCATCATCGAACGCGATCTGTCCGCCCGGCTCGAAGCCGTGCCGCAGACCAAGCTGATCGGCTACTACAGCGACATGTACAAGCTGGAGTTCGCGCTGCCCAAGTTCCGGATGTACAAACGCGTCCTGGCCAAGGTCTTGGCCGAGCAATTCGTGGTGGACCGCGGCTGGAGCGAAGAGCGGGCGTTGGATTTGGGCAAGTGCGTGCTGCGGGAGAACGTCGACCGAACGTTCGGGCTGGGCACGGGTTACGCGGTCGAGGATCTGTTGTTCGCATGACGGCCGGGCCAGCGACGAGTCAGGGAAACGTAGCCGGACAGCGGGGGCTGCCGCTGCGCGGATCCGCCAGCCGCGGCTGGCGGCGGCTGGTACGGCTGGGCGCCGACCTGCTGCTGCCGCCGGCCTGCAATTTCTGCGGCGGCGAACTGCCTTCGCTGGCCGAGCCGCCGCTGTTCTGCAGCCCCTGCCGGACGGCGTTTTGGAACTTGCCGGAGACCGTCTGCCCGCGTTGTGCGGCGCCGCTGGGCCCCGGGCAGATCCCGGAAGACTGTCCCCGGTGTCACGACCGGCGGTATCACTTCCAAGCCGCGCTGGCCTTGGGCGTGTACCAGGGCCCGCTCCGCGACGCCGTGATCCGCATGAAACAGCGCGTGCATGAGCCGCTGACGCTGTCGATGGGCCAATTGCTAGCCGAACGCGTCCGCGTGCCGCTGGCCGATTCGCCGCCCGATCTGCTGGCGCCGGTGCCGGCGTATTGGCTGAAGCGGCTGTGGCGGGGCTTCAACGGTCCGGACTTGTTAGTCGAGTCGCTCGGCCGGCGCCTGGGGCTGCCGCTGGCCACCGACCTGTTGATCTGCCGCCGGCGAACGCAGAAGCAGGGCACCTTGATGCCCAGCGAACGGGCGGCCAATGTGCGGGATGCGTTCAGGTTCAATCCCGACTATGATATCGCCGGCAGCCATCTGCTGTTGGTGGACGATATACTGACGACCGGATCGACGGCCAGTGAGGCGGCCCGGGTGCTGCGGCGGGCGGGTGCCGCGCGGGTGACGGTGGCGGTGGTGGCGCGCGGCGTCGGGTTGGCCCAGCGGCAGGTGTGACGGGCGGACGAGGCCGGAGACGGGATGGCGGACAGGACATGTGGGACTTCAAGGACAGAGCCGGCGCGGAAAAGACGGCGAGCATTCGCGGGCCCTTCCGGCGCGCCGTCGTGCACGGGCTGGGGGTCGTTCTGCCACCGCTGCTGACGATCGTCTTTTTTCTCTGGGCCTGGAACTTGATTTCCGCCTACGTGCTGGAACCCGTCGAAAATGCGACGCGGCACCTGATCGTGACGGCGATCTGGGAGGTCCGCAAGGAACCGCCCTCCGGGATCTCGGGCCGCGCGTATCAGCGGCTGCGCAGTGCCGAGTGGATTCCGAGCGGGGTGTACGAGGCGGTCACCGCAAACCCGGGGGACGACTTGCCGCAGACCGCGCGAGGCTACTACGACCGCTACGTGGATCTCGCCTACCTGCAGCGCACGACGGTCATCCCCCTGTTTCTGGCCGTGTTCGTGCTGGTCCTGTACCTGCTGGGCAAGTTCTTCGGGGCGGGCATCGGGCGCTGGATCTGGAGTGTGTTCGAGGCGTTCATCGAGCGGCTGCCGCTGATCCGCAACGTATACTCGTCCGTCAAGCAGGTGACCGACTATGTGATCGACGAGCGGCGGACCGGATTCAGCCGGGTGGTGGCGATCGAGTATCCACGGCGCGGAATCTGGGCCATCGCATTCGTCACCGGCGAAGGCCTGCTCGATGTCTGCGCCGCCGCCAACGAGCAGGTGCTCAGTGTCCTGATCCCGACCTCGCCCGTGCCCGGGACGGGGTTTGCGGCCATGGTCCGCAAGAGCGAAGTCCTGGACCTCAACATGACCGTCGACCAGGCCATCCAGTACATCGTCAGCTGCGGAGTCGTGGTGCCGCCGCAGCAGCAGTCCCGCGACGGAACCGGCTTGCGCGCGGTCGGCTTGCCCGTGGCGCTGCAGCCCCCGGGGCAGCCTTCGCGGACCCCGAGCCCCAACCTGTACGCAGAGGATTAACCATGACCGACAAACCGGAAGCGCCCCGCCGCCAGGATTCGCCGCCGCTTGATTCGCCGCCGCCGTCGCCCACTTCGGCAGGTCCGTTGCGGCTGGGAACCCGGGCCAGCGCCCTGGCCCGCTGGCAGGCCGACTGGGTCGCCGGCGAACTGTCCAGGCTGGGCGTCGCGGTCGACATGGTCCACGTCTCGACGCAAGGCGACGTGTCGTCGCGGCCGCTGGGCGCCATCGGCGGCCAGGGCCTGTTCACCAAGGAACTGCAGCGTGCGTTGCTGGACGGCGCGATCGACCTGGCGGTGCATAGCCTGAAAGACTTGCCCACCGAGCGCGTGCCTGGCCTGCGGCTGGCCGCGGTGCCCGAACGGGAGACGGTCCGCGACGCGCTGCTCTGCCGCTCGGCAGACGGCTTGGACGCCTTGCCGCCCGGAGCGCGGATCGGCACCGGCAGCATCCGCCGCCGCGCCCAGCTGTGGCACGCTCGCCCGGACCTGGAGATCCTGGAGATCCGCGGCAACGTGGACACGCGACTGCGGAAGCTGGACGAGGGCCAGTACGACGCGATCGTGCTGGCCGAAGCCGGCCTGAAGCGTCTGGGGCTGCAGGCGCGGATCACCCAGCTGCTGCCCACCGAGTTGATGCTGTCCGCGGTCGGTCAAGGGGCGTTGGGGATCGAAGCCCGCGAGGATGACGCCGGCACCTTGGCGATCCTCGCCCGCCTGGACGATCCCGCCACGCACGCCGCCGTGCTGGCCGAACGCCAGCTGCTGGCGGCCCTGCGAGCCGGCTGCCTGGCCCCCGTCGGCGCTTGGGCGCGCGTCGCCGGCGACCGCCTGCAACTGGACGCGGTGGTGCTGAGCCCCGATGGCCGGCGGCGGCTCTCGGTCACGCGCGAGGGGCCCTGCGAACAAGCCGAAACGCTGGGCGCGGAAGCGGCCGCCGACTTGCTGGGGCAAGGCGCCGAGCAGCTGATCGCCGCGTCGCACCAGCCCGGCTGACCGGGCCTCGTTCCTCGACTCCCGTTCCGCCGGCGTGGGGGCGAAGCGCGCTTTCCAGGCCCAGGCGGCGGACGATCTGGGCGCACCATGCGCCCTCGCCGAACGGTCTACGCAATCCTGCGGAAGTTTGGCGTCGCAGTCCGCCCCAACGAAGATTATCCCGCCCATCCGCCTGATCGCGGACGTCGCGCGTTGTTCGGCCGTACCGCGTTCTTCTCGATGGTCTCGATCCACGTCTCGGCTTGCGGGGTCTGCATGGCCAGTGCGTGGATGCGCAGGTCGATCGACATGCCGCGGCCGCACAGCGCGCCGTCTTGGAGCGCCAGCGACGGGCCTTCCAGTAGGCTGCCGAACGTACCGACGCTTCAGGGTAAATTGGAGCATCGACAAATGGGCGATGAGTGTTGGGCGCGGACATGACGCAGCGGCTTTACGTTCCGAAACCACCGCTGATCGCGACCTCCTCGGCGGAGCCTGAAACAACGGGCATCGACGGGCGTTGCAGATCAAATTCGGTCCAGCCCGTGTCCGTCTTTCGTTGCACGCGAAGGTTGCCGACTTCGAGCAGCGTGCCCAGGCCCAGCATCACACGTTGAGGCTTCCCGGCGGCATCGAATCGCACGAAGCCGAATTGACCGCCCAGGCGGATGCCCGCTTCCTTCTGGATCACCGCGTTGCCCGCGGGCCGCGCTGGTCCGCGCGGGTTTTCGGCGTCGACGGCGAGCCACACGTCGCGGCGCCCGTCGGCCAGGCGAAGCTCCAAGGCCACGTCGGAATTCGGGCAAGGTTGGCCGCCGTCGGCCGTCAGTTCGAGCCGCCGGATCTGCGTGATCAGCGGCTGTTTTTCATACGGCTCGATCACGCTCACGAACGTCGACGCCAAGGGGGCCTGGTCAGCACGCCGTCGCACCACGAGGCGGGGAATCCAGGCTTCGGCCGTGCCGCCGTACAGTCCGACCGCCACCCAGCCTTCGGCGGTCAGCACCTCGCTGCCGGGCGTTACGTCGGTGTAGCGAACGTGGAGATCATGGCCGGGAGGAAGGTACTTCAGGTGGTCCTCGACCTTCCAGTCCACGCTCCACACCGGCGGCGGCTGGGCGTCCTTGCGCCAGGATCGCATCTGATCGCCCCCTGCCGGATCCTCGACCGGTTGCAGCGTCAGCCCCTGCGGCGTGATCTGGCCGAAGTGGCTGTGCATGAACTTGGCGTGCTCCCGCCCGCCCACGACGCGGAACACATCGACCAGGTATGAATCGTCGTCGGACACGTCCACCAACGCCGCGGTCCGTTCGTACTGCTGGCCGCCGATCAAACCCGCGGCCGAAGCCCGCACCGCGCGGAACGCCTGGCCGTCGATCCAGGCGGTGGCAGTGCCGCTGCCGCCGCGCGTGTTCCGGCCATCCACCACGACGGTGTTGTGCGCGACGGTCTGCGTATACCAGACGGCTCGCGGGGCTCCCCAGCCGCCATACTGGACGGGCGGATAGCCAAAGTCGGGCATCAGGTCCAGGCCTTTGGCAAACAATCCCAAGTTCAGCGCGTCGGCGTGGCCATGCCGGCCGCCCGAGTCATAGTCCAGCCAGGCGGCTCGTGCGCGGGGCCCCTCGCCCGCCCGCAGGATCGCCAGGCACCATTGCGACTTGTTGACGCTGCCGCGGCGGATCTCCGCTCCCTCCGCGGCGATCACCCGGGCGGTGCGCTGCTGAAACTCCGCGGGATCCTCGGCAAACAGGTCGTAGGGCAGCCCCTCCACCTTGTCGCCGTTGGCCCGGTACAGGACGCGGATGAAGTCCGGGTCACCGGTGGCGGCGGCGAGCTTGTCCAGGAACGTGAAGCCCGAGGGGCCGAGGCCCGCGGCCGGGGCGAGCGCCAAGGCTGGGTAGTGTGGGACCTGTTGGGCGAACGCGCCCGTGTCGCCCGTGCAGGGGTAGTACTGCCCCAGGCACCAGGTGTCCAGGTGGAACCGGTACAGGTCGCGCAACGACGGTTGCCGCCGGAGGGCCGCGGCCAGGAACCCCGGCTCCATCCGTTCGTAACGCCCCAGCAGGTCCGCGATCGTTCGCGGCGAGATCGTCGCGTAGCCGGCGATTCCCTTTTCGCCGGACAGGCCGTCGACGGCCGTGGCCTGCTGGATCACCCGGTCCAGGCCGGCGGTGACCTGGTCGCGGTTGTCCGGCCAGCCGAGCACGGTCTGGATCGTGAGAATGCTGATGTCCGTCGAGGGGTAGTTCGATTCGATCCTGGGGCGGTTCGCCAGCGTATCGCGGAAAATCCCCTGTTCGATGTTCCGCTGGATATCGAGGAACGAGGCCTGGGGATTGTCCAACTGATGGCGTTGCGCTTTGGCGGCGAGGAAGGTAACCAGGGACGCGTCCCGCGAGATGCCTGCGAAGACCGCGTCGTACGCCATCGCCAGATCGTAGACTTCGACGCAGGCGTCGTGCCACGTGGACACATAGCCGGCGCTGGGCGGGCCCTCGTACATCACGCCCTGCTGGCCGAAGTCCATCGTGGGGTACAGATCGGCCACGCGATCCAGCAGCACGCCGGCTCGGTGTGCATAGGCGTCGTCGCCGGTTACCAGGTAGGCCGCCGCCAGATTGCGGATCCCGCCCACGATGGCCTGTTTCCATTGCCCGTAGATCAGATACGCACCGATGAACCGCCAGCGTCGATTCCCGTCGACGTAGCCCTCGCCGTCGTCCACGCCGAACCGATGAAGCGGATCGACTGGGTCCGGATGCTCGGTATTGAACAGCAGCGTCCGATCGGCCCGGGCCGGCTCGAAGATCCCCTGGGCGTTTAGCCCCGAGCGGTAGAACTTCGCGAAATCGTTCTTGGGGAACCGCTGGCGGCACTGCGGGCACTGCATCTTCCACGGATGCTCGAGCGCCGCCGGGATCCACTCGTACATCGGCACCGGCTGTTGACAGGCCGGGCAATGGCCGTTCGACCAGACCATCCACGAGCGTTTGATGCTGTTGGAGAACATCAACTCCCACAGTTCGTCGTCCGACAGCTTCCGCCACGGCGCCGCAGCGGCCACGATCTGCTCGCACGCCTGTTTTGCCCAGCGATACTTCTGGGCATTCTGCCGCGCCCGGTCCGTCAACGCGGGCGGAAACATCGCGCTAGCCGACTTAAGCTGCGGCTCGGCGGCGGGCAACCCCGCGTGATTCGTCCCGGCCAGCGCCACCGCAAGTCCCGCAATGATCATCTCCACCGCTCGCAAGCCGTTCCCCCGCGGCGTAGGACAACCGGTTCGGGAATAGCGAAACCTGTCTGGGAGGGCGTTGTTCGGGTTCATTTCACGCTCCTTGGCTGCATGGCCTGGATTGACGGACGTGTCAGCATGGTTACAGTAGCCTTGGGTGACATGGTCCCAGAGGATGTCCAGATCATTGTCCGACAGAGACCAAAAAATCGAAAGGGCTGGCATGAACCGAAAACGGGTGCTGCGCAGGGTTGGATGGACGACGACGTTGGTTGGCCTGGTGGTTCTGTCCACCGGCGCCAATGTCGCCCGGGGGGAAGACGACGACAAGACGCTTGGCGGCGGAGTGAAATACGAAGCGGCGGGCGAGTACAGCGTCGAACGGTGCAACCAGATCCTGACCAGCGAACTGGCGGAGTTCAGCAGCTTCCCGATCGCCTATCCGGCGGCGAAGAACGCGGTCAGGCTGTATCGGGTGGTCTATCCGACCGTGGTCCCCGAGCAGAACAACCGCCCGCTGGCGGTCTCCGGGCTGATTGCGGTGCCGCAACCCGTCCAGGGAACCGTGCCGATCGTCTCCTACCAGCACGGGACGGTCTTCTCGCGGTCCGAGGTTCCGTCGTCACCCGAGGAATCCAGCGAAACCCGCTTGATGATCGCGAACTTCGCGGCCCAAGGCTACGTCGTGATCGCCGCCGATTACGTGGGCAAAGGCGTCTCGAACGAAGGCGACGCATTCGTGGTCAAGGACGCCACGGCGCAGGCTTGCCTGGACATGCTGTCGGCGGCCCGAGCCGTCTGCGCCGACCTCCACGTACCGACGGGCGAACTGTTTCTGAGCGGTTGGTCGCAGGGCGCCTACAACACGCTGGTGTTTCTTCGCAAGCTCGAAACGCTCGGCATGCCGGTGAAAGCTACCGCGCTGGCTGCCACCCCCAGCGACGTCTACCTGCTGGTGAATCGCCTCATGAATGTGAGTTCCGAGCTGGATGTGCACTGGGTCGTCGGCGTGATCTGCCTGCTGGTCAATTCCTACGAACACTACTACGGGCTGCCGGGATTGTCCCAGGCGGCGATCAAACCGGAGTATTGGCAGGCGGCCCGGGACTTGTACGAGAACAAAATCACGTGGACGGAAGCCGAGAAACGCTTGCCTTTCAAGACCAAGGACCTGCTGACGGAGAGTTTTGTCGCCAGCGGTTCGGTCGTGGGCAACCGCTTCTTCCGGCAGTTGCAGGAGAATGAAGCCTATTGTTGGCGGGCCAAAACTCCAGCCCGGCTGTACTACGGACAGATTGACGAGGTCGTCGCTCCCCATATCGCAACCCTGCCCGTGAAGTACCAGGAGACGATGGGGGGCGCCAGCATGGAAGCTGTCTTTGCCGGTGAGAAGGCCGACCATCGCGCGGCCTTCCTGTTCGGCATCAAGGATCAGAAGGCTTGGTTCGACTCCCTCAGGGCACTGTCCGGCCCGTCATCTGCGGGCCGATCTCCTTGAACAACTCGACCCAGGACAGCCAGATCGCATTGTGGATCGTTGCCGTGCCGGCCTGTTTCAGCTCGGCTAGTTTGGCCGGAGATTCATCCGGCCAGTGGCCCAGCCAGCCGTGGGCCAAGCCGCGGCTCTGAAGGAGGAACTGGCGCTCGTCGTCCGCGCCGCAGCTCAACGGAAACGTCTCGCCGATAACGATGGGTTTGCCCCAATCAAACTGCTGGAGCAGCTTGATCTCGTCAGCGACCTTGCCGGCCTTGGGATACAGATGCGGCGAGACGAAATCGAGCTGTTCGGCGCAAGCCTTGTACGCGCCGGGGAACGGCAGCATGCCCATGGTGATCAGGTGTGTCTGGTCGTGCTGGCGGATGGCGGCGATCATGCGGCGGGTCCACTCGCGGAAGATGTCGTCGCCGCTGCGCTGGCCGGGATCGAGGCTCAGCCGCTGGCAGAACTCCACCTCGCCCATCCGGCCCGTGTACCATCCGTCGGCCGGCTTGCCGACCGCGGCCGGTTCATTGACCAGGTCGTAGGCGAAGACGGCCGGGCTCTCGGCACAGGTCCGGGCGACGGTTTCCCAGAAGAACGCCTGTGCCTGCAAACGCTCCGCCTCAGCCAGCGAATCGTACCAGGCCAGGCGATCCTTGATCTGGTAGCAGGCCAGGCCCGTGATCTTGAGACGAATCCCCGCATTCTCGGCGATCTGGAGGAGTTGGCGGAGTTGGTCGAGCGCGTCGGGATTGGCCTTGTCCGGACCGGTCAGGAGTCGCGGCAGCTCGGGGTGGATCCTCGCGACCGTGGTCCCGGCAGCCTGCATCTCGGTGAACTCCCGCTCGACCCGCGCGGGGTCCTTGGCTAGCCGCTCCAGGATATCCACCGAGGCGTAGTTGTGGCCCCAGGGAACGAAACGTTCGCCGGAGGGCTGGAGGACAAAGCCTTTCTTGTCAGGGGAGACCTTGACCGTCTCCAGGCCCGCCGCTCGGGCCCCGCTGCTGACGAGCCCCAAGGCAACCAGAAGCAAACCATGAATCACGAGGCGGGTAAGTCGAAGCATCAGGATGCCCCCTTTTGAGTTGGGCGTTGTGGATGACCGAGCCGAGCCGTGAGGCTCAGTTGTTGCCGGCCGCGGCGAGGATGTCATAACACCACAGGCAGCTGTGGTCTCGGAGGTACAGCTTGCCCCCGGCGACGACCGGGTAGACCCATGCTTTCTCCATGTTGTTGGCGCGTTTCGGCGGCTCCGGCGGAGTGAAACGGCCCAGCTCGCGATAGCCTTCGGGCGAAGGCTCGACCAAAGCCACCTCGCCGTTCTCCCCGTGCAGGTACAAACGGCCGTCGGCAAAGCACAGCGACGCGGCGCCCAGTGCGCGGTCCTTCCATTTCACTTGCCCGGTCCGGAACTCGATGCACAACAGGGCCGCGCCCGTTGTGCCGTACAAGTAGTCGCCCACTTTCACCGCCCCGCCAATGGCGGACGGAAAGCTGGCTTCAAAATAGAGCGGCTCGGCGGCCACGCCGCCGTCCCGGGCCTGCAGGCGGACCGCTCCTCCGCCCGTGCCGGCGGAGCCCGCATAGGCGATGCCGTCGCTGAAGACCGGGCTGGGAATGTTGGCATTGTAGCGGCTCACGGGCTTGTCGAATCGCCACAGGAACTTGCCCGTCTTGGCCTCGACCCCCACCAAGCCCTTCTGCAGCAACTGGACATACTGCCGGATGCCACCGACTTCGACCGCCAAGGCCGACGCATAGGCGGCTTCGTCGCCGCCGGGGACGGGGCACTTCCAGAGCACTTCGCCGGTCTTCTTGTGCAAGGCGACCAGGGTCGCGTCGCTGCCTCCCGGGGTCGCCACCAGCGTGTCGCCGTCGATCAAGGGCGACTCGGCATAGGCCCAGGTGCCGGGCGTGCCGCCGAAATCCTCGCGCAGGTGCTTCCGCCAGAGGAGCTTGCCGGACTCGGTCTCCAGCGCGGCCAGATCGCCGTCGGAACCCAGCGCGTACAGGACGGCGCCGTCGACCGTGGGCGTCGAGCGGGCGGCGGGGAAGCTGGGATTCTGCTTGGGCTGCCCGACGTTGCCCAGACGCGTCTTCCAGATCTGTTTCCCGTCGCTGGCAGACACGGCGGCGACAGATTCGTTTTCCAGACCCTCGTTGGCCAGCAAGTACAGACGCTCGCCGACGACCGCTGGCGTGGAGTAGCCGGAGCCCAGGTCCGTCGCCTTCCAGGCCAGCTTCGGCCCGCCCTGCGGCCAACGCTGCAAAAGGCCCTGTTCCGGCGAAATACCGTCGCGGTTGGGGCCGCGCCACTGGGGCCAGTCGGCGGCAGGAACCGCCGTCGCGGCGGTGAAGATCAACGTGAGTGCTGCCAAGGCGGGAAGACATCGATGCGCGAGTCTCATGGGAATGCTCCTCGAGGTTCTGAGAGAATCCACCTGTCGGTGTATCTTACGCGGCGGAGCGTCCCATTCAAAGCCCACCGTACTGGCTGCTGCCCGTACGCGGTCTCGATCGTCATTCTTGCGGGGTACTGCGGCAGAGGAAACTGGACAGGCCTGGCGAATCGGCGTATCCTGGCAGCTCACGCACGTGAAATGAAAACGAGGAGTCTGCGATGCCGCGTCTTGTCACGACCTGCGTACTGTCCTTCCTGGGCTTGACGGCCCCTGCACTTGCGGACGCTGGCGGGGCCGAACTGCCGGAGCGGATCGTCGATGGCACTTACCTGGTCGGCAACACGAACTCGGTCGATTTCCCGGTGACGCCGACGGCCCTGCAGACCCGGTTCGGCGGCGGCCCCGCCGACGCCTTTGTGGTGAAGCTGGATTAAGCCGAGCGGCACCCGGCATAGCCCCGATTGCGAACTTGACGCGCCAACGGGTGGGACGAACGGCGCCGAGTCGGAACGTGAGACTTGCACAGCGTGTGAGCTGCAAGCAATAATGGTTCCACTCGCTTCGTCCGCGAACGCGGCAATGCTGTGCCTCCCTGCCGTCGTGCGAGGTGTTTCGCGTCTGCCCAGCAGCGCGAATCATGCCCCGAGGTCGTGGACCAGCGATCGGAGAGGGTCGATGCCTTTGGAATTCTGGTGTCAGCGAACGCTGCACGTCACGATCGACGGGCCGCAGGGGGCCGCAAGCCTCGTCATTGCCAAGCCGTTTGCGCTCGTCGGCTCCGATCCGCGGTGTGACGTCGTGCTGGCAGACGAAACCGTGGCGCAGCGCCAGTTGTACCTCCATGCGACTTTGGACGGCGTCTACTGTGTCGATCTGGCTCCGGGGCGTCCGGACGACCAGAAGGGCAATGGCTGGCTCTCGACGGATTCGCCGCTTCGTGTCGGGACGCACACGATTCGTGTCGCCTGGGGAGATGGGACGGCTGTTTACCCAGGTGTCGGACGCCCGCCGCTGGATGCCCGAGACGCTCTGCCGCAGCCCCGCCCTCAACTGGTTTTCCGCCGTCAAGGCGTGGAGTTCAGCCGCGGTGACGTGACCCGCCGACTGTCGGTGGTGGGCCGTTCGAAACCCAGTACGCTGGTCATCAAGAGCCCCACGATCTCCCGCTGCCATTGCATCCTGGCTCGGGAGGCCGACGCGTTTTGGGTGGTGGACCTGCTCAGCTCCAACGGCGTCTGCGTGAATGGCCGCAGCCTGGAGGTCGCTCGACTGAACGCGGGCGATACTCTGTTGTTGGGAGAAATCGAGGTCTCCTACGTGGCCGCGTTGGGCGTGGTTCCACCCGCTGAATCGGCCACTGCCACACAGCCCGATCCGGACAAGCCCGGCGGTTCGGAAGATTCTCGCCTGCGACAAGGCGACGCGGTGGACGCGACCCCACCACGGGCAGAGCCAAGCGCGTCTTTCGCGGAAGAGCGGGCGACGTGCGTGACCGCCAGTCCGTTCGCCGACGGCAGCGTACGGCTGGAGTTAGAGCGGGAACTGCTGCGACTGGAACGGGCGGCGTTCGAGTCCGAGGCGGCCGCACGCCGCCGCCAGCTGGCGGCGGACCAGCGACAACTGGAAACCAAGCGGGCCAAGTTGGAGGCCGAGCGAGTCGACGCCCAGGACCTCCTGGCCGAGGAAACGGAGCGGCTCAAGGCCGAGGCGGCGGCGAACGCCGCCGTGGCGGCAGAACTGCGGAACGAACGAGCGGCCATCGAACGAGACCGGACCGCCCTGGCCTTGGAGACGAGCGGACTTGGCGAACGGACGGCGAGCCAGCAACGGCAACTCGAGGCTGAACTCGCCCGTCTCGCGGACCAGCGGCAGACGACCGAGCAGGAATTGGCGCAGCGTGCGGACGCCCTGCGGGACCAGCAGGAAGAACTCCGCCGACGAGCGGCGGCCTGGGACGCGGCGCGGCGGCAGGAGCAGCAGCACTTGGCCGAGGAGGCCCAGCGGCTGAAGGCCGAGGCCGCGGCGAACGCCGCCGCGGCGGCGGAACTGCAGCGCGAACGAGCGGCCGGCGAACGCGAACGGGCCGCCCTGGCCCTGGAGACGAGCGGACTTGGCGAGCGGACGGCGAGCCAGCAACGGCAAGTCGAGGTCGAACTCGCCCGTCTGGCCGACCAGCGGCGGACGGCGGAACGGGAACTGGCGCAACGCGCAGACGCCCTGCGGGACCAGCAGGAAGAACTCCGCCGGCAAACGGCGGCCTGGGACGCAACACGGCAGCAGGAGCAGAAACACTTGGCCGAAGAGGCCCAGCGGTCAAAAGCCGAGGCCGCCAAGAGCACCGCCGTGGCGGCAGCCTTAAAGGACGAGCGGGCGGCCGTCGAACAGGAGTGGGCCGCCTTCGCCGTGGAGACAGCCGCACAGCGGGAGCAGTTGGCGAGCCGGCAGCGGCAGCTCGAGGTGGAACACGAGCGTCTGGCCGGCCAGCGGCAGACGACCGAGCAGGAACTGGCGCAACTCGCGGACGCCCTGCGGGACCAGCAGGAAGAACTCCGCCGAGAAGTGGTGGCCCGGGACGCAACGCAGCAGCAGGAACAGAAGCGACTGGCCGAGGAGGCCCAGCGGCTGAAAGCCGAGGCGGCCAAGAGCAGCGCCGTGGCGGCGGAACTGCAGAAAGAGCGAGCGGCCATCGAGCGGGAGTGGGCCGCCTTTGCCGCCGAAACGGCCGAACTGCGCGAGCGCATGGTGAGCCGGCAGCAGCAGTTGGAGGCGGAGCTCGCGCAACTGGCCGGCCAGCGGCAGATGACGGAACAGGAACTGGCCAAACGCTCGGGCGCCGTGTGGGACCAACAGGAAGAGTTCCGTCGGCAAGCGGCCGCCTGGGAAGCGGAGCGGCAGCAGGAGCAGAAACGCTTGGGCGAAGAAGCTCAGCGGTTAAAGGCGGAGGCGGCGAAACTCACTGCCGTGGCGGCCGAACTCAAGAGTGAACGAGCGGCGGTCGAACAAGAGTGGTCCGTCTTTACCGCGGAGACGGCCGAGCTGCGCGAGCAACTGGTGCGGCAGCAACAGCACTTGGAGGCGGAGCTGACACGTCTGGCCGACCAGCGGCAGACGACGGAGCGGGACCTGGCGAAACGCGCGGACGCCGTGCAGGGGCAGTTGGAGGAATTTCGCCGGCAAGTGGCGGACTGGCAGGCGACGCGGCAACAGGAGCAAGAGCGTTTGGCCGAAGAGGCCCAACAGCTGAAGGCCGAGGCGGCGAAGAGCACGGCCGTGGCGGCGGAGTTGGAGGCCGAACGCGCGGCCGTCGAGCAAGAGTGGGCCGCCTTTACCGCGGAAACAGCCAAGCTGCGTGAGGCGGTGGCCGGCGAGCAACAGCAGCTGGAAGCGGAGTTTGTCCGCTTGGTCAACCAGCAGCAGGCAGCCGAACAGGAACAGGCGAAACACGCGGACGCGGTGCGGGAGCAGCAGGACGAGTTCCGGCGGCAAACGGCGGCCTGGCAGGCGACGCAGCAGCAGGAACAGCAACGGCGGGCCGAGGACGCCCAACGCTTGGAGGCCCGCGCGGCGGAACTCGCCGCGGTGGCGGCAGACCTGCAGAGCGACCGCACGGCCTTGGAACAAGAACGTGCCGCGTGGACGGCAGAAACGGCCGAGCAGCGTGCCGCGGTGGCTGACGAGCAACGGCAATTGGAGGCGGAGTTTGTCCGCTTGATCAACCAGCAGCAGGCAGCCGAACGGGAACGGGCGAAACAGGCGGACGCCGTGCGGGAGCAGCAGGACGAGTTCCGGCGGCAAACGGCGGCCTGGCAGGCGACGCAGCAGCAGGAACAGCAGCGGCGGGCCGAGGACGCCCAACGCTTGGAGGCCCGCGCGGCGGAACTCGCCGCGGTGGCGGCAGACCTGCAGAGTGACCGCACGGCCTTGAAACAAGAACGCGCTGCGTGGACGGCAGAGACCGCCCGAGTTCGCGAGCATCTGGCCAGCCAGCAACAACGGATCGAGGCGGAACTTGCCCGTCTGGCCAGCCAACGCCAGGCGGCCGAACAGGAACTGGCGAAGCGTGTGGACGCCGTGCGAGAGCAGCAGGAAGAGTTCCGGCGGCAAGCGACGGCGTGGGACGCGACGCGGCAGCAGGTGCAGCAGCGTTTGGCCGAGGAAGCTCAGCGCTTGGAAGCCCGGGCGGAGAAGCTCACCGCGGCCGCTACGGAATTGACGAGCGAACGAGAGGCCATCGAACGAGACCGGGCCGACTTTGCGATGGAACTGGCCGAAGCGCGCGACCAGCTGGCGACCCGGCAACAAGAGCTCGAGGCGGAGTTCGCTCGCCTCGCTCGTGCGCAGCAGACCGCCGCACAGGAACGGGCGAAACACGCGGACGCCGTGCCCAATCAGCCGGGAGACCCCCGTCGGCAAGCGGCCGGCTCGGGGCAAGGCTTCGCTCTCACCGTCGCCGCTCACCAAGCCATTCCGGCGTCCGGCGCCCGTCCTGCCAATCGGCAGGAGCAGGGCGGGGAGGAAGAACCGGCGCCGATCGCGGGACGCGAGACGAGCGAGAAAGAGGATTCCGCAGCCGGCTCCGCTGCCAGCGACGAGCCGCTGGACGAGGAAGAATTGATGTCGGCGCTCCGCAGGAAATGGCAGGAGACGGCCCAGGAGGAGCGACGGCCTCACCTGCGGCTGATCCTTGGTTTGGTCTCGACCGTTGGCCTGGTCGTGCTGGGCGTGTTCATCTGGTGGAAGTATTTGGCCTAGTTCCCAAACACATCCCAGACGAGCAGGGCCCCCAGAAACAAGACGACCAGCACGACCGCCACGATGGCCAAGTTGAGCCACGTCCTGCCGGCCTTGAATTCCTTGATCTCCGCCTCCTGCTGTTTCTTGCGCTTAAACTCGACGCTGTCGCGGCGGCGGAGTTGGAATTGGGCTTGGCAATGCGGGCACAAGACCTCCTGGTCGAGCATTTCGACCGGGGTCTCCAGCATCTTTTTGCACTGCGGGCACGGGATATGAAGCAGGTCCGGCTCGCGGAGTTCGAACGACGGTCCCGCGGGTTTCGTCGAGGGTGCCCCGGCGGGCGTGCCGGCGCCGGGGCCGACAACCGGGAATCCGGACGTGGGCGGAGCGGGGGCCGGCCCGAGTTGAGGGAAACCGGGCGTCGGGGCCGCGCCGATTTGCGGGTAGCTCGGCGGGAGCGTCGCGTCGACTTGCGGGTATCCGGACGTGGGGCGGGGCGGAAACGCCGCGGGGCCGTGGGGTGCGAGCGGAGCCTGAGGGGTCGCCGGCGCGACGAAGGGCGACGGGATCAAGAACAGCGCGCCGCACAGCGGGCAATAGCTCTGCTGCCCCGCCTGAAAGTCCTCTGCTTGCATCAGGCCGGCACACTGGGGGCACTGAAACTGAAACGCCATCGCGTCGACACTCCCGGTTCGTTGATCTGGGTTACTTCCCGCCGCCGGCCAGTCCCTCACCGACGGCCAGCCGATAGCTGTAGTCGAACAACAGTTCCCATTCCGCCCGTGCGATCTGACGGCACAGCGATTCCTGTTTCGAACGCCCCCGGACGACGGCCTCGCACAGGTCGATAAAGGCAAACGGCTCCCAAGCCTCCTGCTCCATCAGGAACGCTGCGGACCGATCGAGCGGAGCTTGGCTTGCCAGTCGCCGGGCGGCCGCGCACAAGGGCCCGAACACGGGATGCCCGCCAACGCGCTGAAACCAGTACTTGGCGTTGAAATAATCAGGCTCCCGCCGATGCATGATACCGTGCCAGTAGCTGCCCGTCGGCGTGTGGATGCCCTGGCTGATCGTGTGAGATTGATCCAGGAAATCATGCAGCAGCCACACCCCGGCCCGGCATGCGGCCGCCATAGTGCTGTCGACCACTTTCCGTGTGTCGAACAAGGCCGCGTCGTCCAGGGCCGCCAAATCCAGCCGGCGGTCCGCCTCAGGCACCCCCGGCCCCAATTCGCACAGCCGGTCGCCGGACAGCAGTGCCCGACATCCTACGCCGTACTTGGAGACGTTAAACCCTACGGGATCGCTATAGTTTTGACTCATCGCCCTACCGCCGCAAAGAACTGGCCGGACCCATGCCCGGGTCCCTACCTTTGCCTCGTTGGGCATGGTACACTGATTGCGGCTGAAAGGCCAGTGTGCACGCTGGTGTTCTCCGTATCCGCAACCGTTCGGTTTCCCGATGAACAACGATCCCAATTCCCTGCCCGCCGACACTACGTCCTTCACCTCTTCGTCGCCAGCCCCTGTTGCGAGCCAGCCGGATGCCCGGGCGGCAGCAGCATCCGCCGCGGCGGATCCGGTTGCGACTGCCGGGCAGGCGGACCCGTCTGCCGCGCCGGGGCACTCCGCTCCGCCCCTGCGCCGCCCAGGGACCGCCGGGCCGCGCAAGTCCTTTGGCGACAACCGGGGCGGGCCGCCCCGCCGCGGCGATGCCCGCAACCGCGGCGGCGGACCGCGGAAGCGGCGCGAGGACGACGAAGCCCCGGACCGGGATCCACTGCTGGACGGCGAAGCGTCGGAAGGTCCGCGCGTCAAGGTCCCGCGGCCCTCCCGCCGACAGCCGCTGTCGTCGGACTTGGAGCAGGAGTTCGAATCGGCCTTCGCCGGAACCAGCATGGAGGAACTCGTGTCCGGCGTGCCGGGCGCAGCGGCCGTAGGCGCGGGCCTCGAGGTGGACACGCCGCTCCGCGGGTTCGTCGTCAAGGTCCACGGGGACGACGTGTTCTTTGCCCTTCCCGGTCACAACGAAGGCGTGGCTTCGCTGCGCACGTTCGGCGATCCGCCGCAGGTGGGGGCAGAGCTGAATGTCGTCGTCAGCAGCTTCAATGCCGAAGACGGCCTGTACGAATTGCGCGTGCCCGGTTCGTCGATCGCCGTCGAGGACTGGTCCGACTTGGTGGACGGTGCGCTTGTCGAAGCCCGCGTGTCCGGTTCGAACACCGGCGGCCTCGAGTGCCAGGTGGGGCAGATCCGCGGCTTCATTCCGGCCAGCCAGATCGACGTCTTCCGGGTCGAGAATTTCGCGGATTACCACGACAAGAAACTGCTGTGTGTGGTCACCGAAGCCAACGAGCGGCGACGGAATCTGGTCCTCAGCCACCGGGCTTTCGTGGAACGGGAAAAGGAAGAGCAACGCCAGAAACTGCTGGACGAGCTGCAAGTCGGCGATGTCCGCGAAGGCCTCGTGACCAGCGTCCGGGATTTTGGGGCGTTCGTGGACATCGGCGGCTTGGACGGTCTGGTGCACATCAGCCAGCTGAGCTGGGACCGCATCTCGCATCCCAGCGAGGTCCTGCAGGCCGGCCAGAAGATCCGGGTCAAGGTCGAGAGAGTTGACCGCGACACGGGCAAGATCGGCCTCAATTACCGCGACCTGTTGGATCATCCCTGGACGGACGCCGAAGCTCGCTTCCCGGTGGATGCGGTGGTCAAGGGCGTGGTCACGCGGACGGCCAAGTTTGGGGCGTTTGTCAAGTTGGCCCCGGGCATCGAGGGCCTGATCCACATCTCGGAACTCGCCCACCACCGCGTGCTGCAAGTCACGAATGTGGTCCGCGAAGGCGAAGAAGTCGAGGTCAAGGTGCTGTCGGTCGACGGCGAATCGCAACGGATCAGCTTGTCGTTGAAGGACGCCCATCCGCTGCCCGAAGCGGCACCGGCGGCCGCGGAACAGGAAGCACCCGAAGAGCCGGTGCGGAAGCCGGCGGTCAAGCCCACGGGCAAGCCGCTCAAGGGCGGGACCAGCCAAGAGGCTGGCGGGGATCGCTTCGGACTGAACTGGTAAGGGAGAGCGAAATGGCGGACAAGACCATTTTCAAACGCATCATCGACCGTGAGATCCCCGCGGACATCGTGTACGAGGACGAATGGTGCCTGGCCTTTCGGGATATCTCGCCCAAGGCCCCGGTGCACGTGCTGCTGATCCCGAAAAAAGAGATTCCGGCGGTGAACGATTTGACGCCAGAGGACCAGTCGCTGGCGGGCCATCTGCTGTTGGCCGCCGGCAAGATCGCCCAGCAACTGGAACTGAACAACGGCTACCGGCTGGTCGTCAACTGCGGACCGGATGCCGGGCAAGCGGTCAACCACTTGCATGTCCATATCCTCGGCGGCCGGCCGCTGGGATGGCCGCCGGGGTAACGACGATGACCGACCTGCCCTTGCACATCGACGTCCGTTCCGTCAAGGACCTGCTGGACTCCGGCGAGGAGTTTCTGCTGTTGGACTGCCGCGAACCGAACGAGCACGCCTTGGCGCGGATCGAAGGCGCCAAGCTGGTCCCGATGCAGGAGATCCCCGCGCGTCTGGCTGAACTGGCGCCGCACCGCGACCGCCGGATCGTGGTCCATTGCCACCACGGCGGACGCAGCCTGAAGGTCGCCCTGTGGCTCCGCAACCAAGGCTTTGCCCAGACGCAGAACATGACCGGCGGCATCGACACCTGGTCGCTGCTGGTCGACACCAGCCTGCCGCGATATTAGGGCGTTCCCGCCGACGTCACGGCAGGAACGGGAACAGCTTCCGCAGTTCGTCCTGGCTGGGCTGGCGGCCGTATTCACAGATCTCGAACGCCTCAGCGTACTTGACCTGCTTGCCCTGCTGTTCGCCGTACAGCTCGACCAATTTGCTGCGGCACTGGTCGGCGATTTGGGCCGCTCGCCGCCGGAAACTCTCCCGTACGCGTTCGAGGGCCGCCTGGCGCTCCTCCTCGTTCTGCGGCACGCGATCCGGACTGCCGGTGGCCCCGCCTTCGACGAATTGGGACTCGAGCAGCGCCAGGGCCTCGGCCTTCTTCTCGATCACCGGATCGATTGCCACAACGATGTCGGGCCGGAACGGATTGGGCGTCTTGAAGTTGTCGTACGAGTACAAGTAGACGGGGTTCTTCTTCAGGGCTGGCGTATCCGGGCACAAGAAGGGGACGGCGACCATGTACGCGCTGTCCTGCATCAGCACGCCCGTATAGCGGTGGTCGGGATGATAGTCGTTGGGCCGGTGGGCGATCACGATGTCCGCATTCCACTGGCGGATCAGTCGCGTCATGATCTTGCGGTTCTCCAAGGTTGGCATCAGTTCGCCGTCGTGGATATCCAGGACTTCGCTGGTCACACCCAAGACACCGGCGGCATCCTGCACTTCGTTGAACCGCCGCAGAGCCAGCGGGCCGCCGGCCATGCCCCAGTGGCCGATGTCGCCGTTGGTCATTGAGACCATCTTGACGGCGTGTCCCAGTTGGGACCACAGCGCCGCGGCTCCGCCGGCGCGGATTTCGCAATCGTCCGGGTGCGCGCCGAACACGATCACCCCCAGCTTGCCGTCGTCCGCTCGGACGGGCAGCCCGGCAAAGGTCACGGGGCCGGCGGCCGGTGCCGCGGGGGACTCGGCGCCAGCGCTCGCAGGGGTTGCAGGCGACTCGCCCGGCCACGCAAAGCCGAATCCGGCGGCCAGCAGCAGTCCGATCACGATCCCGCTGGATAACAGATACCAAGGTCGCATCGCTCGATCTCCTGTGGGGGGAAGGGAACTGCGGGCCGGCGGTGCGACGCCGTCGTCCGCACCGGCTGCCCGCCTTGATGTCTTGCCCGTTCAATGTACCGCACGCCGCACCATCTGCCAAACGGTGGACTGTGGCGATACAATGCGCCCGAGGTGCCCGATGAATCCGCATTCCACCACGCCGCCGAAATCGCCGCAGCTCAAGACAGTCCGGCGGCTGCTCCTGTTTGGGTTGTCCACGTACCTGGCCATCGTCGTCATGTTAGCCGTCCTGCAACGCGCGTTGATTTACCTGCCGGACCGCGAGTCCCGAATCGAACCCCAAGACGCCGGCCTCTCGCCCGGGCGTGTGCACACGATCACGCTGACGGCTGACGACGGCCTGGAACTCCGCGGCTGGCACATCCTGCCTCCCGGCCAGTCGGCCGCCGATCCCAAGCAGTGCGACATGCAGTTGGCTTGCGGCCGGCCCGTGGTTCTGTATTTTTCGGGCAACGCCGGCCATCGCGCTTGGCGGGTTCCAGAGTTCGAGGTATTCGCGCAACTGGGCTGCGACGTGTTCGTCTTCGACTATCGCGGCTACGGCGACAACCCCGGCTCACCCAGCGAAGCGCGGTTAGCGGCCGACGCCACGGCCGCGTGGACCTATGCCACGCAGACTCGCCGCATCGCCCCCGCGCGCTTGATCTTGTGCGGCGAATCCCTGGGCGGCGGCGTCGCTGTCCGATTGGCCGCCGAACAGTGTGCGGCCGGCACGCCGCCGGGCGGGCTGGTGCTGCGGGCCACGTTCAGTTCGCTGCCCGATGCCGCCGCCTACCATTATCCTTGGCTGCCTGTCCGCTGGCTGCTGGTCGACCGCTATCCCTCCGTCGCGCGGATGCCGCAGGTAACCTGCCCGCTGTTGCACATCCACGGGCGCCGCGACACGATCATCCCGATCGAACTGGGGCGACGCCTGTTCGAGGCTGCGCCGCCCCGTTCCGCCAGCGGCATCCCCAAGCGTTTTGTCGAACTGCCGAGGGCCGACCACAACGACATCCTGGCGGTGGCGGAAACCGAGTTTCGAGCCGCCGTGGATGAGTTCTTGACCGGATGGAAGTGAGCCAGCGCGAGGGGCGAGCGGGATACCAGCCCGACTGCGACGATGACGGAACGGTGCCTCACGAGACCCGGTGGGGATGCACGTAGGGTTCGCGATACGGGCGTTTCAGCAAACCGGCCGCCGACGGGTTGTCGATGATCTGTTCCGTGGCCTCGTCCCACCGGACGACCGAATTGGATTCGTAGGCGATCATTCCCAACTGGACGGTCGTCGTCGAGCGGTACCCTTCCTCCACGCTACAGGCCGGCTGCCGGCGCGTGCGGACGCACTGCAGGAAGTCGGCCATGTGCAGCGGACCGAGATCGCCGGCGACGGTGTTCTCCTGCCGCTTGGCGGGCTCGTTCCTCGGAATCACCACCCACCGTTGATCGGACACGAACACGGTTGCTTCCTCCCCGTACAGCAGGACGCCGTTGTTGATCGACGGATCCCACTCGGCGGCTCCCCACAGCCGGTGCCGCCAGACGACGGGCAGTTGGTCGAACTCGAAATGCACGGTCAGCGTGTCCGGGGTGGTGATCTTGTCTTTCAAGTAGTACAGCCCCCCGGCAGCCGTAATCTGCTGGGGAGTCGTCAGCCCCAGCATCATCCGTGTGGCGTCGATGTTGTGGATCCCCCAATCGACCAAGTGCCCGTGCCCGCTGGTTTTCTCCAGTCGCCAGTTCTTATGGCCGACTTGAGGGCTGTACGGGATCTTGGGGCCGGGACCGCACCACAAGTCCCAGTCCAGCGTCGTCGGCGGATCTTGCGGAGTCGGGTCCAGGGTTCCGGTTCGATAGTGGATCTGGACGTCGGCCTGGACGATCCGGCCGGCTTTGCCAGCCTGGACGAACTCGGCCGCTGCGCGGAACGCCGGGCTCTGGCGGCGCTGGAAGCCGACTTGCACGATGCGGTCCGGGTGCTTCTTGGCGGCGTCGACCAGCGCCCGGCCTTCGCGGACGTCATAGGCCAGCGGCTTTTCGGCGTACACGTCCAAGCCGCGTTCCAGGCATGCGATCAGCTGCAGGGCATGCCAGTGCGGGGGCGTGGCGATCACCACCACGTCCAAGTCGGCCTTATCCAACAGTTCCGGATACAGCTTGAACGTCTGCGGCTTGCTGCCTTGCAGCTGGTCGAGTTCCGCGACGCTTTGGTCCAGGTGCGCGCTGTCCACGTCGCAGATCGCGGTCACCTCGACTCCGCCCACCTTGAGCGCCGCCTTGGCGTCGACCATCCCGTACCAGCCGACGCCGATGATGCCCATCTTCAACGGCTTGTCATTGGTGGGCGGTTGGCTGTGGACGGGGCGGACCAGGGCCAGCGTGGTGGCGGCCGCGGCGGCGCCGAGGAAGGTGCGACGAGTTGCGGTGGGCATGGTTGGCTTCCTATTCTGCTGCACATGGTACGCGCTTCCCGCCGGAAGCTGGCGGGAGGGCGGATTGACAGCGTCAAGTCATTTCCGCCAGCTTCCTCTGGGGCGCGGTTAAACGAGGACCCTGCAGGCAACTCAGCTGCCCAGCAGATGCCCGAGCACGAGCATTTCCAGCTCTTCGTAGTCGCGGGCGGCGATCAGCTCGGCCGCGGCGGCCTGCGGGAACGTGCGGACCTTGTCGACCAGTCGCAGGAAGATCGCGCGGCTGTTGGTCAGGTGCTTGTGAGCCACGTCGGCCTTCTGTGTCCGCATCGCCTTGACGTCCAAGCCCACAAACCGCCCGGTTGCCGGATAGTCGGCCAGTTCGAGGATCCGCACCTGGTTGAAGGCCACGCGCAGGTTGGCCGCCCCGAACGACTTGTCCTGGTCGTACTTCAAGCCGTTCTGGTCGTTCAGGTGGACGCTGAACAGTTTATTCATCGACAGGGCAAACGCCATTTCGTCCGCGGGGTCGAGTCCGGCCAGCAGGGCATGGGCCGTCTCGATCAAGCCCCCCACGCGCTTCGGGTCGACCGTCTGGTGAGCCAGCGCCAGGGCGTGGCCGATGGTCGGGATGTACGCCAAGTCGGTCGGCTCGTTGGGCTTGGGCTCGATTGCGATCTCGATCTCGGCATCGTATTCCAGCATCGTATTGATCGCTTCCAACAGCCAGCCGTGGGCCTGGATCGCGTTCTTGGATTCGCGGACGTAGGTGCCTTCGCGGGCCAGCCAGAGCACGATCAGCTTGGTGCCCAAGGCCTTGGCGATGTCGATCGTCCGCTTGGCCCGCTCGATCGCCCACTTGCGACAGGCCGGATCGTTGGCCGTAAAGCCGCCGTCGATACCATTGACATGCTCCCACAGGCGAGGCGCGACGAACTCGGCGACCAGCCCCTCGTCCTTGAGCATCTTCTTCATCGCCGCGGCTTCCTTGCGGATCGCCGCCGGCGTCATCTCTTCCATCTTCGGAACCGCATCATCGTCGTGGAACTGAACGGCGTCGAAGCCCAGCTTCTTGTACATCTTCAACTTCTTGGCGAACGAAATCTTCGGCCGCACCGCCGGTCCGAACGGGTCCGCGCCTTCGTGGATATTCCAGGGACCGAAAGAGAAGCGGTAGTCGCCAGCCATGGTTCATTTCTCCGTGTGGTTGCAGTAGTGAAAATGGTTGTTCGCTGAGAATCGGTTGCTAAGCCGGACTGTCCAGCCCTGCCAGACGTAAGGTCTCGGCGAAGCCCCGCAAGCCGGCCGTGGCACCGTAGCCGGTCACGCAGCAGGCGCCTGTGGCCGCGGCCAAACGTCCCGCCTGCTCGACGGGCATCCCGCGCAACAGGCCGGTCAACAGCCCGGCGTAGTACGAATCGCCCGCGCCGGTCGTATCGACCACGGGGCCGGGCGCGGGCACGACAGGGATCTCGATGTATTGGCCCGCCGCCGGACTGAGCAAAGCGCCTTCGCTGCCGAGTTTCACCCCCAGCAGGCCCGGCGCTCCGCACGCTCGAAACACGTCGATGATCCGCCGCGGGTCGCGCTCGCCCGTCTGATGCTCGGCCTCCGCCCGGCTGGGTACATAGACATCCAGTTGCGGCAGGATGCGGTCCAGCGGCTGTAGCTTGCCACCGCTGCCGGCCGCGTCCAACGCCGTCTTGCAGCCGGTCTGGCGGATCGCGGCCAGGATTTCCGGCAAGTCGGGTTCCAGCCGCGGCATCAGCGAATAGTAGCCGATCAGCGTCATGCGACTGGCCGCGAACACGTCCAGGTGCTGCAGGAAATGAGCCTTGTCCATCAGCCGCGGCGCGCCAACGCAATGCGCAAAGCTGCGTTCGCCGCTGGGGTCGATCAAGACCGCCGTGGTGCTCGTGGCGCCGGTCGGGTGCGGCAACAGCCATTGTGTGTTGACGCCCTCCCGTGCCAGATTGTTCCGGATCACCGCCCCCCAATCGTCGTTACCCGTGTAACTGAAGGCGGCGACCTTCATCCCCAGGCGGGCCATCGCGACGCCGGCATTCGACACGATCCCGCCCGTCGTCACTTCGATCGGCTGTGTTTCCAGCAGTTTTCCGCCACCGATCGGGGCCTCCAGGGGCACCGGGCGGACGAGGATATCCACCACGCACGATCCGCACAGCACGCAGTCGAAAGTCAGGTTCGTGTTCATGGAGCAATAATGTAGCAAACGGCCCCGCACCGCAACACTAGACAAACCGGTATAACCCGTGGGGATATCCGGATTGCGGCGTGGGTGACTTGTCGCCGTCGGAGGATTCGCTAGCTTCGCGGACGCGATACGGATGCTATACTTGCTGGTTGTGCGACGTGTAGCAAGCCCCACTGCTGGGAAAACTCTCCCTCCTGACGAGCATCTAACGAGCCGTGGTACAGAAATCAGTACAGAAATCACTGGACCGGAAACTGGCGCGGATTCTGGCCGACCGTTCGTGCCGAGATTTCATCCTGGCTGACGCCAAGGATGCCGACATGGCCTTCGGGTTGTCGGCCCCCGGACGCAGCCCCGAGCACTATGCGCGGGAAGCCCACTTCCGGACGCTGGACGAGTACCGCCAGTTGATGCGGGAGATCGTCGCCCAGGGACTGGTCGACATCATGTTGATGAGCGCCAGTTCGAACGAGGCGCTGACGATCCGCGAGCGGATCTTCGAGTCCAGCCACGTGACGCCGGCCGTGCGGGCCAACGACACAACCGACATCTGGCTGGCGGCGGGCAGCGGGCGGTACACGGGCCAGCCGTCTCGGCCGTTCCGCACGGCGACGCTGGACCATATCATGTGCGGCAAGCGGGAGTGTGCGCCCGACGAGCGGGGCTTGGGGGCGGACCTGGGACTGTACTCGGTCACCTTCAATAACGACGTGGCGCTGGACTTGCCCACGCTGGAAGCGTACAAGTCGTTCCGGCTGGAGGCCGAGGCGAAGGGTTTCCGACATTTCCTGGAGGTGTTCGATCCCAATGCTTGCGGCGACCATCCGCCCGCCGATATCGCTCAATTCGTGAACGATCACATCGTGCGGACGCTGGCGGG
>CAIYOB010000283.1 GCA_903927685.1 uncultured Planctomycetaceae bacterium
CGACCCGGAGGGCTGGCAAGGCGTCACCAGCCGCAACGCTTATCATCGCCACCAGGTGACGTTGGACAAGGACGGCGTCGGGCGAACCGATTTCGTCCGGGATCACGATCACGCGGTGACGGCCACGGGTTCGGGCAGCGAACAACGGTACGTCGTGGGCCCCCAGCAAGGCGCTTTGGTGGCCCGCGTGCCGCAATACGGCAAGCTGCGTTTCCTGGACCGGACGGGCCGCGAGAGCGAAGGCATCAGCGTCGGCAAGGAATGGTCCTATCGCAAGTACATCGAGGGCGGATCGCTGGCCTCGGCGGCGTGGACCTTTTCCGGGATCTCGGCCGCGGATTTCCCCGACGGCCTGCCGCTGGAAATGAATATCAGCGTGTTCCGCACGTACAAGGGTGATATCGTCTCGGGCATTCTCGGGTCGATCACGGTCAGGCACCCGCGGACGGGGCTCAGCAGCGAACGGATTCTGTTCACCTCCCGCGAGTTCACGGTGTACCGGCACGAGATCCCGCGCAAGTTGAAAGCGGTTGAGCCCAACGGGACGGTCAAGGATGTCGATCTGTTCGAGAGCCTGGTGGACGAGGACGGCAACGTCGAGATTCGAGTCCAGTGCGAGGAGCGGTCCCAGTATTTCGGGATGGCCCAGGCCGACGTCTACATCCGGGGCGGCGACGCGCCGTTCGCCCTGAATTTCTGCAAGGCCTACCTGGGTCTCTGGCTGCAGATGCTGATCATCACCTGCTTTGGCGTGGTGCTCAGCACCTTCCTGAGCGCCCCGGTGGCGCTGTTCGCGACCGGAATCACGCTGGTCATCGGCTTGTTCCGCGAGTTCATCGTCAGCGTGGCCACGGGCGAACAGGTCGGTGGCGGCCCGCTCGAGTCGTTCGTGCGGATCATTACGCAGATGAATCAGACCATCGAACTCGACCTGGGCAAGCCGGTCGAGTGGGTGATCAAAGGGTTTGACGCGGTCCTGATGTTCTTCATGTGGATCGCGGCCAACATCTTCCCCGACTATCGCGCGCTCGACACCTCGCGGTTCGTGGCGTACGGATTCAACATCGACGGGAATCTCCTGGCGCAGCATTGCCTGATCGCCTTGGCGTATTTCGTGGTGCTGTCTGTCTTCGGCAACTTCTTCTTGAAATCACGGGAGATCGCGGCATGAGCCAGGATCTGTCCTTCTGGCGCAAGGTGGTCTATATCGGCGTGGTCGTCCTGCTGCTGTTCCCGCTGTTCTGGATCGGCCAGCCGGCGACGCGGTCCAGTGCCGGCGGCATCTTGGCTCGCTTGCGCGCCGAGAACAACCTGTCGCAGGCTGAATTGGGCGAGATCGACCCGGCCGGGGAATCGATGAAACTCGCCACGCTGGGGCTGCGCAATGTGGCCGCCAACCTGCTGTGGGAGAAGAGCTTCGAGTACAAGAAGAAGGAAGACTGGGAGGGTCTCTCGGCGACCTTGAACCAGATCACCAAGCTGCAGCCGAACTTCATCACCGTCTGGGAGCACCAGGCGCACAACCTGTCGTACAACGTGTCTGTGGAGTTCGACGACTACCGGATGCGGTACCACTGGGTCAAGAAAGGGATCGACTTTCTGGGCGAGGGCATCCGCAAGAATCGCGAGAACCCGCGGCTGCTGCATAACACCGGCTGGATCATGGGCCAGAAGATCGGCCGGGCCGACGAGCATGTCCAGTTCCGCAAACTGTTCAGCGAAGACACGGATTTCCACGACGCCATCCATACCAACGGCATCCCGATCGACCAGGGCTACGGTTGGGATAACCGGCCGGACAATTGGCTGGTCGGCCAGCTGTGGTATCAGCGGGCCGAGCGGGCGGTCGATAAGGGGATTCCGCTGAAGGGCAAGAGCCCCTTGATCTTCCACGCGGACAACCCGATGTCCAGGATCAACTACTCCTCGACCATCGAGGACGAGGGCGTGCTCGGCGAAACGGCCCAGCTGGCCTGGAGCGAGGCCGGTAAAGGCTGGACGCAGTACGGCCTGCGCCCCATTCCCACGTCGTGGGGCCACAACGTTCAGCTGGGCGCGTACGCCCAGGTCAATGAGGAAATCGAGCGGCTGCGGAAACGGCTCGAACAACTGGCCCCCGGCGTCCGCGAGGAGATCCGGAAGGAAAAGGTCGCTGCGTTGACCCCGGAACTTCGCGAGGCGCTCGACGTTCCGGAGGATAAGCTGACGGAACAGAACTACGCGCTCCACATGGATGCCCTCGGCAAAACGGCGGTCGGCCACCGCGAAGTCGCTCGGCGAGCACCCGAGCAGAACCGGGACGCCGCCGAGGTACTTGCCGAACGGCTGATCGATCAGGAACTTCTGTCCAGCCGGATTTCCCACTACCGCAGCATTGTCAACTATGAGTATTGGGATTACCGCTGTATGGCCGAACAGACGGCAACCGCCGTCGCCGCGCGCGAGTTGCTGTACAAGGCCAAGAAAGCCTACGAAGCCGCCGAAATGGGCGACGCCCGCAAGCTGTACGAAGCTTCGTGGCGCGACTGGCGGAAGATCTATGACCAGTATCCCCGCCTGATGGACGACATCTCGGCCGAAGAGCTGACCAGCGGAATCAAGCAGTACCAGCGGGTCTTGCAGCACTTGGACGCCCCCCTGCCGGCCGACTTCCCCTTGATCGACCTGCTGCAGCGGATGCAGGACCGGGACGAAGGCATCAAGGAAATGTACCGGCAACTGGGCACTCCGTTGCAGCCGCCCGCCGGAGAACCCGCGGCACAGGATCCGGCGAAGCAACCGCCTGCCGGCGAGGCGAAACCGGGCGAAGCCCAACCCCCGTCGGAACCGGCCAAACCCGCTGCGGAACCGGCCAAGCCGGCCGCGGAGGAAGCCAAGCCGGCGCCGCAGCCGGCCGAGCCCGCGGCACCCGAGGCCAAGCCGACGGCGGAGGAAGCCAAGCCGGCACCACAGCCGACCGAGCCCGCGGCACCCGAGGCCACGCCGGCGGCCGAGGAAGCCAAGCCCTAGCACCAAATGGGATCTCGGGGGTTCGTCGGTCGGCTAGAAGATCACGGTTCGGCCCGCTCCGCGACCAGCATGGCCATCGTTGCCAAAGTCGGCAAAGGCGGGGGCGGCGCGGGGGCCGTGGGCGCGGCCGTGGCGATTGACGAGGTCGCTAATATCACGCGGGCGCAGGTGGACGGGTCCACCCTCAAGGCCTCGAGTGACATCGGACTCTCCGCCCAGTCGCACGCCGTGATCGACGCGTTGACGCTCGCCGCGGCCGGCAGTGTGGCGACCGACAAGGGACCGTCGATCGCAATCGCCGGCGCGGGAGCCGCCGCGGTCAATGCGATCACCAACAGCATTGAGGCGGTCGTCAGCGGCGGCAGTTCCGTGGATTCCGCCAGCGGCGAATTGGCACTGGAGGCGTTGGACCCGTCGCAGATCGCCGCAAATGCTGCTGGCGGTTCCGTGGCCATCTCTGCCGGGAAGGGTGGTTCCGCAGCAGTGGCGGTCGGCGTCTCGGTGGCGCGGAACGGCATCGACAACGGTCGGGCGGACAACGGTCGGGCGGGCAGCGGTCTTGAATCCAGCGGACATGGGCCCGATACTGACGTTTCCAGAGCCGAAACTCAAACCTGCACGTTGGTCTCCCAAGTTGCGCATTCTCAAGGTCCCCGCCGGCCCCGTGCCGGTGGAATCCGGTTCGAGAACCACACGAATCCCCGCGCTTGGGGATGGGCCTCGTCTGATCGCCAAACCTGGCTCCACCGAGAAGGGCTCGGAGGGGGCCTGACTTGGCTCCAGGGGGACGGTTATCGTCCGCGACTACGAGACCTTCTTGAGCAGCATGCCGACCAGCCCCAGTTCCTGGATCTTCCGGAACAGCAGTTGCTGAATTTCGGGATCTTCACTCAGTCTTCCCATCGGACTGCCATCCTGCGGGGCCTGAAGTGACGTCCCGATCACGCGGTATTCCACGGGCACCGGCGTACCGCAGATCTCCTGGATCAGCTGCCTGAGGGTCTGCTCGCGTTGCTGAGCCGCCTCGAGAGTCGTCGCTGTGCGACAGCCCTGGGACAGAAGCACATCGCGGCAGGTCTGCACAAAAATCGGGTCCTCTGCGTAGGCGTGGCCGCCGCGCACCCGCAGGATCCGGGAGATCAAAATGGCTGGCCGAACGCTGGCGCTGCCGGTCTTGAGTCCGGCATCGCGGAAGGCTCGAACCAGAGCGACAATCCGCTTGACCTCGGCCAAAGGCAGTCCCGAGCGGGCTTGGGTGATCCCGGCCTCCGTCTCGGCATCGAACCCGCTCAGGAGGATCGTCACCATGCGATCCAAGAGCGCATCTTGAGCGCCGTGAACCCCGGCGTAGTCGGCGGGATTGCTGGTGAAGAGAATCCGAAAATCGGGGTGCACTGCCAGCTGCTGACCGCGCAACGGCAACACCCGCTCCTCCAAGACGGACAGCAACACATTGTTGGCTTCGGGCCGCGAACGGGTGAATTCGTCATAGACTACGGTGCAGCCCTGCTGGCAAGCCTCGGTAAGAGCCCTGCCAACCCACAGGGGCTTGGATTCTTCCTCAACCTTGAGCACGGTGTGGACGTACTCGTCGCGAGTATAACTGCGTTGGTAGCCGCTCTCCTTGCCCACCAGATCCGACGTGCCCATCTGGTCGTCACCATGGATCAGCACCACGGGCCGGCCTAGTTGCCGGGCCACGTGGAGGGCGATGGTCGTCTTGCCGCTTCCCGCTGGTCCGGACAGGTGAACGTGCAGGCCATTCTGGAGATAGACCAGCGTACGATCGACCAGGTCCTTCACCAACGGCGTCTCGACGAACTCCGCAGGGGCCACCGGTTCTGGAAAAGACCTTGGGGTCGACAGGGCTTCCTTCTTCTGGACGGGCTCAGGCGTGAAACTGAACTCGTCCTTACAAAAAGGGCACGAGTAGCGGCGCTTCCGCCCGGCGTCCACCCGCACTTCTCGATGGCACCAAGGGCAGGCCGCCAATTGTGTCTCCATTCACCATCTCCTTGCTTTGCGCTTCCCGCCAGCAACGTGTCAAGCTCGAGTCCGACGGACACAGCCGGACGTGGCGCCGCGTCACATGAATATCATAGTACTTGCTGCCTTAGAAAGTCTTGTGCCAGAGTCGCTCTGCAGGCTAGGCTACAGGCTCCGTTCGCCCGTAAGTTCCGTTGTCGTCGGCCTTTGTGACCGCGAAAAAAAGGCGAGCTGGGGAGTCGCACCATTCCGCCAGGATCACACGTCAGGCAGCGATCGCCTGCTCCGTGGGCAGCGTCGTTTGCTGTCCGCATGATTGGTGATAAGGAGATCGGATTAGGTTCAAGTTCAGCGTGGCTTAGCGAAGGCAAACCAGGTGCTTGTCCGTGCGAATGAAGAGCCGCCCGCCAGACACTGCCGGCGACGCCTGACAGCGTTCGTTCAGCGGGTTCCGGGCGAGGATTTTGAATTCCGGTCCCGCGGCAAGCACCACGGTTTCCCCGTCCTCGGACAGGAAGTAGATGCGGCCGTCCGCAAAGACCGGCGAGGCGCAGTACCTGCCCCCCAGCCGCTCCTGGTACACGATCTCGCCGGTGGCCGCCTGGTAGCAGGTGACAATCCCGGCATCCGTGACGGCGTAGAGATAGGGCTTTACGTATAGCGGCGAGGCCTGCATCGGCACGCCCTTCCGCTGTTCCCAGGCGATGTGGGTGGCCGTGACGTCCCCTTGCCCGCCCGTCCGCACCGTGCGCAACGTCGGAGCGACGAACCCGGACGAGGTGAAAATGAGGCCGTCGCCCATCACCGGGCTCGGCGTGACGCCCTCGCCTTCGCTGGCCACATTCCAGATGAGTGCGCCCGTCCGGGGGTCAAAACCCTGAATGCAGTTGCCCGCGCAACTGATCAGTTGCACGGTTTCCCCGTCACGCAAGATATTCGGTGTGACGTGCGCGATCCGCGACAGGCCGCGTTTGGCAGTCCAAACGCGCCGGCCGGAGCGCGAGTCCAAGGCCACGATGAACGCCTGGTCCCACGGAATCTGCCAGCCCGTGCGTTCCTCGTCGGTGTTGTTCGGGTACGTGCCAGCCTGCCCCACGCGCATGCTGCCGTCGTACGGCATGATGAGCAAGCCCTCGTGCAGCAGGGGCGACGCACCCAGTCCGTGCCGGCTGTAGAAGGAAACCTCCCGGTTGGTCCACAGCACGCCGCCCGTGAAATCGAGCGCGGCCATGCTGCCGCCGCTGAACACGGCATACACGCGCTCGCCGTCGGTGCAAGGCGTGGGAGTGGCATGGGAGTTCTTGCCCTCCTTGTACCCGGGGACCTGCTCCAGCACCACCGTATCCCACAGGATCCGGCCGCTGCCGGCGTCCAGGCACAGGGCATGGCACTTGTGGCCGTCCTCCAGCGCCGCCGTGAGGAAGATCCGTTCGCCCCACACGATGGGAGACGACCATCCCTCGCCAGGGATCGGCGTCTTCCACGCCACGCCCTTGGTGACATTCCACTCGAGGGGCACGCCGGCCTCCGTCGAAATGCCCTGCCCCGTGGGGCCGCGAAAGCCGGGCCAGTTTTCCGCCTCGGCCGTCGTCCAGGTCAGGCCCAGGAATCCGAAACTGAGCCAGAAACAGCGGGTTGCGCGTGTCGTTGTCATAGCCATCCAGAATTCGTACTAGGGAAGGATTTTCAGTTCTGCTCCAGGTCGGTGGCCGGCGGTCTGCGGTTCGGCATCGGAGAGACCGACGCCCCGTCCTGGTGGATCGGCCCGCGCGGTCCGGAATGTGGAAGCTCACTCCGCCGTCAGCAAGGTCAGTTGACGCTGCCACGACGGGTCGTCGCGCGCGAGGGTCTTGGTCTGTCCGTCGCGAGTCTCGGCGACGATCGTTTGAAAGGGTTTGTCGGTGAAGCAGACTTCGCCGAACGTGAACGACGCCCGGGCATCCTTCACGACGAACATCGGATCGGGCAGCGACTGGCCCACGGTGTAGCTGAAGCCGCCGAGTACTTCCGTGCGCCCGCCGCCAGTGGTGGCCAGCAAGGTCCCGCCGCCCTCGGTCTTGTAGCCCAGGATCCACAGCGTCCCGCCGTCGTTGGCGACGTGCAAGCCGTCGCCTTCGACGTTGAACTGGCGGGCCCACACCGTCTGGCCTTGGAAGCGGAACGAGCGGCCCACCACGTCGTCGATGAACACGTGGCCCGCGCCGGAACCCTCGTAGGCCCGCGCGCCTTGGAAGTTGATCATCAGGCGCCGCATCACCAGCGTTCGCCGGGACGTGTTCTCCAGGAACACGAAGGGACCGCTCGCGAAATTGGTCTGGAGGCCGTCGAGTTCAATGATCTCCGGCCGAGCGGCTGCGGATTCGTCGGCCAGGCGGAACACGGGCTGGGCTTGGTCCTGCAGCGGCGCGACGACGGTGAGCCATGCCCGGCACCCCAGGATGCGCTGCACCCGACCGCGAATCAGGATCGTCTTGCCGATCGCATACCGGCCGCGCGGCAGGTAGACCGTCGTGGCCCCGGAATCGATGGCGGCTTGCAGCGCGCCGCTGTCGTCGCCGTCGTCGTCCGCCTGGGCCCCGAACTTCTGCGGCGCGACCCACGTCGCCGGATCGCCCCAGGGCAGCTCGGGCGTTTCGCGAATGGGCAATCGCAGCCCCTGGGTCGAGCTGCCGAACAGACTGACCGCCGGCTTGCTGAGGAACTGATCGACGGTTCGTGGCAGCTCCGCCAGCGGTGGGCTGCACACGCCGCCCCGCCGATCCTCGATGGCCGTGCGGTAGCCGCTGGTGCGGAGATTACGGGCCATCAAGCCCGCATCGCAGACCACCGCGGGCAATTCGGACGCGCCGCCGATCCCCGTCAGTTCGGCATCGAGCAGGACGGACAGGCCGCCGGCCGCGACGAAGGCTGGGACGGCGTTGGTGCTCTTCAAGCCGCGCACGGTACAGGGCTGGCCATCGTTGCGAAAGCCGAACCGGTTCTGGTGCTCGACCGTGATGTGTTCGAGCGTCTCGCTAGCCACGCCTCGGGCCGTATGCACGCCGATGTCGAAGCCCTGGACGCGCACGTTCTTGATCAGGCACGGGCCCTGCTCGTCGGTGTAGCCCAGGTCCAGGCCGGCGACGCCCTGGCCGTCGCCCGAGACGATGGTCACGTCGTACATGCCGCCCTGGTTGTTGGCGATGAACTGGATGCCGCAGGCGCCGGGATTGTTCGCGCCCGTGTCGACCGTCAGGTGCTGGACCTCGTTGCCGAACCGCTGCGCCGGGGCCTCGCCGGTCCAGATCACGGGCTGCGGGTGCCGCGGATCTTCGAAGCCCGGGCAGGCATCGCGCAGTTGGAGCACCGTGGCCGCCCGGCTTTGCCCGTGGAGCACCGTTCGTTTTTCCTCCGCTCCGCCACCCTTGCCGTGCGGCCAGCGGAGGGTGTCCGAGACAAGGTAGACGCCGTTGGGCAGATAGATGATGGCGCCCTGATTGGGATGATCGTCCAGAGCCCGTTGGATCGCGGCCGTGTCGTCGGTGACGCCGTCGCCCTGGGCACGGTACGGAGGCTGAGTCACATCGACCACGCCGGCGTCGGCTGGAAACCCGTAGTTCTCCCCACCCGGCAGCGGTTGGCCGCGGGGGATGCGAGGGTGCTCGGGACGCGCATACTTGGCGTTCCAGACAAAGCCTGGCGCTGGAGCTTGCACGTCGGCATTGGCGAACCGGAGTTCGGCCAAGCCCGCCATCTCGCCGCCGCGGTAGTTCGATTTGATCTGCAGCTTGAAGTAGCGGCCCTTGACCGGCCGCTCGAACTTGACGGCCTGGCCGCGGTCGTCTTCCGTGCCGGGCGCCATCGGCAGCGTGAACAGGCCGACCGGCGTGAACGACTTGTCGTCGGCCGATGCGGACAGCTCGAATTGCTTGACACTGCGGGAATTCCAGTCGCCCTTCTCGTTGTAGTTCCACACGTACAGGCCGCTGACGTTGTGCACTTGCCCCAGATCGAACCACAGCCACGCATCCGGGGCGCCGTTCCACATGTTGCTGCCGCCCTGGTAGACGTCATTGGAATGCACGTAGGCCCCGCTGCCCGGCCACGTTTCGCCCCAGCCGGAGCCGTCGATCAGTTTCTGTGGCGAGCGGCCGGCGTTCTCCTGCCAATTGGACGCGTGGGCCGCCACGGGCGTGATGAACGCCCCGAGGGACGCCGTCGGCGGCAGCGGTGCGGAGAGCGTCACCTGGCCCGCGCCCCGTTTGGCCACGTAAAACGCGTGCCCCTTCAGTTCGATCTTCTCGCCCAGGCGAAACAGCCTGGCCGGATCAGGCTGCGGCGGCCCGGCCGGTTCCGCCGCCCCGGCTGCGAAGGCGACGAGACTCAAGACCACGCCGAGGAATTCCCGCCGTAGCGGGCGCGTGGCCGGTTCTCCTGGATCGGCCACTACCGATACAACTCCATCGATCCGATTCATGATCGCGTTCCTTCCAGCTTGTGGGTTAGACTTCCAGTCCCGTCATGTTCGGCGGCCTGCCACTCCCAACCCGTTCGGCTCGACACTCGACAGGCTCGAAGCCGATCCCACGACCGACCCCGGCAAACGCCCGACACACGAACGCCAAGGGGGTATTGTCTCCTCGATCAAGAAGCGAGACCGGCTCACGCCGGCGCACCCGCGTTACGGACTTGGAGCAGACGTTCCAGAAGAGGCGTCCGACTTTGCCGTGATCGCCGCGTGAACCTGTTCCAGCGTCAGGGGTGGGTAATTGACCGCAATGCCTTCCGGCAAGGCTCCGTCCAGATACTCCGTAAGAATCGCTTCCATCCCGATCCGTGTGCCGCGCAGGACAATCTCGTCGGCGGAAACGAATTCAAAGTAGTCTTCCAGTTGCATAACGCTCACCTTGCTGAATCGATCGCCTTTGGCGTCGCCGTCGGCGACTCTGGCCCGAGTCAGTTCTCCGGCTTTTATTGTTGCCCTTGTCCGCGCGACATGCAATCGTACGTTTCCCGGGAGTCGGCTCCCCAGCGCCGCACTCCTGCTCCTGACCGGCTTCCTGGCTCGATCACGGCGGGCGTCGTGCCTCAACTCGATGGCGGATCCACCGGCCTGTCAAACCGCAAAATCGATGAAACGGCTGCCCACTTTCCGTCGGGAGCAGCGCCGACCAGTTGCGACATCAATTTGACGAGTTTCGATCCGGCACGGCGTCGTTATCTTGGGCCGAACACCAATGACAGGCCCACCACCGCGCCAATCACAGCAATCGTTGTCTTGGTGTGCATGTTGTTCCTGGTTGTCCTTTCTTTCCGGTCCATTCTTCGATGTTTGAACGCGTTCGAAGGCGGGCATGCGGCCGCCCACGCCGGGAACGATTTCCACCGGCTACACCAGCCACCAGTGCTCTGGGCTGACCGTTTTCAGGCTGAAGGCCCGCTGGTCCTCCGGCAGCGACTCCAGCAACTCCCTGGCCTTGCAGCCCAGGGCCTCCGCCGCCAGTTCTACGTTCCGCTGGCCGACCGTGGCCGAAGCATGCTGCCGGGGATCCTGGCCGCCGATACCGGACGGCGGCTTCATGTCCAGGTTCAGCGGGCCGTCACCCAGTTCGGCCATGTCCACCAGCTCGGGATACAGGAACATCATGTTCGACGTTTCCCACTTGGCGGCGTGGTCGGAATTCGATTCCGGGCCGCGGCTCAGCGTCATCTCCCAGTACCCTTTCCCGGTCGCGGTTCCGTCGGCGATGACCGGAGCCAGAGCCTTGTCGATCATCTCGATCTGCTCCCGGACGTTGTGCCCGGAAACGCCCAAGATCACGCGGAAGCCGGTCCTTTTCAGCCGGGTGAACAGGTCGGTCAGGACGGGCACCAGGTGTTCCTGCTTGAAACCGGCATGGAAGTAAACGGGCGGATAGACCACGCCGCCGAATTGCTCGGCACACTTGACCAGGATGCCGTGGGCCTTGATCGCATCGTTGCCCAGCGGCAAGTGCCGGCCGTGCCATTCAATCAGCCCGAAGGGCACGTAGACCACGGGGAACTTGCGGCCTGCGGCCTCCAATTGCCCTGGCCGCAGGAACTGCATCTGGACCTCTGGGGCGAGGTGATTCGGCCGATCGGCGTGCTCCGCCTGTGCCGGCTCGGCGGCGGCCAGTCGACCTGCGGCCGCCACGGTGCCGCTCGCCAGGGCGAGGGCGTTGGCTCCGAGGAACTCGCGTCGTTGCATCACTTTCCCTTTCCTTACACTGTGTCTGCCGCGGGTTCCACGTGGGCAACCTCGGGCAACCTCGGGCCATCGACGGATTGCTCCGATCACCACGTCAGCTTATGTTGATCGAGGTGGGCTGGCAATCGGCGGCACCGGGACGGCGTGCACCGGGACGGCGAGTCAGGACCAGCCGTGAATCTCGCCGGTAGGCAAATTGCACTTCGATGCCGAGCCCGAGACCTGCAACATCGTGCCCGTTGAAGGGCAGCCGACAGCGGACAGGCGGGCGAAAAAGCAGGGTCAAGACGCAACGGGAGGTTGATCCACGGCGCCCACGCCAGTCCGGCCTCCGGTGAAAGTCCGAGCGATGCTTGATTTCTCCTGCGGTGCGAGTGATAACACGCTTCGGCAGGTTCGAGGTCGTCCCACCTTTTGTGTTTGCCGCAAGTTGGAGAGAACAGGCCATGTGTCGAACGACGCAACACGATGTCACGTCAGCCACCGCCCGCCGCAGGACCGTGTCGCAGTGGTGGGTATTCCTCCTGGTTCTGGCTTCCCCATCAACGCTGGCGGCGCAAAGCTCGGAAGCGGCGGGGACTCCCGATGCAGCCGCCCAGAACCAGCGACTCGGGCGTGGTGTGAACATCATCGGCTACGATCCACTGTGGAAGTCGCCCGCGAAGGCACGCTTCCAGGAGCGGCACTTTGCGCTGATCAAGCAGGCCGGGTTTTCCCACGTCCGCATCAACCTGCATCCGTTTCGCGATACCAAGCTGGGCCCGGACCACAAGCTCAGCGAAGCCTGGCTGGCGACCCTCGATTGGGCCGTCCAGCAGGCCCTTGCCAACCGGTTGTTGGTCATCCTGGATTTCCACGAGTTCAATGCCCTGGGCGAGAATCCCGACGCGAACAAGGATCGTTTCTTGGCCTGTTGGCGACAAGTCGCAGACCGGTACCAGGGCCAGCCGAGCGAGGTGCTGTTCGAGATCCTGAACGAGCCGAACAAGAAGTTGACGCCCGAAATGTGGAACCAATGGCTGCGTGAAGCATTGGCAATCATTCGGCAAGACAATCCGAAGCGGACCGTTGTCATTGGCCCGGCATCCTGGTACAGCATCAACCTGCTGGAGAAGCTGGAGTTGCCAGCGGATGATCGGCAAATCATCGCCAGTGTCCATTACTACAATCCATTCGCCTTCACGCACCAGGGCGCCCCGTGGACAGGGAACAAGGACCAAGTGGGTGTGCCCTGGAGCGGCACGGAGGCGGAGCAACAGGCCATCGTTCGGGACTTTGACAAGGCTCAGACCTGGGCTCGCCAGCATAACCGGCCACTTTACCTGGGCGAGTTCGGCGCCTACGACAAGGGCGACATGGCATCGCGGGTCCGCTGGACGTCGTTTGTGGCCCGGTCCGCCGAGCAACTTGGCTGGAGTTGGGGCTATTGGCAGTTCGACGGCGACTTCATCGTCTATGACATGAAGAACCAGAGCTGGGTCGAGCCGATCCGTGATGCCTTGATTCCCCCTGCAAATTAGCCGCTGGCAAAGGCCGGCAACCGGCCAGCCGCCGAGGGATTTGCCAGCCGCGGAGAGGATGTGTTGATGAAACGCTTGATCATGGTCGCGTTGTTCGCCTGGACGGCGGCGTCCGGGGCGTCTGCCGCCCCGCCGTGCCGGACTTATGTGGACCCGACGCAGCTGGATTGCCGCTGGCCGAAGCACAGCGACTACAAGCAGCCTTGGCGGGCTTACCTTCAGACCAAGTCGGCCGTCGATTTCCTCGCCGGCATCGGCGTGAACTGGGCGTCGCCGGGGAACGACGAACTGGCGGTGCGTCTGCTCGCCGAGGCGGGTTTCAAGGCGCTGCGCATCGAGATCGGCTGGGGGAGCGTGAAGTGGGATGAGAGCGGGCTCCACAACCATGACCGCATGCTCCAACTGCTGAAGATGTGCCAGCAGTACGGCATTCGGCCGACGATGTTGTGATGCACTTCTTTAACGCCTATCAGCCGGACCCCAAGGACATGGGCCTGCTGCCGGCCGATCTCGCGAAACTGCCGGCCGACGGAACCTTCGACCAGTTCGCCACGCCACCGCTGCGGGCGGTGCGCAATCTCACGCAAGCGTTCGACGGCGCGACCGAGGTGCCATCGCCCGTGCAGCTGACGCTGCAGTACGGCGCAATCGGCCCGCCACGCGAGATCTTCAAGGGCGACGAGCAGCATCCCCCACTGCGGTACGAGGATGTGTTTGCGTTCCTGCCGTTCCAGGTGAGCAGCCGCAAGCTGGTGATTGCGGTCTATGTGATGACGTACGACATCACCAAGCCGATGCCGGAGCAACAATATCGGCTGGCGATCCAGGGACTACCGGCGGGAACGGCGCCACGAACGTTGTACGATCCGCTCACCGGCAATCGCTCATCCCTGCAGGTAACACGCGAGCGGGATGCAGTGGAGGTGACGGTGCCGGTGGTGGACTACCCGAGGCTGATGGTGGTGGAGTCCATTTGATCGTCAATGGACCGCGAAATCCGCGAGACAAAGCCTCAACCCAACCCACTCCCCGGCGTACCGGGGCGAGGAAGTTGTTTCGTGAGTGTTCCTAGGTCTCTAGCAGATTCAGGGAGGCCAACAGATTGAATTCGTTGAGCTTGAAACCGCAGTTCCAATCTGCCGGAGAACCCGGCAAACACCCGTTTCTCTCTTCAAGAGCATCGGAATCAGAGGTCCCAATCTGCTGGCCTCCCTGAATCTGCTGGACATCCAAATCAGGAACCACCCCGCTAGAAAACCCTCTGCTGGCTTTGCTGAATCGTTGCCGCTGTGGTGCTGGACGCCCGCAACACCTCCGTCATCGCGGCGACGACGAACGTCAGCGCGATGTGGACAATACCGATTACTTCCGCATCCGCGGGTCGCTGAATCAAACGTCGGCCAGTTCCAAGTACCTGGCGTATTTCGACTTCGACCTGGACAACGATGTGGACGGGTCCGACCAGACCCAGTTCCTGGCTCGCTACCGGAAACGGCTGGCGTGGACCGGATGACGGAGCGGCGATCCGCGGACAAGGAACGAAGAGCGGCAAGCAACGCGTCTGTCGGAACGGTCGCTCGTGCTGTCGATGCGGGTGTTGGGCGCGGCGTCCGCGGCAACACGCTACCGCTACCGCCGACATCGAAAGCAGATCCCCGCGAATGAGGATCGCGGCGGCACAAGCGGCAAACGCGCCGTTGGGGCGCGTTGCGGCGGTTGTGTGTGCCGGGTCGAGAACTTAGGAATCTCTAACTGCAGCCGAACGGGAAATGATCGACGCATGTTCTGGCAGCAGGCAGCGGTTTGTTGCTTGGCAGGTCGTCTACGGTCTCCCGGCAGCTACAGCAAGTGTCGCGCTTTGATGTCCAGGTAACGGTTCACCAGGGGGGCGGTCATGTCCTCGGGAAAGACGTCCAGTGACAGGACGCCCTGGTGCTGGAGGTCGGTCAGCACCTGGTGCCGCCAGGTGAGGATCTCGGCGGCGGCGGCGGCGCGGTACAGATCGCGGCCCGCGGGGTTGGGCAGGTTGGCGGCGTCGAACAGTTGGTGATCGCGGAGCAGGACGCCCAACGGCAGATGGCGGCCGGCCAGCGTGCTCAGCCAGCGTTCGATCTGGTGCGAGTTCACTTCGTCAATCAGGTTGGTGACCAGGACGACCAGTGAGCGTTTCTTGCACCGCGACGTCAGGTAGAGAAAGGCCTCGTCGTAACGTGATTCGACCAGTTGCGGAAAGCGGTCGAACGAGGCGTGCAGCAGGCGGTTCATCTGGTTCAGGCCGCCGCGCGGCGGCACGAACGTGTGGACCTGGTCGGAGAAACAGATCAGGCCCACCGCATCGCCTTGATGCAGGGCGACGTAGCTGAGCATCAGCATGGCATTCAGCGAATGATCGAGCAGACTGAGGCCGGCCGCTTCGTTGGTCATCATGCGGCCGCAATCCAGCAGGAAGATGATCCGCTGGCTCTGGCTGGTCTGAAAGTCCTTGACCGTCAACTTGCGGCGGCGCGCGGTCGCCCGCCACTCGATGTGCTTGTAGTTATCGTCCGGCGTGTAATCGCGCAGCCGTTCAAAGTCGTTGTCCAGCCCCACGCGGCGCGTCCGCCGCACGCCCATCAGGCTCAATCGGTTGGTGCGGGCCAGCATCGCGTATTCGCTCAACTGCTGCATGTCCGGATAGACGGCCAGCGCGTTGTGGCACGGCAGGACGAGGAACCGCTGCCACAGCCCCAGGCCGCTCCGGACGCGCAGGTACACGCAATCCAGCACGAACGAGCCGCGCCGGCTGGCCGTCAAGTCGTAGTGCAGGGTGACTCGGCTGCGGGCCCCCAGCCGCCGCACGAATTCGTCCGGCTGGGCCTCAAACTCCTGCGGCACGTCGTCGCGGACCCAGACCTGCCAGCCGCGGCCACTGTGGTTCGAGACCGTCAGCGCCACCGGATGCCGCTTCTTCAGCGAGACGATCCGCAGCGTGGACCGTTCAACCGAGAACGACCGCTGTTGCGGCAGCGACAGCAGGTCCGCCGTGGCCACCAGCAGGATCACCACGTCGACGGTCGCGACCAGCAGAAACGCCTGCGGGTACACGACCAGCGCCAGCGACAACAGGCAGGGGCCCAGCAGGACGATCGCCAGGGGGCCGTACGGCGAGACTCGCTTTCCGCGCGCCAAACCGACCAGGCAGGCCAGCAGCACCAGCGTCAGCACGATCGGCAGCATCCGCAGCTGGGAACTGTAGCTCTGCAGCCAAAGAACGGTGTCGGACATGGTGCAAGTGACGGGTACGAGGTTATGACTACAGCGACGATCCTCTTTCGCGAGCGGGCCAGCGCCTCCCGCCCTGTTGAGTGTACCGCGGCGCCGCAGCGGCAACAAGCGCTGGGATCCTACGAAGGTGGGCTCCTACGAAGGTGGAGTGAACGTGCCCGTGAGCGTGGCCGGACCGCTGGTAACCGCCCTCGGGCCGGGAATGGGATGCCTTGATGAATTCGGTCGATTTGCCCTCCAGGCCAACGGCCCAGCCATTTGCCTAGCCCAGCCCAACGGGCTGGGGATCCGAGTGCCCCCAACGCACAACAGGGCCAACGGCCCGGCCGTTTGTGCAATGGCTCAATCCCCAACTGACAGCTCCGCACTCCCTGATGGGGTTGGTCAGCATTCGGAACAGTGACCCAGCCCGTTGGGCTGGGCTAGGCAAACCGCTGGGCCTTCGGCCCGGAAACGGTCGCGGGTTCCTCGGCCCGTGCCGGCGGCGGCCCGTGCCGGCGGCGAGCGGTGCCGGGCCTCCCTTCACGGCGTTCCGGCCGGCAGGATCTCCAGGGTCTGTTGATCCAGCCGGTACGTCAGTCCGCCCGAATCGAGCAAGGTCCGCAGCAACTGGTCCAGTGTGGCCTCCTTCACGTCCAGCCACACGAGCTTGTCCCGCAGTTCCTCGGCTCCGGCCGCGAAACGCAGTTCGACACCAATCTCTTTCGCGATCGCGGCGGCTACGGCGCCCAGGGATTTGTCTTGGACTCGAAGCGTGTAGCGTTTCTCCACTTTCGCCTTGGCGGTCGGAAGCTTGGGCCGAGGCGCCGGCGGTTCCAGCATCCGCCGAATGGCCGCGGCCGTTTCGACGGACGCGTCAACCACGACAGCTCCGGCTTCGATCGTAAACCGCGCGTCGGGGAACCGCCGTCGGATTTCGGCGCCGACGACGGCCGGGCTGCCGCGGAGCGGAATCCGACGCAGGATCGAGGCCGAGGCAGGCAGGGGTTGGAGCTGGACCGCCGTTCCGTCCGGCGCGTATTCGAAGGTCAAGTCGAACCCGGCCAGGATCAAGCTGAGTGCTTGGGCGAACGTCAGCGGCGGCAGATCGGCTTCGGGCCATAGATCGTGCGGGATCTGTTCGAGACCAACGAGTTGCAGGCCCGCGTCGGCGGCGAGTCTCTCCAGCAACTCGCGAGGCGTCGTGAGTTCGGGCCAGCGCAGCGGTTGCGCCCGCCGCAGCCGATTGCGAACGAGCGGCGGCAGGGCCTGCTCTTGCTCCTCGCGTTGCGCCGCCACGGTTCCCAGCACGGCTGTCGTCGCAGGCGGTCCGAAGTAGGTCACAGGGCCGACTTGTCCGAGGCCCAGCCCCAGTTCGCGAGCGATCCGCTCGAACAACTCGCGCAAGGCGACGTCGCTGACGACCAAGTCCATCGTCTGATCGGGATCGACGCGCCGGTCGAGAAAAATGGCCGCGTGCTGTTCTCGCGCCAAGTTGGACAGTGCGGGGCGAAGAGGATTCGCTCCCCAGCGGACGCCCGCCGGCAACTCGAACTGCTCGGCGAGTTCGGCGCCGCTCTTCCAGACCACCTCGGCGGTGGCATTCGCGGGAGCCTGTAACGAAAACAACAACTGGAGCGGCGCCACGAGCGCTAGCCAGCGCTGCAAGAAGTTTGCGCGCCACACGGCCGTCAGACTTTCCCTACTCGGCATACTCTCCGCCTCCTGCCCAGGACTCACAGACCCGCTCAGCTCCGCGGTCATTGTGACCAAAACCGTCGGACAAAGAAAGTGGCTAAATCATTGGGCTTGGTTCAAGGGAACCGTTGTAAGCGTGTGCCGCTCGGACTACACTCGACCACAGTTGCGTCAGACGCTCAGACATCCAGCCCCAAGGGACCCCCTACTGTGACTGACAATCGCCGTCATCCCCTGCTGGATCGGCTGTACCTGCGCTATCTGGACGACGAGAATGCGGCCGGCTTTATTGCGGCGGTGTCCGCGCGGTACTCGATACCGACTCTGGAGCGTCTGGCGGGCCGCGGCCAATTCCTGGCCCGCCGCGGCGCCGTGTTGGCGTTGAGTTACGTGGGGGGGTTCTCGTCCAGTCCCGTCCTGGCCCAGGCCCTGCATGATTCGGATCGCGTCGTGCGGATTTTGGCGGAAAGCGGGCTGTGCGACTTGTGGGGCCGCGACGGCAGCGAGAGCCAGCAGCAGCTGTTGCGGTTGGTGGCGCGGCTGAACGATGCCTACCAATTCGAGGAAGCGTTCGTGCGGGCGTCCCAGTTGATCGACGAGGCGCCGCAGTTTGCCGAGGCGTGGAACCAGCGGGCGATCGCCTGCTACCGGTTGGGCCGGTACGACGAGGCCGCCGACGATTGCCAGCAGACGCTGGAATTGAATCCGTTTCACTTCGCCGCCGCCCTGGGAATGGCGCACTGTTATCTGGACTTGGGCGATGGCATGGCGGCCCTGGAGTGCTTCCGCCGGGCGTACCAGCTGAACCCCAACCTGGACGCCATCCAGGGGCAGATCGAGTATTTGGAGCAGGCGTTGGAAGAAACCTGACGCTCCGGTTCGGTCCTGCTCCCCCTCCGCCCGTCGCCGTGTGATCTGGCGTTGCGGCAATTCGCCGCTACAATGGCGCCATTGAACACCATCGTAATGCACGGCAGGCCCGTTGATCATGGCGAAACAAGACGCAGCGAACTCCGTCCCTTCCTCCGATCTGCCGGTGGAGATTGACCTCCGCAATCCCGCAGCCGCCGCCGTCCTGGCTTGGCTGTGGCCGGGTGCAGGGCATCTGTACCAGGGAAGGAACGTCAAGGGCGTCTTGTTCATGGTTTGCATTCTGGCCACATACTTCTTCGGTCTGGTGCTGGGCGAAGGGCACGTGGTGTACGCTTCCTGGGAGAAAAGCGACCGCCGCTGGCAGTATCTGTGCCAAGTCGGCGTGGGACTGCCGGCGCTGCCGGCCGTGATTCAGAATCGGCTGGTGCGATCCGGCAAGGAGCCGTGGTTCGGGGGAATCATGGCGCCGCCAACCGTGGTGCGGGAGGATGCCCACGACGAATTGGCCGAGTGGAACGAGCAGCTGAGCAACAAATTCGACCTGGGGATCCTGTACACGATGATCGCCGGCCTGCTGAACGTGCTGGCGATCTGCGATGCGTACGCCGGCCCCTTTGTCCCGGCGCCGGAAGAGGAGAAGTCCCCCAACCCGGACAAGCCGCCCAGCTAGTCTTCCACCGCGACGCGTTCGCGGCGGCGGGGCGAGTCGTCCCAATCGCGGCGGTCGTCCCGTGACCGCGGCGAATTCTCGTCCTCGTCCTCATCCTGTTCGAAACCGTCGTCGGCCATTTCGAGGTAGCGGCGATACACGTCGACGGCGATCCAGCCCATGTACAGGTTGCCGCCCAGCGAGGCGAACAGGGCGAGCATGGCCATCGTCAGCGGCCACCAGGGCTTGTCGCTGGTCGCGCTCGAAGCCTCCGGCTCATCGCGCAGAAAACCCGTGGCCGGATCATTCGCCGCGGCCGCCAGATCGGCCCAGAAATCCGGCTGCTTCTTCTTGCCCGCGTCACCGGAGAAACCCACCTTGGTGAGCGCTCCGCCTGCGGAGCCCCAAGGCGACTGCGTCGGGGAAGCCAGCGAATCGGCCGGACGAGTGGCCGGCGTCAGCGGATCCGCAAATGGCGAGACCATCTCGCCCGCCGGCCCCGTTGCGGAAAACGAGGACAGCCAGGAGGGTGACGTCGAAGGTGCCGACGACGGCGGGGAAGGCCAAGCCGGAGACGGCCCCTGCGCCGGGGCCTGAGGCAGCGGCACCATGGGCGTCCAACTGGAACCGACACCCCCCGCGGTTGGCGCGTTTCCCGTCCATTGTCCCCGCTCGGTGGTCGAGCGGTCGTCCGGTGTTCCCCAACCCGGCGCGGCAGTAGCCGGGGGCTGGGCGCCCGCAAACGCGCCGGCGGCCGGCATTCCGCTGCCCCAGCCGGACGATCCGTTGGGGTCAGTAAGTCCCTGTCCGGCGGGCGGCGACACGGCGTTCGGGCTGGTCGGCGGCTGGGGCAGGGACAAGCCGCCCGCCGCCGGCTGGCCGGTTGCCGGCCACGAGGTGCTCGGGGGTTGGGCCGCGGCGTTTGGCCAGGACGAGTTCGGTTGCTGCAAGGGCGTGTTCGCAGCCGGGGCGGTCGGCCACCCGGCACTGGGATTCTGGGCTGTGCCGGCGCCTGTCGGCGGGGCAACCGCGGGTCCCGCCTGGCCGGCGTTGAAGGCCGCCGCGGCGCGGGGATCGCCAGCCGGTGCGGCGGTCGCCGCGCCGGGAGTCGGGCCTGCGGCATTGGCGGGCGGATCGTAACGCGAAGGCTGTCGGGCGGCCGGATTGACGTTGTTCGCGGGCCAACTGCTGGCTGGATTGGCAGCGGCCGCTCCGGCAAGGCCGGCGGCGGCGCCTGTGCCAACGGCCGCACCCAGCCCATTGCCTGCGGCCGGCGCGGGGCCGCCAAGCCCGACGACGGGCTGATTTCCCGACGGAGCCGTTGCGGACACCGGAGCAATGGGAGCGGGCGCGGCGAGGTTTTGACGAGGCAACTCGGCGACGCCCGAGCGGATTCGTACGCGGGCCACGTTTCTCAACTCGAAGGGGATCTCGCCGACGATCGGGTCGTTCTGCAGGGCGATCAGCCGATCGGGCGCGATTTGCACGAACAATTCGACCTGTTGGGCATTGACAGGCTGCCAGCCGTAGGACACGCCGGGTGGCGGCGCGGAAGCGGTCGGCGGTGCTGCCGCTGTTTCCGGGGCCGGAGTTCCCAGTCTGGGCACGACGTCCGTTCCCACTCGGATCCGAAAGCGGCGCACGTCGCGCACAAACGGATCGATCTGACTGACAACCTCTTGACCTTCGCGCAACGCGATCAGCGTGACGGGTTCGAGCTGGATGATGTACTCCAGCCGTCCATCACTAGCCGGCTGCCAACCGTAGTCGACGCCCAACAAGGCGGTGGCAAGCAGCAAGGCGAATCCGTTCATCGGGGAACTCCATGGGAACCTATCCTTGGCCCTTGCTGGCACATCGTAGTGTCTTGGGGCGGTTGGCGTAAAGAGCGAAAACGGAGTTCCGGGGAGAAACTGCGAAAGCCCGGGCAGCTGACAGCAGTGCTAGCTGCAGTGTTCGCTGCGGCTTTCCCCACTGGGTCTGCGGGATTACAATGGCGGCCCGTAGGGGATACCGATTTCATCCTTGAGGCCGGGAGAATTCTGATGAATCAGCGTCGTACCTGTCCAGCGCGTGAACCAGTTGTTTCCCTGTCGCGTCGCCGGTTCATTGCCGGCACGGCCGCGGCGTTGGCGATCGGCAGTGCTTCCGCCGGTGCGGCCGCCGAGTCCGCGCCGGCCCGGAAGATCAAGCTGGGTGTGGTGGGATGCGGCGGCCGCGGAGCCTGGATTGCCGGCCTGTTTCGCGAGCACGGCGGTTATGCCATGCATGCGGTGGCCGACTACTTTCCGGAAGTGGCCCAGGCGGCCGGCGAGTCATTGGGCGTGGACGCGTCGCGCCGTTTCAGCGGCTTGTCCGGCTACCGCCGGCTGATCGACAGCGGCGTCGAAGCCGTGGCGTTGGAGACGCCGCCGTGCTTCTTCCCCGAGCACGTCCAGGCGGCGGTCGAGGCGGGGCTGCACGTGTACATGGCCAAGCCCGTGGCGGTTGATGTTCCCGGCTGTCGGCAGGTCGAGGCGGCGGCGCAGAAGGCCACGGCGAACCAGCGCTGCTTCCTGGTCGATTACCAGATGCCCACGGATCCGCACGTCATCGAGTGCGCCAAGCGTTTTCGCGCGGGGGCGTTGGGGAACTTGGGGTTGGTCAAGAGCTTCTACTACGGCGGCCTGTTCGGCGACCCGCCGCTGACCGAGACGATTGAGAGCCGCCTGCGGTCCCTGGTCTGGGTGAACGACACGGCAATCGGCGGCTGCTATCACGTCAATGCGTGCATTCATCCCATCCAGGCGATGATGTGGGTCCTGGACAAAGTCCCCGTGCGGGCCGTCGGCGTTTCGCGGATCGCGCGGCCGGAACCGCATGGCGACAGCCATGACATGTACGGGATTACTTACGAGTTCGCCGACGGCTTGATCTGGACGCACAGCGGCCGGCACGCCAGCGGCCAGACGGGCCCGGATGATCCGCTGGCCACGTGCGAGTTCCTGGGCGATGCCTATATGAAGATCGGCTATGGCGGCCGGGCGCTGATTCGCGGCGGCCAGCAGCACTATGCCGGCGGCACGATCGACAATCTGTACGCAGCCGGGGCCATCCGGAACATCGCCACGTTTCACCAGAACGTGACCGGGAACAACTTTGCGAACGATACGGTCCGGATGGCGATCGACAGCTGCCTGGCCACCATCCTGGCCCGCGAAGCGTGCCTGCGCAAAGACGGCTTATTGATGACGGAACTGCTCGAAGAGAACCGCAAGATCGAAGTCAACCTGACCGGCCTGAAGGATTAGTGGCTGGGAGCGAAGAAGTCCAAGGACAAACCCCTCAACGCAAAGGAACCACCATGCAACGCACCGTGATGCTCTGCGCGTCGCTGCTGACGCTCGCGGCCGCCGTCGTCGGTCATGCCGACCAGGCAGCCGATCCATTCCTGGGGGATTGGCAAGGCCAGGGCTTGGTCGCCCAGGTGATCCCGCGGGGCGACGGCAAGTACCAGCTGAACCTGCTGCCCGAGTTCGACGTCAAATGCCAGCCGCTGGCCGTGGTCACCGGCCAGGCGACCGACGGCGTGCTGCGGTTTGCCCAGGACGGCTGGAGCGGCCAGGCCCAAGGTCAGCAGATGACAGTGACGCGGCCGGGAAGCGGCCAGCCCGAGTCGTGCACCTTGAAACCCGTCGTGCGGCTCTCGCCGACCGTCGGCGCGAAACCACCCCAGGGCGCGGTCGTGCTGTTCGACGGCACCGGTTTCGAAGCCTGGGAAGTCCAAGCCGCGAAGAACGCCCCCGCCGAAATCGCGTGGGAGCGATGCGAGGATTTCATGCGGGTGACGCCCGTCAACGCGGAAACGCGGGCCGGGCATTCACTGATCACCAAACGGGCGTTCCGCGATTTCCGCATGCACTTTGAGTTCCGCTTGGCACTGATGGCCGACAAGACCGGCCAGGCGCGGTCCAACGGCGGCCTGGTGTTCGGAGACGCCAACTGGTACGAGATCCAGGTGCTGGACAGCTACGGCTTGGAAGGCTTGGACAACGAGTGCGGCGGCATCTACAAAGTCGGCGCCCCGGCGGTCAACATGTGCCGTCCGCCGCTGCTGTGGCAGACGTACGATCTCGAGTATCGGGCCCCGCGTTACGCCGCGGACGGCCAGCGGACCCAGCCGGGCCGGATCAGCGTCCGGCACAACGGCGTCCCCATCCATCAGGATGCCGAGTTGCCCGATACGCCGCAGGCCGAACAGCGGCGAAAGGCCGATCCGGACTCGATCCCCACCGGCCGGATCATCCTGCACTATCACCGGGATCCCGTCGAGTACCGCAACATCTGGCTCGTGGAACAGTGAGCGATTGTGGCCGGCAGCACCGGTTCGGGACTGTTCGTTGTCTGCGTGCACGACGTGCATCCCGGCACGTTGCCGGAGATCCTGCCGGTACTCGACGCCGTGCGTCCCCTCGTGGGCAACGCGGTGGCGCTGGCGGTGACACCGAAACCGGACGGGCTGGCATGGCCCACGGGCGCGGCGACGGACGTGTTACGGCGGGCGCTGAACGAATCCGCAGGCGAGGTTCTCCTGCACGGGCTGACGCATCGGCGGCGCTGGTCGTTGGACCCGCTGTCGTGGCTGATCGGCCGGGCGGATGAACTGGTCGGCTTGCCGCGGGCCCAGGTTCTGGCACGCACGCGGGAAGGGCTGGAAGTGCTTCGCGCCCGCGTCGGGCGCGAGGTGCGCGGCGTCGTCCCGCCGGGCTGGCGCAGCGGCTATCTCCGCGAACTGCTCGGCGCGCTCGACCTGTCGTTCCTGGTCGGAATGGGGACCCTCGTGACGGCCTCCGGGACCCGACGCGCGCTGGCGACGTGGTCGTGGGACGCCGGCCCCGTCGCTGCCGCGGGCTGGATGCTCGAGTGGGCAGGCTCCGCCATGGCCCGCGGCGCGGCGACGCCGGTCGTGGTCGTGCATCCTGCGGACGTCAAGCGGGGATTCCTCCCGCGGGCGCTGAAACGCATTCGTCAGCTTCTGGACGACGGACGCGTCCCCGTGTCATTTGAAACACTGGCAGCCAGCATGGAGCGGCCATGAAGCGACTGCTGGAGCGATTGCTGGAGCGCCGTGCCCAGGCCCTGGCTTGCCGGCTCGCACCTTTCCTGCCGGACTGCGGCAGCGTCCTGGACATCGGCTGCGGAACGGGTCACAATGCGGCGGCGCTGCGGGCGAGGTGCCCGCGACTGGCGATTCACGAGGCGGACGTCGTCGACATGAAAGTCGTAGGCGACGCGCCGGCGCTGATCCGCGCAGCCGTCCTGCCGTTCGCTGAGGCCCGTTTCGATTGCGGCTTGCTGCTGTTTGTGCTGCATTATCCTGCCGATCCCGGGCCACTCCTGTGCGAGTCGCACCGCGTTCTGCGCCAGCGGTTACTGGTCCTTCAATCCACCTGGGGCAATGCCTTCTCCCACGGACTGCTCCGCGGCCGCGAGTGGCTGCAGGGCGTCGCGATGTTTCACGTCGCGCTGCGGGCCGGTTTGATCCGGCCGTGCCCCTGTCCGCTCCGCCCCGCCCGGCTCTGGGATCGTCCGAATCTGGAACAGCTGTTCCGCGTCTCGGGATGGAGGGTGCAGTGCCGGCAGGAGGAACGTTGGCCCGGCACGCGCCTGAGCCGCGATTTGTTTGTCCTGGAGCGAGCATGAGCACCCGGCGTATCTCCCTTATCATCCCGGCGCGCAACGAGGCAGCGCAGATTCGCGGCACGCTCGAAGCGGCGCTCGCCGCGGTCAGTGAACTCAGGCGAGCGGACGCCGCTGGGCCGTGTGCCGGGCGTGCCGGCGACGCCGAGGTCTTGGTGGTGGACAACGACAGCACGGACGCCACGGTCGCAGTGATTGCCGAACTGGCGGTCAGCGCCAGCGTGCGCGTGCTGGCCTGCCGCCGCCGGGGCGCGGCGGTGGCCCGCAATGTCGGAGCGGCCCACGCCGGCGGGGACATCCTCGTGTTCATCGACGCCGACACGCGCGTGCCTCCCGAGGCACTCGTCCGCATTCGCGAACTGGTCGAGGAGCACGGCTACGGGGCCGGGATCTTTCGCCTGGCCGCCCAGCGTCCGGGCCTGCGAGGCGCGTGTTGGTGGGCGTTCTGGAACGTCGTGCGTCTGCTCCCCCTGCCCCGGGCCAAGGCGATGCCGGCGTTCATGTTCTGCACGCGCAGCGTCTTTGCGAGTTACGGCCCTTTCGATGAAGCGGTCGCCATCGGTGAGGAGTGGCCCATCCTGGCGGACTTGTACCGCGCCGAGCGGCACCGGCTGGTTTACGATCGCACGTTGACCGCCCGCACGTCGGGCCGGCGCATGGAACGGCAAGTCTTCGGCTACGCGCGGACGTTGGCCAAGTACGTGCTGGCCATACTCTGGCCGCCGGCCCGCGTGAACTACACCGATTGCATCCGCGAGGAGACGTTGTGAGATTCGGCCTGCCGTACCGGTTCCGCCGGGCCCTCGGCCTGCTGATGAGGCACGTCAAGACCTGCCACGCATGCCGCCAGGCGGACGCCGGGCAATTCATCCGGGCCCGAACCTGGTACGCCGCCTGGCTCATTCCGCCGGGCAACTGGTATCTGAGCTGGTTGTCGACCGGAGTCAGCATGCTGCCGACCAGCCTCTGGCTGGATTGGGAGTGCCGGATGTATGCGGAGTTGTCGCCGCTGCTCGCGCAGCGTGCCGGCCGCCGCCAGTTGCTGCTGCCCCGAATCCCGGGCGAGACACTGGCCGCGATTCTCTCCGCCCCCACGCAGGAACTGTCGCGCAAGATTCAAGCGGTCCGACTTGCGGCCGCCGCGCTGATCGAGACGCACCGGCACAATGTGCCGTGGCCGGATGGCATTTCCCGCCCGTTCAGTCACGGCGATGCGACGGCGCGAAACGTCCTGTGCGACGTCACAGGCGGCCGCGCTACGTGGATCGACTTCGAGACTCTTCACGATCCCTGCCGCACGGTTGCCTGGCGCCAGGCCGACGACCTCCGAGCACTGGTCTGGTCGGCGGCTGAGTCGATCGGCAGCGACGCGTTCGAGGCCCTGTGCGCCGCGATCCTCGACGTTGTATCGGACACCGCGGTGCTGCGCGAGTTGGCCCACGTGGCGGCCAGCGGGCGGCCCAACGTCTACCACCTCGCCCAAGGAACGCTCTCGCTCAGCCAACATCGCCGGCTGTGCAGCATCCTCGCCGTTGCGATACCACAAGTGCGCGCCACTCGTCCCGGCGGCAGGGCCGAGTCCGGCGGAGATGGGTCGGTTGGCGCAGGGGGACCGTGATGCCAGAATACGGGCTGCCTTCGGCGACCGCCGTGGTGGAGACGCTGTGTTGCGGTACGAGAGTCCGTTCCCCTTGTTGCGAGTCGCCTCCAATTGCGAGCACGAGCATGAGCCCAGAACCTGCAGTTCGTTCGGCCGAGAGTGGTCAGGAAGTCACGTCCCTGCGCGACCTGTCGCCGCAGCAGTGGAAGTCGGGCATCGCGGCCTGGCTGGGCTGGCTGTTCGACGGCTTGGACATGCACCTGTACACGCTGGTCGCGACGCCGTTTGTCGCGCAATTGCTGCACGTGGGCCAGACAGACGCCGCCGTGGGCTATTACAGCTCGGTCATCCAGGCCGCGTTCTTGGTCGGCTGGGCGCTGGGGGGTGGGTTCTTTGGCCGGATCGGCGACCGCATGGGCCGAGCGCGGGCGCTGGTTCTGACCATCTTGACGTATGCGCTGTTCACTGGACTATCGTTCTTTGCCCAGACCTGGTGGCAGCTGATGCTCTGCCGCTTCCTGGCGGCGCTGGGGATCGGCGGCGAGTGGGCGGTGGGGGCGTCCCTGTTGTCGGAAACGTGGCCGCGCCGCTGGCGGCCGTGGATTGCGGCGACGCTGCAGAGCGCCGTCAATATCGGCGTCCTGCTGGCCATGGTCGCCGGCGTGCTGGTCTCGATCGTCGCCGCGTCCAGCGAGACCTACGCGTACCGCAGTGTCTTCCTGGTCGGCATCCTGCCCGCCGTGCTAGTGCTCTGGATCCGGCGCGCGGTCCCGGAACCCGAAGAATGGCACCTGGCGAAACAGCAAGCACAGGGCGCGACGCCCGGGATCGCGGATCTGTTCCGCGGCTCGGTCCTCCGGACGACGATCCTGACGATCCTGGTCTGCGCCACGTCCTTGACCGCCCATTGGGCGTTCATGTTCTGGTCGCTGCAGCACCTGCGGAACCTGCCCGACGTCAAGGCCTGGACGGACCTGGAACGGACGACGTTCGTCAGTCACGCGATGATCCTGCTGATGCTCACGTCGATTGCCGGCAACTTCCTGGCCGCCTTGATTGCCCGCTTCCTGGGCTACCGCTGGACGATCAGCCTGATGTGCGTGGCCTATGGCTGCTCGATGTACCTGACGTACAGCGTCACTCGCCCGCACGAGGACTTGTTCTGGTGCCTGTGTGCGATGGGCGTCTGCCAGGGCCTGTTTGGCTTGTTCACGATGTACATGCCGCCGCTGTTTCCGACGTTGCTGCGGACCACGGGGGCGGGTTTTTGCTACAACATCGGCCGCATCGTGGCGGCTGCCGGGACCGTGTTCTTCGGGCTGTTCTCCAAGGTCGGCGACCACCGCCTGGCCCTGCTGTACGCGGCCTGGCTGTTCCTGCCGGCGGCCGCCGTGGCCTTGCTGCTGTCGGAACCCCCGGATGAAAAAGGAACCGTGTCGCCGGCCGAGTAGGGCTGTCGCCCCGGCCGTCAGCGGCCCAGCAACCGGTCCACGGCCGGGCCGATGTCGGGACTGGCCATCAGGGATTCGCCGACCAGGATCGCGTTGACGCCCGCGGCCTGCAGCAGTTGGGCGTCAGCCGCGGTGTGGATGCCGCTCTCACCGACCACCAGCCGGTCGCGCGGGATCTGGTCGCGCAAGCGCACGGTGTGCTGGAGGTCGACCGCAAAGCTCCTCAGGTCGCGGTTGTTGACGCCGATCAAGCGCGCGCCGCAAGCCAGGACGCGGGGCAGATTGGCTGGATCGTACAATTCGACCAGCGGCGTCAGGCCCAGCTGCAACGCTTCGGCATGCAAGCGGGGCAACCGTTCGTCATCCAGGCACTCGGCGATCAACAGGACCGCATCGGCGCCGGCCAGTCGGGCTTCGAGCAACTGGTAGCCGTCCAGGATAAAGTCCTTGCGCAGCAGCGGAATGTCGACCGCCGCCCGGATCTCGGCCAGGTACTGCAGGGAGCCTTGAAAATACGACTGGTCCGTCAGGACGCTGATCGCCGCCGCGCCGTGCCGCTGGTACGTGCGGGCGATTTCCACCGGATGAAAGTCCGCCCGGATGACGCCCTTGGACGGACTGGCCTTCTTGACTTCGGCGATCAGGTGGATCTGGCCCGGACCGGACAAGGCGGCCAGGAAATCGCGGACCGGTGGGGCGTCCGGCAGGGCCGCTCGCAGTTCCGCTTCGGGACGAGCCTGCCGGGCGGCGGCAATCTCCTGACGTTTGGTCGCCACGATCTGGTCGAGAATGGTGCTCACGTGGATGTCTTTTTCCCTGGGTTGGCGTAACATGCTGGATAGTTCATAGTGTAGCGGAACCAGCGCCCGCAGACAAAACGGGATCTGGGGGGCGACGCCCGGAATTGAGTGCGTCCGGCAGGCCGGACGATCGCACGATGCAAACCAACTCGGACAGCCAGCGCGAAGTGCCGCGGCGGCGGCCCCAATTCACGATCGGCGGCCTGCTGCTGCTGATGGTCGTGTGCAGCTTCATGGCGGCGGCCGGGTCCTACCTGGTGCGCAGCCTGCAGCGGCCCGCGGGGGCCAATCGCTTGATCTTCATCCTGTTCACGCTGCTCGCTCCTGTCGTCCTGGTGATCGTCGCCAGCCTGCTCCGCCAAGCCACGCTGTGGATCCGGCGGCGCCGCCGTGCCGGGAACGGCAGGGGGTAACGCCGGGGCTCGGATCGCCGTGCCGCCCAACGTAACATACCACAAGCGTCCGCCCCGCCAAGTGTCCGTACTGGCGGTGCGAATTCTGGTCCAGCGAGACGGGCTCAAAGGTGTTGCAGCGAAAAAGACACCCGACCCTTTTTCGTGTGCTCTTCGTGTGCGATGCCCTGCGGTTCCGGAAGTTGCACGGGCTCAGAATACAAGATACCGCACCGACTCGCCCGAGTTCTTCAGTTCCCGGAGCGACTCCACGCCGATCTTCAAATGCAGCTCGGCATACCTTTCCGTCACGGTCACGTCGCTCTGATCCGTCTTCACCCCCTCGGGTGTCATGGGGATGTCGGAAACGAGCAGGAAAGCCCCGTGCGAGATCCGGTTAGCGAAACTGGCGATGAACAGGGTCGCTGTCTCCATGTCGATCCCGATACACCTGGTCCGCCGCAGGTACGCCTTGAATTGGTCGTCGTGCTCCCAGACGCGGCGGTTCGTCGTATAGATGGTGCCCGTGTGGTAGTTCAGGCTGTTCGCGACGATGGTGTGCGAGACCGCCTTTTGCAGCTGGAACGACGGCAGAGCCGGAATCTCCGGTGGGAAATAGCTGTCCGACGTGCCTTCGGCTCGTACGGCGGCGATCGGCAGGATGAAGTCACCGACCTGGACCTCTTCCTTCAGTCCGCCGCACTTGCCAAGGAACAAAACCGCTTGCGGTTGGACGACGGACAGCAGGTCGCACACGGTAGCGGCATTGGGCGATCCCATGCCGAAATTGACAAGCGTGATCCCATCCGCCGACGTGACGGTTTGCATGGGACGATGCAGGCCGCGGATCTTGGCCTTTTCCATCCGGGCGAAATCGTGGACGTAGGAAATGAAATTGGTCAGCAGGATGTACTTGCCGAATGCCTCCACGGGCGTGTCGGTGTACCGGGGCAGCCAGTTTGTGACGATCTCTTCCTTGGTCTTCATGGTTCAGTCTTCCGGGGTGAGACCTCGCGCTCCAACATACTGTATCGTCACCCCGAACCGAATCCACTCCCCCGCCCGGATCTCCCCCGCCCGGATCTCCTGGTCCGCGTCCGTAACCCGCGAAACGGGCTCGCCTTCGGCTTGGCAACACAACCACGTGCTCGCGACCGGCGAGCGTTCCCGGCGGCGACGTTCCCGCTGAAAGTCGAAGGGGAAACCGGCGGTCGAACACACCGGCCGGGGCGGGAGTTCCGCGCCGACCGCGGCGGTCGGCAACCGCCAACTCACTTCTTCTGCCAGACGTCGGCGGGTTCGAGGACGCGGCGCGGGCCGTCGCCCAGGAGCCAGGCTTGGGCGGCGGAGTCGGTGCGCAGGTAAGCGTCCCAGAACGCGGTGCTGAGGGCGAGGATCGTCCGGTGATGGTTCGGATTGCGTTGCTCGCGGTCGCCGGGCAAGGGCCGTTCGGTGAACACCGAATGTTCGGCCTTGTCCAGCACCAGTTCGAACTTGTCCCCCGGAGCCAGCGCCGGGAACACGCGGCGCCGCGACTGGGGAGTCTGGCTGCCAATCGCCGCCGTGTCGTGCGTGCCGGTCATCAGCAGCCACGGGATCTTCACACTTCCGAACGCGGCGTTGATGTCGCCCCGCTCAGGAACGCTCGGGCTCATCACGATCGCCGCCTTGACGCGGGCATCCGTAAGTGCTTGTCCGCCGAGCGGGAACTTCTGGCCGGCGACCGCCTGCGTCGTGTGTCCCCCGAACGAATGCCCCGACATGCCGACGGTTCGTGCGTCCAGGCGTCCCGCCAGTTCGTGTCCGGACTCCGCGTTCCATTTGGCAAGTTGATCGAGCACGGCCGGCACGTCCTGAGCCCGCAGCAGGTAGTTTCTTCCGGACGCCGCAGAGCGCATGGCCGTCATGCGTTGGGCCAGCGGTTGATCCTGCCAAACCGCTTCGTCGCTGCCCGGATGCTGCAGGAAGACGGCGACGTAGCCTCGCGCCGCCCAGTGCTTGCCGAGAAACGGCGACCCCGCCCGCGAGCCGCCCAGCCCGTGGCTGAACAGCACCACCGGTTGCGGTGTTCCCCTCGGCTCGCCCGCCTTCTCCGTCGGCAGATAGACGCGGATCGGGATCTCGCGATCGCGAGCCGCATCGATCACCGCCAGGTCGAGGGACCGGATGCTCGCGGTGGACTCGATCTTCAGCGGGTCGTATTCGCTCGCGACGGCGTCGCGAACGGACCATGATCCTAACAACGCAAAGATCAGCAACCACTTGCTCATCAGCCTGTCATGCTCCTCAAGAATTGTGTTTGACTCACCTGATAGTCTCCGGATGGAACCAATTGCCGTCCATCAGGCCAATGGCTGGCGACGCTGCGGCCAGCTAGGAGTCCGAGACGCTCGCCGCCCTTGACGAACCCGCCGCCGTGAAGCCCGACCATGACCGGAAACGGCCTGCTCGGCGCGTCCGCCGGGGCCCGCACGTTGAGGTACAGATACTCTTCATCCTGAGTTGCGCCCCCGGGTCTTGACGGTGGAACGTCGTTTCCGTGTTAGTGGACTGCCGGGTCCATTGGGTTACACACTCACCGGACTTCACCGCCGCACAAACGGGATGCGCCAGGGGCAAGCCGATTATGGGAATGCTCTCGAGGACGGGATCCGCATGGCACATGCGCCGAATCGGTATTATTCACTTTCGCGTCGGTAGTTCCAGGCAATGAGTCCCTGGTAACCGGCCGGCACCAGGGCCGTATCGTTGAGCAGGCGGATGAATCCGGGATGCTCGGCCAGCAGGAGCGCGGCCGGCGTCGGGCGCATGGGCAGCATGTCCCCTCCTGCATGGGACGGCGCGGAGTCGTCTTCCGTCAGGAATGACCAGTTGTTCTTCTCGAACCGCCGCAGGACCTGGACGATCATCCGGGCGATCCACGGTTTCTCCTCCGCCGTCGCCAGGGGGCTGTTGTAGTACCGCCACAGGCCGCAGACATACAGGCTGTGCTGGTCGAGCGAAGAGTCGGAGTAATAGGCCAAGTCCTCAATGCCGGAGCCGTATCCCCAGGGGCGAAGCTCGCCATGCACCGTGCGTTTGGCCACGGCTTCCACGCTCTCCAGCACCTCGCTGCCGCGTGGGCCGTTGAGGCGTTTGCCATAGGCGAGTTCCAGGGCGGGATGGACGAAGCCTTCGGTGTAACCACGGCAGAGGGATTGGGTCCTCTCCAACTGCACACGCGCGCTATCCGCCGCGCCGACCAGAGACGGCGTGGCCAGCAAGACGAGGATCCAGACGAGCAGTTTCATCAAGTGTTTCCCCCCAAAGCGATAGAGGGCTTGCTCCTGTCGTCCCAGCATTGGGTCTGCCCCTTCTTCTTCCACGAGCGGATATACTCGATGCTGTAGGTGGAGGGCAGATCCTCGTCCTGGGGCATCCCGAACCACGTCGGCATCGTCTCGCTGTCGAATTGCATGTGCAGCGGGTCGTGCCAGTCGCTGTTCTTGATGCGGCGGACGCTCACGCCGTCGACATAGTACTTGATCTCGTCCTTGTCCCATTCAAAGCCGAAGACGTGGTAGGCGTCGGCCAACCGCCAGGGGGCGATCCAGGCCGAGCCGATGCTCCAATGCCGCTTCTCCTGCGGCGTCTCCCAGACGTGCAGGTTCATGTTCAGCTTGCGTTCAAAGCCCAGGGCCTTGCCGCCGATTTCGAAGACGTCGATCTCCGTGCCGTGCTTCGGGATGTCCGTGCGGCTGAACCAGAACGAACTGGACCCGGCCGAGTTCATGGGTTTGACCAGCACTTCGTAATAGCCGTAGTGAGCCCGCGCCAGGCTGTCGACGGCCGCCGAGGTATAGTCTTTGTAGCCGGGGGCTTCCAACTCCTTGGGGATCGGCTCCTTGCGCATGGTCAGGTTTAGCTTGCCATCGCTGACCGTCACATTGTGCGGGCTGAAGCGGCCGGGCTGACGACCCTTCCAGCCCGGATACTCCGGCCGCCATTTGCTCGCATCCAGCTCGGTCCCCTCAAACTCATCGCTGAGCGCTTCGATCCTGACCCAGTTGCCTTGGTTCTGCTGATCCGACAGCGGATAGCCGTCGGTGATGCGCTTGGGCAGTTCGCCCAGTTCTCCGGTGCGCGTCCACCCCCGATCCTCCCGGGCGACGTGTGCCTTCCATTTTTCGGCCAGATAATTCAGCACCGCCCGGCTCTCGTCCTCGGAGAGGAACGTGCGCTCGTAGAGCAGGATTTCCGCGATATCGCCGGCAAAGAACTGCGCGGGCTTGGCGGCCGCCCGGGCGATGGTCAGCTTCCGGATCGTCACGTCCGTGAACTCCTTATCCTCGATCCAGGGCGGATAGGCATTGGTGTTGCCGTCGCGCGTGGCCATCATGCAGACGTTGGGCACGCG
>CAIYOB010000284.1 GCA_903927685.1 uncultured Planctomycetaceae bacterium
CAGGCCGCGGAAATAGGCGTCGCCAAGTTCCAGGTGGTTGGCCGTGTAGTCGCCCCAGAACGGCTCCTGGAAGTTGTAGTTCGTGTGATAGTCGCCGTGCCAGTGCGAATAGTCGCGCACCGTGCTGGGCAGGAACAGCCCGGGCGGCACCGCGCCGCGACGGTAGGTACAGCGGCGGGCGTGCAGCGTCTCGTACCACAAGTTCTCGATCAGCGGGTCCGCCACCTCCAGTCGCGACAGGGACCAAAACTCCGCCGCGCTGCGCCGGTTGGCGTCCGCCCAATTCGCGATCGGGTCGGTCGCCTGGTCGGCCAGCGCGCTCTGGATCCGCTGCAACTCGGCCTGCGCCCCGCCTGCATCACTGCTGGTCGCGACCGCGACCACGACCTGTCCCTCGCGAGCCTCGCCGGCCGGCATGATCCGCAGCCGGGCTTCGTTCGTCGCCGTCATGGCCACGCGGCTGATGGCGCACCCCGGCGCCCAAGGGGCCAGTCGGTAGCGAAAGCCGTCCGAGAACAGCCCGTCCGGCGGAAACGTTTGCTCGATCCACGACCATCCGCCCTCGGCCGCCACGCTGGGCGGCGGCAACGGGGAGACTTTGGGATCGCAGACGTTCAGGAACCCGTCGTGCAGGTACTCGGCGGCGAAGTGCTCGGCAAAGGCCTGCAGCGTCGGGTCCGCCCAGCGGTACAGGCTGAACCGGACGGGCGGCAGGCCGCGCCCCGTCTGCGTGCGTTCGTTCCAGCCGGTCAGTTGCCAGCGAACCACCAGCACATTCGGCGCCGGCGGAATAAAGCACTCCAGATTCAGCCGCACGCCGCTGTCCCAGGCACAGTCCACGTGCAGCGTGGCTTCCTCGATCGTCAACCGCTGAGTGACTTGCAGGCCCGGCTGGTCGGCGGGCAGATGCAGCGTCAGTTCGCCGACCGGCTTGGGGCACGGATACGGCCGTTTCTGGTAGCTGGGCGGCGCGCCTTGGCACAGTTCCTTCATCCGCTGCGGATTGCCGGTGCCGCGCGTGGCCTCGACCGTGCCGCCTCCATACGGCGGGCACTTCCAGCCTTCGACTTTGATCCCGTGAGCGATCTCGGAGATGTGCGCCGGCTTGGGGTCATCGCTCAGATCGAGCCGCCGGTCCCAAACGTCGCTCTTGCCGAATCGCCACACGATCCGGTCCGCGGCTTGATACACGCTGACCGACAGATCGCCGTTGCCCAGCAACGGACCGTCTTCGGCCGCCAGCACCGGCTGGCGGAATTCGCTGCCGTGCGACGGAGCAATGGGCTTGGCCTCCGCTCCGCAGAGTTGCAGCGCCAGACAGAGCAGGCACAGCCCGAACAGCCCGGCGGCGCCGCGAGGTAAGCACCGAGCAACGCAGGAATGGCACATCATCATTCGCGGTGATCCTTCGTTCCCGTTACGGCCCCTCCGTACCTTCCGCCTCCGCGGCAACTTGTTCCGTTGCCGTGCCGGGAGCAGGACACATCCGGATCTTGTCCGGTGGGATGCTGCCGAGTTGTTCGAGATCCATCCTCGCCCCGGTTGGACTCCGTCTTGAACCGGTGGGACTGGCGTCATCCTGCGGTTCGGCTCCGGCTGGACTTGTCGATCAATTCTAGTGCCCAGACGTTGGGCGCCAAGGGCGACGGGCGGCAACAGATGTAGGGCGGCAACCGAGCCTGTCGCTTCGCGCTGTCGCAGGACGCCCGCGGTTATCGGTGCGCCATTGAAGAGCAGGCTCCGCCCGGCGAAAAGGCGAATTTACTGGCCGTGACTCAAGTCCTGACGACCTTGCGGTATAATGATCTAAGCTTGCTGACGGTCTTGGGAGGGAGAAAAGTCATGCTGGAATCGCCGTTGATTGACGAACTCGTGATGGAGAAGTATGGAGACCTGCTGGCCGAGAAGATCCGCGAAACGGCTCGCGAGACCGCTCGCGAAACGGCTCGTGAGACGGCTCGCGATACGGCTCGCGAGACCGCTCAGCGGGCGGTCATCGCCGTCCTCGAAGCTCGGTTCGGCGACCTGCCGCGAGAGATCGCCGAGAGAATCCGGTCCGTGGATCGGGACGAGCAGCTGCAAACGCTGATTCGCACCGCCGGCACGTGCCCCGATCTGGAGGCGTTTCGCATCTCGCTGGGGCGATGCTGACAGGAAACAACGTGACACCGTCGCTGCCAATCCGCCGCCGGGCTCCTCCCGGCGTGCAGACGGCAGCGGGAACGCAAACCCGATCGTGGCTCGCGGAATTGGGACTGCCGAGGATGCTGCCTTTACCTTCCCATGATTTTGTCTTTCGTGCGGATCGGTTTACTCGGAAGGACAAAATCATGGGAGGGTAAAATCATGGGGAGCGGCCGCGAAAGACGGACGGAAGCACGTTTTCAAGAAAGTGGGCACGAGACCTGTTTCCCGTCGCCCTGCTGTGTCCGTCGATCTCCGAGAACAGGCTGTCGGTTGCCATCGGTGACGGAAACGGAACAGGATGCACTCGGGATACGAGCGGACGACCTTGCTGTTCAGGAATCGCCGGCGAATCGACAATTGCGGTCCTGCGAACTGCGATGTTCCACTGGCCGCTAGCCATGGGCATTTTCTCGACGGAGCTGACTGGCATCGTGATTGGGACAACAGCACCATTCGCGGGCGTCTCGCCGGCGGCAAACGCAACGCTGACCACTCTGCCGTTGATGAAATTGATCACTGCCAGCACGTCGGCAGGCGTCACCTGATCGTCGCCGTCCACGTCAAAGTAAGGCGGCCCCGTGACGCCACCGGGAACGGCACCGGTCCCGTTCGTGTTGATGTAATTGATGATCGTAAGCACATCCAGCGGTGTCACACCGTCTTGCCCATCGACATCTTGCGGCAGGGCAGGATTCTGCCACGGATGGGGATTTTCCGAGGATTCCCCCACCGTCCACCCACCAACGATCAAGGTCCCATCTGCGGCTTGACCGGTCACGATCAGATGACCGTCGCCGTCCACGGCGAGTCC
>CAIYOB010000285.1 GCA_903927685.1 uncultured Planctomycetaceae bacterium
GATCAGGTACTCGACGCCCGGATTCGCCAGGCAGTAGGCGGACGAAGCCAATTCGCCGCGCGGCGTCATCTGCGCCAGATCGATGCGCCGGGACCAGGCTAGGACCTGACCCTGGGCGCGGCGCATGGCGTCCAGCCACGCGGCGTCGCGGCCCCCGCTCAGCACGCGGCCATCGTAGGGGTCCATGAAGATCGGGTTCAGCCCGCGCAGGAAGCTCTTCCAGACCCAGGCCACGTTGCCGCCGATGCCCCACAAGTGATCGGTATCGTTCAGGATGACTTTCGCGCCGTCGGTCGCGGGCGGATCGTCGCGGTAGCCGCCGTCCGGGTTCGGCGAGATCCAGTCGGCGGGACTGTCGAACAGCGTCTTGTTGCTGCCACCCTTGTATTGGAACGTCATGCCGACCGGATGCTGTTTGGGCAACGTCTGTTCGGACTCGTGGATGAAGCGGATCAGGTCGTATTGCCAGGCGGTCGAGGCCGGATGGTTCTCGTTGGAGATCTCGTACAGCACGTTGTCGAACGCGTTGACCGTGTTGATGACCTGGCGGACGTACGCCTTCTGCAAGGCAGTCACTTCCGGGCTGCGTCCCGTGTGAATCTCCAGGCCGTTCCCGTCGCCGTCCAGGTCGCCGTCGATCCAGTTGATGTTGTTGGCCGGGTGGAACGGGTGCTGCTTCCACGCCCCCGGTGAGAACTGCAGGCCCCAGCCCTCGAACAGCATCACCGAGACAAAGATCCCGCGCTGCTGGGCCGCGGCCACCCGCTGGCTCAACCGCGTAAAGTACGCCTCGTCGAACGCTTCCAAGTCGAACTTGGGCTTGCCGTCCAAAGCGACGCCGGGGCCCACTCGCTTCCAGGGCTGGGGAGCCGCAAAGTGGATCAGCGGTTCCTGCTCGCGGTTGCCACGCGTGTCCCAGGACAGCAACTCCCAGGTCCACAGGCGGATGAAGTTGTGCGGCCAGGCGGCGAGCCCGTCCAGGTACTTGTCGAAGTCGAACTTGGCCGGCGGATCGGCGGGGCCCATATCGACCAGGCTGTTCCAAGTGTGCGAGCCGGTCAGCAGAATAGCGCGGCCCGTGTCGTCGGTGAAATACCGCGGGTTGGCAGGATGCTTGCGGAGCGGCCCGGACGACGAAGGGGCTTCGGCGGCGATCCCCAGGGTCGTGGCGAACAGGACGCCCATCAACGCCACCGCAAACCGTCGACTCTGAACGAGGGTGCTCATGTGTTTTCTCTCCTGATTGGCGAGCCCAGACACAGGCCCGCGACATCCTTGTTGGCTCGTGGAAAACAGATACTCGATACATACCCGACGACGACACACGTCGCGATCCCGGTGAACGCGTACCAGTAGAAGTGGATCTGGGTGTGCACCGCCCAAACCGCCGCGGCGCTGGTCGCCGCTCCCAGCAACGCACCGGGACCGTTCGCTCGCCGAGTGAAAATGCCCAGGACAAACAAGCCGGAAATCGTCCCGCCGAACATGCCGATGACGTTCAGGAACGCCTCGAACAGGGAGCGGACGTCCGCGTGAGCAATCCACACGGCCGCCCCCATCCCGACGACTCCGACCAGGACGGTGGCGATGCGGGCCGCACGCAGGCATTCCGAATCGGAGGCCGCGACGCGGAAGCGGCGGTGGAAATCGGTGACGTAGGCGGTCGCCACGCTGTTCAAACTGCCCGACAAGGTCGACTGGGCGGCGGCGAAAATCCCGGCGACGACCAGTCCGGCGATCCCGGCCGGCATTTCGCGGACGATGAACAGCGGGAAAATGGCGTCGGTCTGGAATACCGGATCCAAACGCTCCGGATGCTGCCGGTAGTAGACGAACAGCACCGTGCCGATGGCAAAGAACAAGGCTTGCGAGGGAACGACCAGCACGAAATTCGTCCAGATCGCGCGGGCCGCCGATTTCTGATCGGGCGTCGTAAAGTACCGCTGCACGACATCCTGGCTGGCCGTGTACGCGAACAGGTTGTGAAAGACGGCGCCCAGGATGACAGTCCAAGCGGTCCCGGCGGCGATGTTCCAACTCCAATCGACCGTCTCGAAGAACTTGCCCTGCGCCGAAGCCTGTGCCAGGATCGCCGGCAGGCCGCCGTCGATCCGCTGGACCGCGACGACCAGGCCCAGCACGGCGCCGCCCATCAGCACCACCGTCTGGGCCACGTCCGTCCAGACCACGGCTTCCATCCCGCCCGCCACCGTGTACACGATGCACAAGACGCCCATGACCACGATGCAGGTCGTCAGATCAAAGTTGGCGACAGCTGCCAGGGCGAGCGCGGGCAGGTATAGCACAATCGCCGTGCGCCCACACTGGAAGAGGATAAACAGCAGGCTGGCCGCCAACCGCGTCGCCACGTTGAACCGCTGTTCCAAGTACTCGTAGGCGCTGGTCAAGTTCAGCCGCCGATAAAACGGCAGGTAGACCAGGGCGGCCAGCGGCAGGATGATGATGTAAGAATTTTGCAGGAACAGGTTCCAGTTCGTGCCGTAACCCAATCCGGGTAAGGCCATGTAGGTGATGGAACTGAGCACGGTCGCAAAGATGCTGAGCCCCGCCGCCCACCACGGGATGCCCTGGCC
>CAIYOB010000286.1 GCA_903927685.1 uncultured Planctomycetaceae bacterium
ATTTGCAGCGAGCGCCCGGCATTGGGACTGGGGGCTCGCTGCACTCGACCCCAGCCACTTGGTCCACCGTCGGCACTGGCCGGCGTGCCGGCGGCGTCAGGCGTGTTCACCCGCGCGGCGCAACGTAGCGCGAGAGCACCTGCAGCAGGTCGCGCCGGCTCACCGGCTTGGCCAGATACTCGCTACAGCCGGCGTCCAAACAGCGTTGGCGATCCTCGGGCTGGGCCTGACCGGTGAGGGCGACGATCGGACCCTGCCAGCCCTCGTGACGCAGCAGTTGGGCGGCCGCCAGGCCATCCAGCACCGGCATCTGCACGTCCATCAGGATCAAGTCGTAAGGCCGCCCGGCCGCTTGCGAGGCTCGGGCCAGACGGTAAGCCTGTTGGCCGTCGTCCGCAACGTCGACGGCGGCGCCGGCGCCGATCAAGATCGCGCGCATCAAGCGCTGGATGTCCGGTGCGTCCTCGGCCACCAGCACCCGCGCCGCAGGTGAAGCGTCCGGTGCGGCGTTCGGAGACGGTGCGGATTTCGTCAGGAACGTCTGCACGGCGGCGTAGTCGAATCGCTTGACCAGTCCGTCGAGCCGGCTCGCGAGGTCCGCATCCAGAGCCCGCGTCTGGTCGATCAGGCCCAGCAGTTGGCGATAGTTGGCGGTGCGGGCCGCCTCGCGCAGCTGTTCTGCGAGCGGCTGCGGAAGGCGGCTCAGGTCGGGCGATACCGGCGTTTCGGCGGCGCGAACGGGCGGCGGTCCCGCCGGCGGCGCGACAGCCGGCCGGTCGGGACCGCCCCCCGCCGCCGATGCCAAGACGAGGTGCTCGCCAGCCGGCGGTGCGTCGGAGCCGACGACATACTCGACGCCGGTCCAGCGCTGGATCTCGGCCAACAGCTCGTGCGCCCGAAAAGGCTTGGCCAGGAACGCATCCACTCCGGCAGCCAAGGCTTCCTGCTGTTGTTCGGGCAGCACCCCGGCGCTCAGGGCGATGATCTTCACCGTCGAGCCGTGCGCGGCGCGAATCTGCCGTGCCGCCTCGAAGCCGTCGATGCCGGGCATGCGCAGGTCCAGCAGAATCACGTGCGGCGTCCAAGCCCGGCACTGAGCCACCGCTTCGGCGCCGTCCTGCGCCAGGCAGACTTGGAAGCCCAACGGGGTCAGCACACTCCGCAACAGGTCGCGGTTCTCCGCCTGATCGTCGGCGACCAGCACCCGGCAGGTCGAGCCGGGCCGCAAGTGCCGCACTTGGGGCGGAGGCGCAGCCGGCGCCTGGCCTCCGCCCTGCGCGGGATCCAGCTGGACGTCGAACTGGAACGTGCTGCCCTGGCCCACGCGGCTGGTGGCCGTCAGCTCGCCGCCCATCAGACGCACCAAGCCGCGGCTGATGCACAGGCCCAGTCCCGTGCCGCCGCTGAGTTGTTGCCCGGTACGCGTCTGAAAATACGGTTGGAACAGCTGACGCAGATCGTCCGGGGCGATCCCCGCGCCGCTGTCGTCGACCGCGATGTGCAGCCGCAGCCGTCCGTGCGGTTCGGCGTCCGCCCGAACCCGCAAGGCGACCTCGCCGCCGGAGGGCGTGAACTTGACGGCGTTGCCCAGCAGGTTGAAGATCACCTGGCGGAGCTTGGTTTCATCTCCCCACACACGGCTGGGCAACTCGCCGAGCCGCTCGATTCGAAAACCCAGGCGTCCGCCCTGGGTGCGCATGCGGTAGGTCCGCTCCACATCGTCCAACAGCAGGCGCAGATCAAAGTTCGCCGGTTTGAGCACCTCGCGGCCGGATTCGATGCGGGCCAATTCGAGGATGTCATTGATGATCGCCATCAGGTGGTCGCCGCTGCGGCCGATGGTCTCCAAGTATTCCCGCTGCGTGCTGGACAGGTTCGGATCGCGGAGCAGGAGCTGCGAGAACCCCAGGATGGCGTTCATCGGCGTGCGGATCTCGTGGGACATGTTGGCCAGGAACGTGGTCTTGGCCCGGTTGGCCGCTTCGGCCGCCTCCTTGGCTGTCCGCAATTCGTCGCTCATCGCCCGGCGCTCGGTAATGTCCTCCTTGACTGCCACGTAGTGCGTCGTCTGCCCGGCGGGATTGCGGAGCGGGGCAATGACGGCCAGTTCCCAGAACAGCGAGCCGTTCTTCCGCCGGTTGCACAACTCGCCGCGCCAGATCTCGCCGCGCCGCAGTGTCTGCCACAGGGCCTCGTAGAACTCGGGCGACTGGACGCCGGATTTGAGGATGTTCGGTTGGCCTCCCAGCACCTCGGCGGCCGCGTACCCGGTCTGCTCTTCGAACTGCCGGTTCACATACTCGATGGTTCCAGCCGTGTCGGTGATCAGGACGACGATCGCGCTCTGTTCCACCACGCTCTGGAGCTTGCGCAATTGCGCCTCGGCCCGCTTGCGTTCGGTGATATTGATTACGGTTCCGCGACTCTGGACGAATCCGCCTGCGGCGTCCCAGACCGCTTCGCCGTTGACCAGGAAAGCGACGGGGGAGCCGTCCTTGTGCAGCAGATCCCATTCGGCTGTCCAGGGCTGCCCGGACTCGATCAGCGTTGGAAACTGCGCCTCGAACCGGGCGGCTTCAGCGGGCGTCATCAGGTCGGCCAGCCGCATCCTCCCGACGACTTCTTCACGCGAGTAACCCAGCCAATTCAGTTCCGTATCGTTGATTTGCAGCACCAACCCGTCCCGGGCCAGCCCGTGGTAACCGCAGGGAGCGTTGTGGTACAGCGCGAGTGCCTCGGCCGTTCGCTTTTGCACCCGCTGTTCCAGGTCGGCGTTCAGTTCCGCCAGCGTCTGTTCGACCCACTTCCGTTCCGCGACCTCCCGCCGCAGACGGTCCAGGGCCTCGGCCAATTCTTCGGCTTGACGATGGACCTCCCCTTCCAGCTGAGCCTGACGCGTCCAGGCGGCCTTGATCCGCAACTGCCGCCGATGTTCACCCCGGAGTTCCTGGCGGAACTGTGAGTCGCCGGTGCCCTCAGGGATGTTGCCGGCCTGCTCGCCGGGCACGTCCAGGCCAAGCCGCTCGCCGTAGGCCGCTTCCAGGCGGCTCAGTTTGGCGGTCGCGCCCCATTGGTCGTAGCAGCGGCAGGCATCCTGCCAATAGGACTGAGCCAGGCGGCCCTGGCCGCGAGCCTCCAAGAACTCCGCCACCCGTTCGTGGGTCAGGCCTTCCCAGTGGACAAAGCCCGCTTTGGCGGCCGCGTCCGCGGCTTCGCGATACTGCCGGAGGGCGTCGGTCCAGCGGCCCTCCAGGACGGCCGTCTCCGCCGCCACGAAGGCGAGTTTGTGAGCGAAATTCTCGGGACAGGCCCGGGCCCAGACCTCGAGTCGGTGGACGAGGTAGTCGAGTTCGTCCCGCCAGGCGACCTGCTGTTCGGGCCGGGCGTTCGGGAGCAATCGCACGCGCAGCAGCGCGCGGATGAACACGTGCTCGGGCCAGGGCAACAGGCCCTGCGTGCCCACCGTGTAGATCAGCCGCTCGGCCTGGTCGGACCACTCGAGCGCCCGCTCGCACTGGCCGAGCAGGAGCAGGGCCAATGCCCGGTTCACCTTATAAATGCACTCGACCTGGATATTGTGGTGCGCCGCAACCTGCCGCAGATACTCGCCTTCCCAATCCGGGTCTTCGTCCGGCCCCACGCCGCCGCTCCGGAACCCCGCCAGGATCTTCAGACCGCCGGCCAGCAAGTCGATCGCCCACTGGTTCAGGCGGGTGCGGCTGAAGGCCAGGGAGTGCTCGGATTCTTGAATCAACTCCGGCAGGGGCGTCCCCTGATACAGGCGGCAGTACATATTGTGCCCGAAGGCATAGGCGGCGTACTGCAGATTGCCGGAAGCCAGGCCGATCTCGTAGGCCTGCTCGTAGTCCTCGCTGCTGGCCCGCAGCGGCGCGCACCAATGCCGCACCGAACTGCCGATCATCAGGTAGAACACGCTGCGGTCGGACGGCGAATCGAACTGTTCGGTCATCAGCCGCGTGGCCAGTTCGCCGAATTCCTTCGTCAGGGCATAGTCATTGGCCACCCAGCCGACCAAGCCGCCAAAGGCCGTGTGGCTGTATCCGACCTGTGGCAAGTTGCCGAAGCGGATCGTCAGGTTCACCACCTTGGGGACGAGCACGCTCCACAGCCGCTGGTGCGAGCGATAGCAAGGCGGCCCCATGGTGATCAGCAGCGTGGCCGCCGTCCGCATCTCCGGGTGCGTCATGACGGGCAGGTCCGCCAGTTCCGCCACGGTGCGGCCCTGCAGCGCCGCGCGGACCGCAGCGACTTCCACGTCGCGGGCGGCTTCATAGTCCGCCTCGGGCAGCACAATGCCCAGCGCCGCCAGCCCTTCGCGGCCGGCGGCAATCGCCTCCGGATACCGGGCCAGCAACGTGAACTGCACGATCAGCGTGTTCAACGCCTCCGCCTTTTCGATGGCGCTGACGGCATGGGCGACCGCCAGCCGGACGGATTGTTCGGCGAGTTGCCGGTCGCCTTCGAGGAATTCGCTTTCGGCGCGATCGAGGAAGAACTGCAGTGCCAGGTCGTGGTGCTCGGTCCACAGGTGCGTGGCGAATTCGGGCTGGTCCAGGTAGCCGGCCACGGCGCGGTGAAACAGCAGGGCCGCATGATACGCGGTGGCCGCCCGGGCCTTGCGCGCCGCCCGCGTGTTCAAGCGGACCATCTCGACCCGCTCGCGGGCGTCGTCGATCAAGGCCAGACCGGCGTTCAGGTGATCCACAACCTGAAACAGGCGGTCGCCCAGCTGTTCGTCGCTGAGTCGGGCCCACAGCAAGCGGCCCACCCGCAGCCGGAACCGCGGCCGGTCCGCCGGGGGAATCAGGTCATACGCCGCTTGCTGGACACGGTCGTGCAGGAAGCGATACTCCAGCGGAGCGGGGCCTCTGTTCAACGGCAAGAGCAGGCCGTCGTCCAATGCCGGTTGCAGCAGTCGCCGGCACTCCTCGGCCGAACGTTGGCTGACCATCGCCAGCAACGGGAGTTCGAATTGGCTGCCCAGACAGGCGGCCAGGGACAGCAAGTCCACGGTCTCCGGCGCCCAATGCTGGATCTTCTCGGCAAACAGCTTGACGATACTTGCCGGCAACCAGTGCCCACCGGCCTCGCCGCTGGTCCAGCACCAGGTTCCGCGCGGCCGATCGAACCGCAACAACCCCTGCTCGTACAGCGACGCCAGCAGCGTGCGGGTGAAAAACGGATTGCCGGCCGTGCGCCGATGAAGCAGCATCGCCAGGCTCTCGAGCTGGTCCGTGGCCGGCTGGAGCGTGTCCGCCAGCAGCTCGCGGACCTCGCCCTCCGTCAGATTCGCCACCGTCAGCTCGTCCACCGGCACCGCCTGGCGCCGAAATTCTGCGACGATTTGGACCAGCGGATGGCTGGCGTCCACCTCCTCGTCCCGATACGTGGCGACCACCAGCAGATAACGCAGCGTCGAACCGACTTGCAGCCGGGTGAGCACTTCGGCGGAGGCGGCGTCCACCCACTGCATGTCGTCCAGGAACAGGAGGACCGGATGCTCCGGACGGCACAACACCTGCAAGAACTCGCCCAGCACGCCCGCCAGGCGATGCCGCGCCTCCAGCGGACTGATCTCGGGCACGGGGAGCTGCGGGCCGAGCAGGGGTTCCAGTTCGGGCGCCAAGTCAAGCAACAACTGCCCCAGACCGCCGACGGCAGCTCTCAAGCGGGTCTCCCAAGCCTCGCGCGACGCCCGGTCGTCGCCAGCCAGTTCGCGACAGAAAGCACCCAGGATGCCCCGGATCGCAAAGTACGGAACATTCTGGTGATATTGATTGAACTTGCCTTCCAGGAAGAGGCCGTTCCGCCGCTGGACTTCGCCGCGGATCTCTCGCACCAGGCTGGTCTTGCCGGAACCCGAATTCCCCGGCACGAGAAACACGCTGCCGCGTCCCTGGCAGGCGCGATCAAAGACGCTCGTCAATTGGCTCAGGGCCTGAGCCCGCCCGTACAAGCGAGCAGGGATCTGTAACCGGTCGGTGGGCATTGCCACAGCCGCCGGACCCGTATCCTGATTCATCATCGGGGATTGCCCGCGCCGGGTTGCCGATTAGGGTACCACTCGCAAAACATCCTCAAAATCCTACCAAGTCACACCCGCTTTACAAGGCGAGGCGAGGATTCGGGTGCCTAGCGGACGGTGGCCAGGCCGTGGCGAATGGCGTACTTGGTCAGCTCGGCCAGACTGTCGACGCCGACCTTGGACAGGATTTGGCTGCGGAAGGTGTGCACGGTCTTGTGGCTGATGTTCAGGGCTTTGCCGATTTCTTTGGCGGACTGGCCGGCGACCAACATCTGCAGGACCTGCCGCTCGCGCGGGGTGAACAGGACGAGCGGATCGGTCGGGTCCTGGCCGGGGCCGCGGACGTAGGCGTCGACGACGATTCGGGCGACGGCGGGGCTGAGATACGTCTTGCCGTCGCTGACGTTGTGCAAGCACTCCACCAGTTCCTGAAAGGCCGAGGCTTTGAGCAGATAGCCCACGGCGCCCGCCCGCAACGCCTCGGCGATGAACTCACGATCGGCGTGCATGGACAGGCAGATGATCTTGGCCCGGGGATGCGCCCGGGCGAGGATCTCCCGAGTGGCCTCGATGCCGTTCATGCCCGTCATCCCGACGTCCATCACGATGATGTCCGGCAGGAGTTCCCCGGCCAGCCGCACGGCCTCCTGGCCGTCGGCCGCCTCGCCGATCACCGCAAATTCCGGATACCCTTCCAGACACACCCGCAGTCCGTCGCGGACGATGCGGTGATCATCAACCAAGAGAATCTTCGGCATGGTCTATTCCTGGGCTATGGCTGGATTGGCGGGCGGCGGTACAGGCACGGTAATGGTCGCCAGCGTGCCCGCGCCCAACTGCGAGCGGATTTCCAGGCGGCCCTGCACAATGGCCAGTTGCTCGCGAATGCTGAACAGGCCGAAACCGCCGCCCGCCGTGCTCCGATTGCCTTGCTGCTGCTGCCAGTGTGGCACGAAGCCGCGGCCATTGTCCTCCACCTGCACGGCGAGGCTGTCTGCGGTGGCCTCCAGGGCGATCTCCAGCACCGACGCCCCGGCGTGCTTGACGACGTTGAAGACCAACTCGCGTGCCGCCCGCAGGACCTGCACCTCCAGCTGGCGGGCGAGCGGTTGGTACTGCCCGGCCTGGCGATACTGAAACCGCAGCGCGTGCTGCCTGGCGACGTGCTGGCCCAGCGAGCGCAAGGCGGCCGGCAGCCCCAGTTCATACAGCACGGTGGCGCCCAGATCGTCGGTCAGGCCGCGGACGTGGCCGATGGCGGCGTCCAGCAATTGGATCGCGATCTCCAAGTGGGGCTCCTGGTCAGCAACGGAGCGGTCTTGGAAGTGCTGCAGCCGCAGGCGGGCCATCGCCAATTCCTGGCCAATGGTGTCGTGCAATTCCACGGCCAGCTTGCGGCGCTGCTGCTCCTCGGCCAGGCTCAGCTGGGACGCCAGGCAGCGGAGCCGCTCGCGATGTTCGGCCAGGGCGTGCTCCGCCTGTCGGCGCGAGAGGTTTTCTTCGATCAGCAAGGCGTTGGCCGCCTGCAGTTCTGCCGTCCGTTCCAGCACACGCCGTTCCAGCGTCTCGTGGGCTTCCCGCAAGCGGCGTTCGCTGGTGACTTGCGGCGTGAGATCGACCATGGCCGTGAGGAAATAGGCGGCGCCCTGGCTCTGCACGACCTCGCCGAAGAACAGCCCCTCGCGGAGTCCGCCGGATTTCGTGCGAATCGTCACGGCGGTACCGCTCAGCCGGCCCGTGACCTCGAGTTCCGCGGCCACCACCAGGGCTTGCTGCACGTCGGTGAACAGGCCCAGTTCCACACTGGTTTTTCCCAGGACTTCGTCCTTGGCATATTCGGTGATCTGCGTGTAGGCTCGATTGACGTTGACCAGGATCCGTTCCGGCAGCCGGCTCAGCGCCATCGGCGTCGGGCTGTTCTCGAACACCGCCTGGAACATCTGCAGGGCGGCCTGCTGTTCACTGAGGCCTTTGACCACGCCGAGCAGCGCTTCGCGGCCATTCCAACTGCCCCGCCAGACCCGCGTTTCTGCCGGGATCAGGCGTCCGTCCTTGGCCTGGACGGGCAGCGGGCAATAGCGGCATTCGCCACGCAGCATTTCGCTCAGAATCGCCTCCGCCGCCGAATGATCCTCGGCGCGATGGAAATTCAAGACGTGCAGGCCCTGCACTTCAGCGCTGGTATAGCCTAACCTGGCGCTCACGGCCGGATTGGCATAGACGATCCGGCCAGCCGTGTCCGCGACGACGATCAAATCGTCGACCGTCTCGCAGAACGTGCGAAAGTTGTCCTGGTCGTCGCGGAATTCCGCCGCTGCCGGGCTGCCTTGCATACACCTTGGGCCCTCAGGACAGAGACTCGACACAAAAAGCCGCCACACACGCCCGCCCGCGCGAGAGTTCTCGGAGGTGATTGTCCGTTCACCGCGCGGGTCTGTCAAGACGGGCTCGGGGCCGGCGCGATCGAGGATGATGTGGCCGTTCATGGTAAAGTTGTCCTCGCCGCTGCGGGGCAGGCGGTGATTGGCGAACAGGCCGTCTTCCCCGGTGTTAACTTGGATCGCCGCCCGACTCCAGGTCGCCGTGTACCGTTGCCACGGCTTCTGGCCGATGGCCAAGTCGGGCTTCGTGGGATCCGCCAGGGCGGCGTTTTGCAGCCGGCAGCCGGCGACCAGGCGATTGCGACCGCAGGTGTGGTTCTCGGCTGCCTCGAAGTACACGCGCCCGTGTTTGATGTCGAGGTCCACGACGCCACAATTGGCAGCAGTGACTGGATCCGGCAAATGAATGCCATTGAAGGCCGTATCCACCGGCGTGCCCGCACCCTGGTCGGAGAACTGGAAGCGGGGGAAGTCGAGCTGGTTGGGCGGGGGCCGGTTTGGCGGAGGCGTTCGTCCGCCGGTTCGCGGGCGGCAGTTAATTTCCGACGCGATTGCCGGTTGACTGATCAACGAGGGAGTGGTCACGCTGGAGGCCGGCAAGAACTGGGGGCGCTCCGTTCGTACCTTGCGGCTAGTTCCAGGCACCAACGTTGAATTCAGCCTTATCCGACCGCCGGGGGTAATGCGGAGCAACCGCCATGACTTTGGGTTCCATCCTGCTGGTGAATGCGGGCGCAATTGCGGCGCTGATGCTGGCCTTGTGGGCGGTCAGCCTGTGGCGGTGCGATGTGAGCATCGTCGACATCTTCTGGGGACTCGGTTTCGTCCTGGTTGCCTGGAGCACCTGCCTGGCGGTCCCCGAGGACGGCGTGCGCAGCTGGATTCTGACCGGCTTGACGACGGCCTGGGGCCTGCGGCTGGCCGGCTACCTGGCTTGGCGGAATCACGGCCAGCCGGAGGACTACCGATATCGGGCCATGCGCGAGGCGTACGGCGTGCGGTTTCGCTGGGTCAGCCTGTGGCTGGTTTTCGGCCTGCAGGGCGGATTGATGTGGACCGTGGCGATGCCGCTTCAGGTTGGCCAGTCGTCGGCGGCGGCCTGGAGTTGGCTGGACGCCGCAGGGATCGTGATCTGGACGACGGGCTTGATGTTCGAATCGGTCGGCGACCTGCAACTGGCACGCTTCAAGTCCGATCCGGCCCATCGCGGGCAAGTCCTGGATCGCGGGCTGTGGCGATACACGCGGCACCCGAACTATTTTGGCGACTTTCTCGTCTGGTGGGGACTGTACCTGATCGCCGCGGCGGGCGGCGCGTGGTGGACCGTGTTCAGCCCCGCGCTGATGACCTTCTTATTGCTGCGCGTGTCCGGCGTGACCCTGCTGGAGAAATCGCTCAAGTCGCGAACCGCCGGCTACGAAGACTACGTCCGCCGCACCCGTCCGTTCTTTCCCTGGCCGCCGAAGAGGGAG